>NZ_JBEZNL010000006.1:191229-320263 GCF_040653275.1 Streptomyces sp. NPDC048002 | reverse complement strand
CCGCGCCGACGCGCTGGCCGCCCGGCCGCGCGCCGCGCTCGTCATCGGCCCGGCCGCGACCGCGCAGCGTGTCGCCGCCGGGGTGCTGCGCCACCCGCGCTGCGGGGTGCGGCCGGTGGGCCTGGTCGCCGCCGACCCGGACGGCACCGAGACCCTGCCCGTGCTGAGCACCGGCGAGGAGGTCGAACGGGCCCTGATCCAGAACGGCGTCGTGGACGTCCTCGCCGTGCATCCGTCGGTGCGGTCCGAACGGGCGCCGCTGCTGCGGGCGCTGGCCGCCTCGGGCTGCACGGTGTGGGAGCTGGACGCGGACTCCCCCGCGTACGCCTCCCGGGACCAGCTCGCCGGCTACGCCTGTCGGCGCCTGCACATGGGGGCCGCCCCGCGCCACGCCGGCTTCGGCAAGCGGGCGCTGGACGTCACCGTGTCCGGGGTCCTGCTGGCCCTGGTCGGCCCGCTGCTGCTGCTGTGCGCCGCGGTGCTGCGGCTGACAGAAGGCCCCGGTGTCGTGTTCCGCCAGGAACGCATCGGCAAGGACGGGCGCCCCTTCACGCTGCTGAAGTTCCGCACCCACCGCCCGGTCGACGAGCACGAGTCGGCGACCCGCTGGAGCGTCGCGAACGAGGTGCGCATGTCGTGGTTCTGCCGCTTCCTGCGCCGCAGTTCGCTGGACGAGCTGCTCCAGCTGTGGAACGTGCTGCTGGGCGACATGAGCCTGGTCGGGCCGCGGCCCGAACGCCCCTACTTCGTCGCGAAGTTCAGCCAGACCTACCCCGGCTACGCGGCCCGCCACCGGATGCGGGCCGGGCTGACCGGCCTGGCCCAGGTGCACGGACTGCGCGGCGACACCTCCATCGAGGACCGGGCGCGGTTCGACAACGCGTACATCGACAACTGGTCGCTGTGGCAGGACGTGTGCATCCTGCTGCGCACGGCCGCGGCGCTGCTGCGCCCGACGGGGAGCTGACGGGCGTGGCCGGCCTCGCCCTCGCCCCGCCCCGGGTCCGCTCCCTCTCCCCGGTCCTGCCGGTGGTGGCGGTCGTGTCCCTGCTCGCGCTCCCCGTCGCCCCGGGCGGCGAGGGCGGCGCGGGCCCGGCCGACGCGCTGTCGGCGCTGATGGTCCTGTACTGCGCGGTACGTCTCGTACGGGACCGGCGGCGGCCCCTGTCGCGGCCCGCGGCCGTGGTGCTCGGCATGCCCGTGGTGGGGCTGGCGGTCGCCGCGGTGGGCGCGGTCTCGCCCGGCGCCGGTCTCAGCGGTATGGGCCGCTACCTCCAGGTGTTCGTGCTGGTCCCGGCCGCGGTCCTGCTGCTGATCCGGGACCGGGCCGACTTCCGGCTGCTGGCCTGGTCGTTCGTCGCCCTCGCGGGGTGGCAGGGGGCGGTCGGCGTGCACCAGTACGTGACCCGCACCGGTGCCTCCTACCAGGGCGAGCCGGTCCGGGCGGTCGGCACCTTCGGGGCGCAGGACGTGATGGGCATGTCCACCGTCGTCGCCTTCGGTCTGGTGTGCGCGGTGGGCCTGGCGCTCGGCCGCACCCCGGTACGGCACCGCGCGGTCGCGGCCGTGTGCGCCGTGGCGCTGTTGCTGCCGCTCGCCCTGTCCTTCAGCCGGGGCGCCTGGATCGCCACCGCCGTGGCCCTCGCGGCGCAACTGGCCCTGGCCGGGCTGCGGCGGGCGCTGAAGGTGGCCGCCGTGGTGGCCGCGACCGGGGTGATCCTGGTCGGCGGTCTCGGGATCGGCACGGCGATGCTCCAGGAGCGGATCAGCAGCATCGGGCAGGTCGCCGACGCCCCCGACCAGTCCGTCACCGACCGGTACACGATGTGGGCGGCCGCGACCGGCATGTGGCGGGAACAGCCGCTGGCCGGCGTCGGGTTGAAGGGATTCCCCGAACACCGGGACGCGCACGCCTCGCTGGCGCTGTCCGCGGGCAGCGACACCGAGGGCGCGGGCGCCGGATTCCTCCGTCAGCCGCTGCTCTCCCCGCACAACATGTATCTGCTGATCCTCGCCGAGCAGGGCCTGATCGGACTGGTCGCGCTGGTGGGCGGCTGGCTGGCGCTGCTGGTGTGCGCGGTGCGCCGGCTGGTCCGGGTGCGCGCGGCGGGACCCGGTACGGACTGCGGGCTGGTCGCCTGCGGCCTGCTGGTGTGGCAGCTCACCGACTTCGTGTACGCCGACATCGGCGGACCGTCCACCGTGCTGACCGCCGTCTGCCTGGGCCTGGTGGCCTGGTGGGCGTTGGCACCCGGCGCCGAGGAGGCCGCCGCACGATGACCGTGACACCTCCGGGCACCGGCACCGAGGGCCCGCCGCCCCTGCCGTCCGCCCTGCCGACCGCTCTGCCGTCCGCTCTGCCGTCGGCCCGCTCCGGCGAGCCCGGCACGGTCCGGGACGGCAACGAACTGCCCGTCGTCTCCAAGAAGTTCCTGGCCCGCGCGACCATCGTCACCGTCGTGCTGTCGATCGCCGGTGCCGTGCTGGGGCTGGCCCGCGACCAGGCGCTGGCCCGGCTGTTCGGCGCGGGCACCGAGACGGACGCGTTCCTGGTCGCCTGGACGGTGCCGGAGTTCGCCTCGACCCTGCTGATCGAGGACGGCCTCGCCTTCGCGCTGGTCCCCGCCTTCAGTCTGGCCCTGGCCCGCCGCTCCCGGGGCGCTCCCGGCGACCCGGTGCGCGCGCTGGTCGCGACGACACTCCCGAGGCTGGCCCTGGCCCTGGCCGCCACCGGCGCCCTGACCGTCTGGCTGGCGCCCCACCTGGTCGAGTTGCTCGCGCCAGGACTGCCCGACCCGGCGCTCGCCGTCGACTGCACCCGCCTGACCGCGACCTGCGTGCTGAGCTTCGGACTCGCCGGTTTCTGCGCGGCCGGGCTGCGCGCCCACCGGCGCTTCCTGGTCCCGGCCACGATCTACGTGGCGTACAACACCGGCATCATCACGGCGATGTTCGTGCTCGGCGGCCGCTGGGGGGTGCGGTCGGCGGCGGTGGGTGTCGCGGTCGGCGGCGTCCTGATGGTCGCCGTACAACTGCCTTCCTTCGTCAAGCAGTTGCGCCGTCGGTCGGTCGCCGCGGAGGAGTCGGGGCCCGCCGCCGGGCAGGCCGTGGGTGCCGCGCTGGTGGCGTCCGTGCTGCTGTTCGCGCTGTGCCGTCAGTCGCAGGTCCTCATCGAGCGCTACCTCGCCTCCGGGCTGCCCGCCGGGTCCATCTCGCACCTGAACTACGCGCAGAAGGTCGCCCAGATCCCGATGACGCTGTCGCTGATGCTGTGCACCGTCACCTTCCCGGTGGTGGCCCGCGCGATGGCCGAGGGCAACACCGACCTGGCCCGCGCCCGGGTCGAGCGGGACCTGGCGATGGCCGCCTGCGTCGTCCTGCTCGGCACCGCCACGGTCGTCGCCTGCGCCCCGCAGATGGTCGAACTCCTTTTCCAGCGCGGCGCGTTCACCGCCGAGGACACGGCCGTGACGGCCGCGGTGATGCGCGTGTACGCCCTCGGACTGCTCGGCCAGACCCTGGTCGGGGTGCTGATCCGCTCCTACTTCTCGGCCGGCCGCCCCACCTGGTACCCGCTGGCGACGATGGCCGTCGGCATCGTCGTCACCTCCTGGGCCGGCGCCTGGTCCCTGGCCTCGTGGGGGGTGCGCGGGATCGCCGCCGCCAACGCCGCCGGCATCACCGTCACCGCCGTGCTGCTCCTCGCGGGCATGCGCCGGCGTTCCGTTCCCGTCCGCACCCGGCACGTGCTGCGGGAGCTGGGCGGACCGGTGGCCGCCGCCGCCCTCGCGACCCCGGCCGGCGCCCTGGCCGCCGCCCGCCCCGACACGCCCCTGGCGGCGCTCGCCGTCGGCGCGGCGACCGTGACCTGCCTGTTCCTGCTGCTCGGCCGGGCCGTCAACGCCCAGGGCCTGAAACCGATCTTCGACTCCTTTCGCACCGTCACACAAAGGCTCCGCCATGTCCGTTCCCGCTCGTCCCGTCGGCTCCGCTGACCCCGTTCCGCGCCAGGGGCGCCGCCCGGGGCCGGTCCCCTGGGTGGCGATGTACCACTCCGTGGGTGACTGCTCGGACGACCCGTACCGGATCACGGTCACGCCCGAGCGCCTCGACGAACAGCTCGGTCTGCTGCGCCGCCGGGGCCTGCGGGGCGTGTGCATGGCCGACCTGCTCGCCGCCCGCTCCCGGGGCGAGGGGCCCGGCCTGGTCGGGCTGACCTTCGACGACGGGTACGCCGACTTCCTCGACCACGCCCTGCCGGTGCTGGACCGCCACGGCTGCGGCGCCACCCTCTTCGTGCTGCCCGGCCGGCTCGGCGGCGACAACGCCTGGGACCCGCTCGGCCCGCGCAAACCGCTGCTGGACGCGGACGGCATCCGGCGGGCGGCCGACGCCGGGGTGGAGATCGGCTCGCACGGGCTGACCCATGTGGACCTGACCAGGGCGGACGAGGAGGCCCTGCGCGCCGAGACCGCGGACAGCCGAGCGGTGCTCACCGAGCTGACCGGCGCACCGGTGGACGGCTTCTGCTACCCGTACGGCACGCTCGACGCCCGCGCCGTCGAGGCGGTCCGCGCGGCCGGCTACGGCTACGGCTGCGCCATCGACCCCGGCCCGCTGACCGGCCCGCACGCGCTCCCCCGCGTCCACGTCGGACAGAACGACGGCGCCGTACGCCTCTATCTCAAGCAGCGGCTGCACCGGCTGCGCCGCCGGCCCGTGGGAGGTCCGCGATGAAGGCCCTGCACATCATCACCGGCCTCGGCGTCGGCGGCGCCGAGCAGCAACTGCGGCTGCTGCTGCGGCATCTGCCCGTCGAGTGCGACGTCGTCACCCTCACCAACCCCGGCGCGGTCGCCGACGGACTGGTCGCGGACGGGGTGCGCGTCGTCCACCTCGGCATGTCCGGCAACCGCGACCTGGCCGCCCTGCCCCGGCTGGCCCGGCTGATCCGCCGCGGCGGCTACGACCTGGTCCACACCCACCTGTACCGCGCCTGCCTCTACGGCCGGCTGGCCGCGCGGATGGCGGGGGTGGGCGCGGTCGTCGCCACCGAACACTCCCTGGGCGACTCGCAGATGGAGGGCCGGCGGCTCGGTCCGGGCGTGCGCTCCCTGTATCTGGCGGGCGAACGGCTCGGCCGGATGACCGTCGCGGTCTCCCCGACCGTCGCCGACCGGCTCAAGCGCTGGGGCGTGCCCGCGCCGCGGATCGAGGTGGTGCCCAACGGCATCGACCTGGAGCGCTTCCGCTTCGACCCGGTGCGGCGGCTGCACACCCGGCGCCGCCTCGGCCTGCCCGAGGACGCCCATGTCGTCGGCGGTGTCGGCCGGCTGACGGAGGGCAAGAGCTTCGGCACCCTGGTGCGCGCCCTCGCCCTGCTCCCCGAGGACCACTGGCTGCTGCTGGTCGGCGGCGGCCCCGAGGAACGGGCCCTGCGCCGCACGGCGCACGAGGCGGGCGTCGGCGACCGGGTCCTGTTCACCGGCGAACGCCCCTACGTCCCCGACGGCACCCCGGGCCCGGACCTGCCCTCGCTGCTCGCCGCGATGGACGTCTTCGCCTCCCCCTCCCCCGAGGAGGCGTTCGGGCTGGCCGCGCTGGAGGCGCTGGCCTGCGGACTGCCCGTGCTGTACGCCTCCTGCCCCGCGATCGAGGACCTCCCCGCCGGGGCGGCGCCCACCGCGCGCCGCGTCGCCGGCGGCCCCGAGGAGTTCGCCCGCGCCCTCACCGCCGCCCGCGCCGAGGGCCCTCACCCGCGCACCGCGCCCGAGGCCGCCCGGCACTACGCCATCACCCGCAGCGCCGCCCGTCTGCTCGACCTGTACCACTCCGTCGCCTCCCCGCCGTCCGCCTCGTCCCCGTCACCCGAGGGAGTCCGTTCCACATGACCGAGCACGCCACCGGACGGCACCGTCCGGCCACTCCCCTGTCCCGTGCCAGGTCCCTGCCGCCCTGGTCCCTGATCGCGGCGGGCGCCGTCGCCGGCGGCCTGCTCGGCGGGGCGTACGGGCTGCTCCAGCCGCCGGCCTACACGGCCACCAGCTATGTCGTCGCCGTCCCGACCGAGGGGTCCGACCCGTCCTCCGCGCTCGGTTTCGCCCAGGCGTACGGCCGGGTCGCCACCCAGCTCGCGGTGCTGGGCGACGCCCAGGTGTGGGCGGGCGTGCCGGTGTCGACGCTCCAGGAGAGCGTGCGGACCGCGACCTCGCCGGACGCCCCGATGGTCGCCGTCACCGCGACCTCCTCGCGCGCCGACCTGGCCGCCGACATGGCCAACGCCGTCTCCCGCGCGCTGACCCGGCACGCGGCGGACACCGAGGCGTCCACCCGTGTCGAGCTCCAGCAGTTCGCCCGCGCCACCGAGCCCGCCGAGCCCTCCTCCGCCTCCCCCGCGCTGACCGGCCTGGTCGGCGCGAGCGCGGGCGGGCTGCTGGGCGGGCTGGTGCTGCTGGTCCGGCCCCGGCGGGGCGCCGACGGCCCCGGACGGCCGGCCGTGCCCGGCCCGGCCCTCGCCGCCGACGTCCACGGACAGCTGTGACCTGCACGACGGAACTCGTCACCGACGCGGACGCGTTCGCCGCACTGTCCTCCGACTGGGCGCGGCTGTACGGCAACTGCGCGACCGCGACCCCGTTCCAGAGCCATGCCTGGCTGCATTCGTGGTGGCTGTCGTACGGCGGGCCGGGCCGGCTCCGGCTGGTCCTGGTCCGCGACCGGGGCGAACTCGTGGCCGCCGCCCCGCTGATGCGGGTGGGCGGCCCGCTGCCCACGCTGGTGCCGCTCGGCGGGGCGATCTCCGACTACGGGGACGTCCTGCTGGACGGCGAGCACGGCGAACCGGCGGTGGCCGCGCTCACCGAGGGCCTCGCGGCGGCGGCCGGGACCGCCCTGATCGACCTGCGCGAGGTCCGCCCGGGAGGCGCGGCCGAACAGGTCTACGACCGCTGGCGGGGCCCCCGCCGCGCGGTGCCGGACTCCCTGTGCCTGGAACTGCCGGCCGCCCCGGTGCCGGAGCTGATCGCCCGGCTGCCGTCGGCCAAGGCGCAGCAGCGGGTCCGCGCCAAGCTGCGCAAGCTGACCGCGCTCGGTATCGAGCGGCACGTGGTGGCGCCGGGCGAGGTGGACAAGGCGCTGCGGCGGCTGCTGGAACTGCACCGGCTCCAGTGGCAGGGGCGCACGGTGACGGCCGAGCATCTGCGGCCCCGGTTCTGCGAGCACCTGGTGCGCTCGGTCGGGCCGATGGTGGCGTCCGGGGACGCCGTCGTCACCGAGTTCCGCCTCGACGACGACGTGGTGGCGGTCGATCTGACCCTGCTGTCGAACCGCCTCACGGGCGGCTATCTGTACGGCGCCCATCCGTGTCTGCGCGAACGCAAGGCGGACGTGGCGGTGATGCTGCTGGACGCCTGTGCCGAGCACGCGCGGGGCACCCTGAGCCTGCTGCGCGGGAACGAGCCGTACAAGCAGCACTGGCGGCCCGAGCCGGTGGTCAACCGGCGGCTGCTGCTGGCCCGACGGCGGACCGCGCCGCTGCTGGCGGCGGCGCTGTGCGCGGCCGCCGCCCGGCGGCAGGGCAAGCGGCTGGTGCGCCGCTGGCAGGAGCGCGAGGGTGGCGGAGGGCCCTGACCGGCCCGCCGCCACCCGGGGGTTCACCTGTTGCGCGAGTACCAGTCGAAGCGCAGGCACAGCTTCCCGCCGAGCCAGTACTCCACCCACTCGCCCAGGTCCAGCGGCGAGCAGTTGGGCGGGGTGACCGGCGGGGTGGTGGGCCCGGTCGGCTCCGGCGTGGGCGTGGGTGTCGGCTCCGGCGTGGGCGTGGGTGTCGGCTCCTCGGTCCGGCCGGACAGCGCCTGCCGGTAGACCTCGGACGCCCGGGGGTTCTCCGCGCACTGCCACACACCGTGCGGGCAGTAGTCCGTCACCGTGTTGTACAGCGGCTTGTGCTCGTCCATCCAGGCGAGCATGCGGCGCATGTACTCGGCGTTGTCGCCGTTGCGGAACAGCCCCCACTCCGGGTAGGAGATCGGCTTGCCGTGGGCCTTGGCGAAGTCGACGTGCGCCTGGAGGCCGTAGGGCTCCTTGATCTGCTCGTCGAAGGACACGCCCCGCGGCTGGTCGTAGGAGTCCATGCCGATGATGTCGACGGTGTCGTCCCCGGGGTAGCACTGGGTCCAGGGAACGGCGTCCCGGCCGCGGCTCGGGGTGAAGTCGAACTTGAACCGCTGCCCCGGCACCGCCCGCATGGCCGTGACGATCCGCTTCCAGTACGTCTTCCAGGACTCCGGGTCGGGACCGCAGCGGTGGGTGTAGGTGATGCCGTTCATCTCCCAGCCGGGCACGATGACCGTGTCCGGGATCCCCAGTTCCACCAGCCGCTTCGCCAGGGCGCGGAAGTGGTGGTCGAAGGCGCCGCCCGCGGCCTGCCGGAGCAGGGTCCGGACCTGGGCGTCGGAGAGGCCCTCCTCGTTGCGCTCCATCATGGGGACGTTCAGGACGAACATCCGGTCGTCCCGCTCCCGGCGCCAGTTCGCCCAGTCCTCCAGGAAGTCGGGGGCGCCCGCGATGTTGCTCCACCGGTCGCCGGGCAGATAGGTGTGGCCGACGCGCAGGTCGGCGCCGCCCAGCCAGTCGCTCAGCTCGGCGATCCGGGCCACGCCCCGGGCGTCGTAGTTGAGGTAGGCACCGAAGGCGGGGGTGTCCTGCTTCGGTCCGGCGGGCACCGGTGTCGTGGCTGCCGAGGCGGGATCCGTCGTCGTGGGGGCCGGGGACGCCGCGGGTGCCGGAGCGGGCGGGTCGGCGGCGACGCGCGCCACCCCCGCACCCGCGGCGACACCCGGACCGGACGCGAGGGCGGCGGACGCGGCGACGATCACCGCGATACTCGCCGACCACCGACGGGTCCGGGCCGATCGCTGCTGTGGGGCCATGCCTGCTCCTTTCTCCGTGAGCGCAGGTTGAGCCATTACTGACACTCAGTCATATGAAATGGCATTACGCCACCGCCATTACGGCTTCCGAGTGCCCCACTCGCCCGACCGAAGGAAAGATGACGAAAGAAGACGGGAGAAGAGAAAAAACGAAAGCCTGTCGCTGCTGCGACAGGCAGGAAAGAAAAAGACGGGGAACGGCCACCCGTGTACGGGTGCCGGGCGCCGAGCGCGTCCGGCACCCGTACGGCGGCTCACCGACGGGAGGCGGCTCTGCCTCGTCGGTACAGCACGGCTCCGGCCACGATCAGGGCGGCACTGGCACCGGCGGCGGCCAGCACGGCCTCACCACTGCCGGTCTCGGGCAGGGAGGGCGGGGGCCCCTCGCCTCCGCCCGGCGGCTTGGTGGGAGGCGTCGTGGGCGGGGTGGTCGGCGGTGTCGTCGGAGGAGTCGTGGGCGGCTTGGTCGGCGGCGTGGTGGTGGGAGGCGTCGTCGGCGGCTTCGTGGGAGGCGTGGTGGGCGGGGTCGTCGGCGGCTTGGTCGGCGGGGTCGTCGGCGGCTTCGTGGGAGGCGTGGTGGGCGGGGTCGTCGGCGGCTTGGTCGGCGGGGTCGTCGGCGGCTTCGTGGGAGGCGTGGTGGGGGGCTTCGTGGGAGGCGTGTCCCCGTAGCCGTAGCCGTCGTCGTCCGGCGAGTCGCCGTAACCGTGGCCGCCGTCGTCGTGGCGGGTCTCCCGCTCGCCGCACTCGTTGCCGAACGCCGGGTTCAGGGCACCGACCACGTCGACGCTGTTGCCGCAGACGTTCACCGGCACCTCGGCCGGGGTCTTCACCGCGTTCCCGGAGACGAGGCCGGGCGAGCCCTCGGTCCCGCCGTTCGCCGAGGCTCCGCCACCCCGGTCCTCGTCGCGGCCGTGGTCGCGGCCGTGGTCACGGTCGCGGCCCTGGCCGTAGCCGTACTCGCGGGCGAAGTCGCGGCCGTGTCCGTAGTCGCGTGCGTAGTCCCGCGCGTAGCCGGAATCCGCGAACGGCGAACCGTGGGCGTCGGCCCGCTCGGCATCCGCGTCGTTGGCGCAGCCGTTGCCGAAGGACGGGTTGAGCGCGGCGCCCGCGTCCACGCTGTTGCCGCAGACGTTGACCGGCACGGTGACCGGCGCCGACACGTCGTTGCCGGACAGCACGCCGGGCGATTCGGCGGCGGTCCCGTTGGCGCTCGTGTCGGCGAGGGCGGAGCCACCGCACAGGGACAGAATGCTCGTCGCGGCTGCGGCCGCGACCACGCCCCTACTCAGGGTCTGTCGCAATGTCGTTGTCTTCCTGCTCGAAGAAGTGGGAAAAGCCGGCCTCGGAACAGGGAGAAGTGTCCGAGGCCGGCCCTGACACAAGCCGAGCGGCTGGTGCGTTGCGTCGTCAGTCGTTGACGCAGGTGTTGCCGAACGCGGGGTTCAGCAGGGCGATGACGTTCACGGTGTTGCCGCAGACATTCACCGGAATGTGCACGGGGACCTGGATCACGTTGCCCGACAGGACGCCGGGGGAGCCAACGGCCGCGCCGTTGGCTCCCGAGTCGGCGAAGGCCGGGGCGGCGATGCCCATGGCCATGATGGCGCCCGCGACGACAGCAGCGCTCTTCTTCATGAACTATCCCTTCTCCGCGGTCGTGCCCCTGTGTCGACCGAGGCCGAGCGAGCACAGCTGGAACGGCTCGCTGCACGACCGGCAGGCTGTAGAACGAGGGATAGACGGATCAGGAAACTACGGAACGCGAGTCGTGGAACAATTCACTCGAACGCCTTCACAGAATTGACACCGGGGCTCCGGGAGAACGTTCCGGTGAAGATCGAAACGCTTCGACCGGGTGAAGGGAATCAAACGGCGCAGCAGGCGCAGAAAACCGCCCGGCACCCCCGGGGAAAAGGGGAAAGGCCGGGCGGCCTCTGCTGGTCGGCGAAAGCGTCAGCCGTTGTCGACGCCGTTGCCGGAGAGCGCGGAGATGTCGCTGAGGATGTGCGACAGCGGCTCGTCACCCTTGGCCTGGGTGGAGTTCTCGGCGCACTGCTGGTTCTGCGCGGCCGACAGGATCGGCACGTCCTGGGCGATGCCGACGGCGGCGAGGACGCCGACCAGGCCCTGCGCGTTCGCCTTCACGGGCACGCCGGCACAGAGCTTGTTGGCCGAGCCCTGCACCAGGGTGGCCTGCGGGCTCATGTCGCCGCGGGTGGCCGAGTTGCCGAAGGACGACTCGGCGCGGTTGCCGCTGGAGGAGGTGGTGCCGGTGTCGTCACCGATGGCAAGCGCCTGGGGGGCGGCCGCGGCCGACGCTCCGACGACGGACGCGGTGACCGCGACGGCGGCCATTGCCTTCTTGAGCATGCTGCATTTCCTTTCGTGGGCAGGACGCGCCGCGGGTCCGGACACACCCTGAGGCAAGACGCGTGTTCCTGCCTTCGCATCAACCCGGTGCGCCGGGATTGGTTTCGCCACTTCACCCGATCGAGCCGCTCGGCCGTCCCGGTCAACGGAATGGCCGGGTCGAGTGAATTGGTGCGCTTTTCTTCCCGATGTGGGCCATCGGAGTGAATGGCAGCAACCAAGCGGGCCGGGTGGAGTTGACCAGAACGCTCCGGTGGACGGGGTTTCTCCAGAAGGGACTAGCAAGTGATCAAGAAGGTTCTGGCTTCCGCCGCGGTCGCCGCCTCCGTCGTCGGGATCGCCTCTCCGGCCATGGCCATCGGCAACGACAACGGCACCACCTCCTCCAGTGGCAACGGCGCCTCGCAGTCGTTCGGCAACTCGGCCACCTACGGCAACATGAGCCCCCAGATGGCGCTCATCCAGGGCTCGCTGAACAAGCCCTGCATCGGCCTGCCGGCGAAGGCGAACCTCCAGGGCATCCTCGGTGTCGCGGCGGTCGGCGTCCTGCAGGACGTGCCGATCCTGTCGGCCCCGCAGAACCAGCAGTGTGTCGAGAACTCCACCCAGGCCAAGGGCGACGAGCCGCTGTCGCACATCCTGGACGACATCTCCGTGCTCGCCGGCAACGGCGCGGGCAACAGCTGAGGCACCAGCCTCACCGTGGAGCCCTGAGTCAGCGGGCCGCCGGATCTCCGGCGGCCCGCTGCTTTGCGTTCGCATCCGGTGAAGTCGTCGCGTTCAGGGCTCCGGACAGAGGCCTGGGGACGGCGGCCGTTCGGCGGCGGGGAGCGCGCGGGCGTACCGGCGACGGCGCTCGGGGCGAGGGTGTGTGCGCTGGGCCAATCGAGGCAAAGCCCGCAACCACCTCGGGGGTTCGGGCGTTGACGATCACGCAGCTCCTCCCCCGGAGTCCGCTTTTCGAAGGGAACGAACATGAAGAAGCTGTGGGCAACCGCGGCTGTCGCCGCTTCCGTCGCCGGCCTCACGGCCGCCACCGCCACGCAGGCGCTTGCGATCGGCAACGACGAAGGCACCACCTCCTCCAGCGGCAACGGCGCCTCGCAGGAGTTCGGCAACTCGGCCACGTTCGGCGACATGAGCCCGCAGCTCTCGCTGGTCCAGGGCTCGCTGAACAAGCCCTGTGTCGGTCTGCCGGCGAAGCTGAACCTCCAGGGTCTCGTGGGCGTCGCCGCCGTCGGCGTCCTGCAGGACGTGCCGATCCTGTCGGCCCCGCAGAACCAGCAGTGTGTCGAGAACTCCACCCAGGCCAAGGGCGACGAGCCGCTGTCGCACATCCTGGACGACATCTCCGTGCTCGCCGGCAACGGCGTCGGCAACGGCTGAGCGTCCACGCCTCCCGAAGGCGGGTCACCGGGTCTCCCCCGGTGACCCGCCTTTGCCGTGTGCCGAGCGGTGGCGCGGGTCAGCCGCGGTAGAGGGCCTCGATCTCGGCCTCGTACGCCTCGGTCACGGTGTGGCGCTTGACCTTCAGGGACGGGGTCAGCATGCCGTTCTCCTCGGTGAACTCGCCCTCCACCAGGGTGAAGGCGCGGATGGACTCCGCGCGCGAGACGGCCTCGTTGGCGTGGTCGACGGCGCGCTGGACGTCGGCGCGCATCCGCGGGTCGCGGGCGATCTCGGCGAGGGGGGTGTCCCGGGGCAGCCCGCGGACGGACAGCCAGTGGGCGACCGCCTCGGGGTCGAGGGTGATCAGGGCGCCGACGAAGGGCCGGTTGTCGCCGACCACGAGGCACTGGCCGACCGGTGCGCGGCTGCGCAGCCGGTCCTCCAGGACGGCCGGGGAGACGTTCTTGCCGCCGGAGGTGACGATGAGGTCCTTCTTGCGGCCGGTGATGGTGAGGCAGCCCTCCTCGTCCAGGGAGCCCAGGTCGCCGGTGGCGAACCAGTCGCCCCGGAGCACGGCGTCGGTGGCGTCCGGGTTGTTCCAGTAGGAGCCGAAGACGATGCCGCCGCGGATCAGGACCTCGCCGTCGTCGGCGATGCGGACGGCGGTGCCCGGGACCGGCGGTCCCACCGTGCCGGGGCGGGGGCGCAGGGGCGGGACGATGGTGGCGGCGGCGGTGGTCTCGGTCAGGCCGTAGCCCTCGTAGACCATGATTCCGGCGGCGTAGAAGAACAGGTTGAGGTCGCGGTCGAGGGGGGAGCCGCCGCTGATGGCGTAGCGCATGCGGCCGCCGAGTTCCTTGCGGACCCGGCGGTAGACCAGCAGGTCGTACAGGGCCCAGGCGGCGTACAGGCCGGGTCCCGGGCCCTTGCCGGTGCCGAGGAAGCGGGCGAGGTGGGCCTCGGCGAAGCGGACGGCGACGCGGTCGGCGCGGTCGAAGGAGGCGGCCCGGCCCATCTTCTCCGCGGTGGCGCGGCCGGTGTCGTGGATCTTCTCGAAGAGGTACGGCACGCCCACCAGGAAGGTCGGGCGGAACTCCTTGAGTGCGGGCCGGAGTTCGTCCGGTTTCACGCTCGGGAAGTGACCGGTCTCGATCCGGGCCATCAGGCAGGAGATCTGGATGCTGCGGCCCAGGATGTGGGCGAGCGGGAGGAAGAGCAGGGTGGACGGGGCCTGGCGGGTGACCTCGCGGAACACCGGCAGCAGCAGTTCCACGGTGTTGGCGGCCTCGGCGTGGAGGTTGGCGTGGGTGAGCACGCAGCCTTTGGGGCGGCCGGTGGTGCCGGAGGTGTAGCAGACCGTGGCGACCGTGTCGGGGGTCAGGGAGGTGCGGCGCTTGGTGACCTCCTCGTCGGCCACGTCCCGGCCGAGGGCGGTGAGGTCGGCGACGGCGCCCGCGTCCAACTCCCAGATGCGGGGGGCCTCCTGATGGTCTGCGGTGCCCTCGGTCACCGTGGCGCTGTGCTGCGGGGTCTCGGTGACGACGTGCCGGGCACCGGAGTCCCGGACGATCCACTCCACCTGGTCCGGCGAGGAGGTGGGGTAGACCGGCACGGACTGGCCGCCGGCGGCCCAGATCGCGAAGTCCAGCAGGGTCCACTCGTAGCGGGTGCGGGACATGACCGCGACCCGTCCGCCGGGCTCCAGACCGGCGGCGATCAGGCCCTTGGCGACGGCCGTGACCTCCTCGGCGAAGGCCGCGGCCGTCACCTCCCGCCAGGTGCCGCGGTCCGGCACGGGGCGGCGCAGGACCACGGCGTCCGGGGCCTCGGCGGCGTTGGTGAAGGGGATGTCCGCGGTGGTGCCGGCGGGCTGCTCGGCGGCGAGGGCCGGGACGCGGGCCTCGCGGACCGCCCCGTTGCCGTCCCTGGTGATCTCGACCCCGGTGCGGCTGACGAGGTCGGTGCGCTGCTTCGCTCGTTTCAGATCCCTGCGTACGCCCATGGCGGTCCCCTGGTCGCGACTGTGCGGCTCGGACTTGCGAGTTCTTTACTTACTGGGAAGTAAACTTACCGGCGCGTAGCAGAAGGTCAATGGGTGCGGACACCTACGTCAGGCGATCGGCCCGGCGAATCGCCTCCGCCAGTCCGCGTACCTCGCCGTCCTCCGTGCCTCCCGCCAACTCCTGAGCGCGCTCGGCCAGTTCGCCGAACCCGGGCGCTCCGGGCAGGGTGTCCCAGTCCTCGGCGCCCCGGCGCAGGGCGTCCGCGAAGTACGCGGCCACCGCCGTGACCTGGAAGCGCGGGCCCGCCGTCCAGACCGAGCCGGCCAGGTCCGCCGTCTCCAGTCGGCCCGACTCCTCGTGCGGGGTGCGGGAGTCGGGGTCCAGCCAGCGGACCGTGGCCGTGGCCAGGTGGCCCTCGGCGCCCGGAGCCGAGCGGACCGCGTACAGCGCCGTCACCGTGTGGCCGGGTCCGGTCTCGCCGCCGTCCACCGAGTCGTCGCGGAAGTCGTCGTCCGCCACCTGGCGGTTGTCGTAGCCGATGAGCCGGAACTCCTCCACGGTCGAGGGGTCGAAGGAGACCTGGGCCTTGGCGTCCCGGGCGGTGAGGTCGATGTTGCGCGGGAGTTCCTCGCTGAAGACCTGCCGGGCCTCCTCCTCGTCCGAGACGTAGGTGGTGTGACCGTCGCCGCGGTCCGCGAGGCGCTCCATCAGGGCGTCCCCGTAGTCGCTGCCGACGCCCACGCCGAAGAGGGTGATGCCGTACTCCTCGCGGGCGCCCGCGACCCGTTCGAGGATGGTGTCGGCGTCCGTGTCGCCCGTGTTGGCGAGCGCGTCGGAGATCAGGACCACCCGGTTGGTCGCGCCCCGGCGCAGGCCCTCCACGGCCGTCGCGTATCCCTCCTCCACGCCCGCGCCCAGGTTCGTGGACTGGGCCGGTTCCAGGCCGTCGACGGCCGCGTGGATCTCGTCGCGGTGGCCGCCCACCCGGGTCATCGGCAGGACGGTCTCGGCCTCGCCGCTGAACGTGACGACCGCGACCGAGTCGTTCTCGCGCAGGCGGTCGGTCATCACGCCGAGGGACTCCCGGGCCAGGTCCAGGCGGCCCGGCTCGCTCATCGAACCCGACACGTCGATCACGAACGTCAGCGCGGCGGGCGGGCGTTCCTCCTCGCCCTCGGCGGCCCGGGTGGCCAGGCCCACGCGGAGCAGCGACCAGTCCTCGCGTTCGGTGCGCGCGCCGTCGACCGTCACCGTGAACCCGTCGCCGTCGGGGCGTTCGTAGTCCTGGCGGAAGCTGTTGACGAACTCCTCGGGGCGGACCGTCCACGGGTCGGGCAGCCGTCCGTCGGCCAGGGTGCGGCGGGCGTAGCCGTAGGAGGCGGTGTCCACGTCGAGGGCGAAGGTGGAGACGAGGTCCGGCGCGGGGGCGACGTCCCGGGCGGATCCGTCGCTCTCCTCGCTGTCCTCGCCGCGCTCACCGCCGTACTGGCCGCCGTCGGGGGCGGGTTGCCGGCCTTCGTCCCGATGCGCGCCGTCCGAGGCGCCGCCCTGGTTCGGGCCGGCGCTGCACCCCGTCAGCAGCAGTCCCGTCGCGGTGAGCGCGAGCACCGCGCCCCGCAGCCCCCGTCGTGTGCCGTACCGTGCCATCTTCCCTGCCCCCTCGGTCCGTTGACGTCACGTCGACTTCTGCGACTGTGACGGGGCGAGGGGGCGGAACGTGCGCCACGGAGCGTTGCGGGTCGGTCTCGAAGTGGGCACGACCGGCGCCCGCCGAGACCGGTGGGTGATCCTCCGTTGACCTAGGAGACGATGTCCTTGCGGGCGAAACCGCGGAAGGCCAGCGCGAACAGGATGACGGCGTACGTTACCGAGACGGCGGCGCCCTGGATCATGCCGGACCACTCCGGGGTGGGCTGCACGGCGTCCGCCCAGGCGAACTGCCAGTGCGCGGGCAGGAAGTGGCGCCAGTCGCCGAGAGCGGTCACCGCGTCCAGCACATTGCCGACGATGGTCAGGCCGACCGCGCCGCCGACCGCGCCGAGTGGGGCGTCGGTCTTCGTCGACAGCCAGAACGCGAGCCCGGCGGTGACCAGTTGGGAGACGAAGATGTACCCCACGACGACCACCAGGCGCTGGGCCGCGGTGCCCGCGTCGAGCGAGCCGCCGGTGGGGATGGCCAGCGGGCCCCAGCCGTAGGCGGCGGTGCCCACGGCCAGCGCGACCACCGGCAGCAGCACCATCGCGGCGAGGCTCAGGCCGAGCCCCACCACGAGCTTGGACCACAGCAGCCGGGCCCGGGGCACCGGTGCCGCGAGCAGATAGCGCAGCGAGGACCAGCCGGCCTCCGAGGCGACCGTGTCGCCGCAGAACAGGGCGACCGGGATGACCAGCAGGAACCCCGCGGAGACGAACAGGTTCACCGCGGCGAAGTTGGCGCCGGAGGAGGTGGCGGTGTCCATCAGGGTGATCCGGTCGCCGCGGCCGCCCGGCTCGCCGCCGATCGCGAAGGCGACCACCAGGACGAACGGCAGCGCGGCCAGGATCGCGCCCATGACCAGGGTGCGGCGGCGCTTGAGCTGGCGGACCAGTTCGACGCGCAGGGGCAGGGTGTGGCCCGCCCGGTAGCCGGAGGCGGCCTCGGTGAGCGTGCTCATGCGGAACCTCCGATCAGGGTGAGGAAGGCGTCCTCCAGGCGGCGGTGCGGGCCGACGGACCGCACCGGCACCTCCAGGCGGACGAGTTCGGCGATCAGGCGTTCCGCGCTGCCGTCGGCGTCCAGCCGGACGAGCAGTCCGTCGTCGGCGGGGACGGCCGAGGCGATGCCGGGCAGCGCCGCCACCTTCTCCGCCACGGGCTCCTCCACCGGTTCGGCGGTGCCGACCAGCAGGGTGTCGCCGGAGCCGACGATCTCGCCGACCGGGCCCGCCTGCACCAGCTGCCCGCGGTCCATGACCACGAGGTGGGTGCAGGTCTGCTCGACCTCGGAGAGCAGATGGCTGGAGACGATCACGGTGCGTCCGGCGGCCGCGTACCGGATCATCACCTCGCGCATCTCGCGGATCTGCGGCGGGTCGAGTCCGTTGGTGGGCTCGTCCAGGATCAGCAGGTCCGGCAGGCCGAGCATGGCCTGGGCGATGGCCAGGCGCTGGCGCATGCCCTGGGAGTAGGTGCGCACCGCGCGGGAGAGGGCGTCGCCGAGACCGGCGATCTCCAGCGCCTCGTCCAGGTGGGCGTCCTCGGCGGGGCGGCCGGTGGCGGCCCAGTACAGCTCCAGGTTCTCCCGCCCGGACAGGTGCGGCAGGAAGCCGGCGCCCTCGACGAAGGCGCCGACCCGGGAGAGCACCGGGGCGCCGGGGCGGATGGCGTGGCCGAAGACGCGGATCTCGCCGCCGTCGGGGCGGATCAGGCCCATCAGCATGCGCAGGGTCGTCGTCTTGCCCGCGCCGTTCGGGCCGAGCAGGCCGAGGACCTGGCCCCTGTCGACGGTGAAGGAGAGGTCGCGGACGCTGTAACGGTCGCCGCCCGCGTACTTCTTGCTCAACTCCGTGATCCGCAGCGGCACCTCGGCCAGCTCCGGGTCGGGGGCGGGGGCCGCCGTGCGGCGGCGGGCGGTCAGCAGCAGGGCCGCCGCGGCCAGCACACCGGCGAGCGGCAGCCACCACACCCAGGCGGGCAGCGGGGCGGCGGCGGTGCTCACGCCGGGGGCGGTCGGCACGGCCAGGCCGCTCCTCAGGGAGACCTTGTACGTGGCCGGGGCGGCCGGGGAGGCGTAGCCGAGGTCGGTGGAGGCGAGGACCAGGCGGAGCCGGTGGCCCTTGTCGATCTCGTGGTCGACGGCCGGGAGCGTGATCGTGACGTCCTTGCCGGACCCGGCGCCGGTCACCCGCAGCGGTGCGACGAGCTGGGCGGGCAGCACCTGCTGGGTGCCGTCGGCGCCGACGTCGTACACCTTGGCGAAGAGGACGGCGTCCTCGCTGGTGGACTCCACGTGGACGGTGACCGTCGGGGAGCCGGTGACGCGCAGGTCGTCCGTGACGGGGGCCGAGTCGAAGCGGGCGTACTGGCCGGGGAAGTCCAGCGAGACGCCGACGCCGAGGGAGGAGAGCTGGGCGAGTCCGCCGCCGCCGAGTCCGGGCAGCGCGGAGACGGCGGGCGGGCTGGCGCCGGCCGGGTTGGTGAAGCTCTGCTCGCGGCCGGTGAGGGCGATGTCCCGCGCCCCGCTCTCCAGGCCGGGGTAGCTGTCCCCGCTCGCGCCCCGCAGCTGGGCCTCGCCGTCGGTGGAGTCGACGCCGCCGGTGCGGGTGACGCGGAAGGCCGGGCCGGTGTCGGCGGACGTGTCGTCCTTCAGGTACCGGTCGAACCACGCCTGGACGCGGGCCCGGACGCGGTCGCCCTCCAGGTCGCCGCCGTCGTGGCCGCCCGCGATCCAGTCCACGGCGACGGGGGCGCCGTTGGCCTCGATCGCCTTCGCGGCCTGGTCGGCCTGGCCGAGCGGGAAGAGGGAGTCGGTCTGCCCCTGCACCAGGAGGGTGGGCACGTCGATACGGTCGGCGACGGCCGACGGCGAGCGCTCCTCCAGCAGCGCGCGGGCCGCGTCGTCCGGGACACCGGACTCGGCGACCCGGTCGTACATCCGGCAGAGCCGCTCCTCGAACCGGTCACAGCCGCCCGCGGTGTTGACGAAGATGCCGGCCCACAGCTTCTTGAAGACGCCGTCCGGGAACAGGGCGTCGGCGAGGTTCCAGTAGGTGATCGCGGGGGCGATGGCGTCGACGCGGTCGTCGTACCCCGCGCCGAGCAGGCTGATCGCGCCGCCGTAGGAGGCGCCCGCCATGCCGACGCGCGGGTCGCCGGCCTTGTCGAGCCGGACCCCGGGCTGCTCCGCGAGCCAGTCGATCAGCTCGGAGACGTCGGCGACCTCGCCCTCGGGGTCGTTCAGTCCGACCTTGCCGGTGGACTCGCCGAAGCCGCGGGCCGACCAGGTCAGCACCGCGTACCCGTCGGCGGCGAGTTCCTCGGCCTGCTCGCGCACGTCGTCCTTGCTGCCGCCGAAGCCGTGGCCGAGCAGGACCGCCGGACGGTCCCCCGCGGTGGATGCGGTGAAGTACGAGGTGTCCAGGCGCACTCCGTCGGCCACGGACAGCAGCCGGTCGGTACGGCGGACGGCGGGCCCGTCCTCGGCGGCGACGGCCGTCCAGGTGCCGGCGGCGGCGAGCACGGCGACGGCGGCCCCGGCGGCCAGCAGTCGCCGGGGCCGCCGGAGCAGCCCTCGCGGTCGAAGATCCATGAACCAACGGTACGGGGTGAACCTGTCGGGGAGTTGTCGACCACAGACCGAACCGGCGGACCTCCCAGCGGCGTACGGCGGTCGCCGCGCATACCGCGCCCGCGGTACGAGGACCGCTGTTCGACGGGCCACCCGATCCACTGAAATACCCCTCGCGCGGCGAGTGAATACCGCGAAAACGGGAGGTCCGGACGGAGGGCTCGGCAGATCCTCGAAGGTCAGCACCCTGTGAACGGAGACGCCCTGTGCGCACCACGGACATCCAGCGCTGCGAGGCCCGGCCGGGGAGGCTCGTCGAGTTCACCCTCTCCCCGGCGACCGTCGCGGCGGCCGCCGGCCTCCCGGACGACCCCCGGCCGCCCTCCTACATCCAGGAGTCCCACATCCGTACCGCCCGCTCGGTGCGGGAGGACGGTCTGGCGGTGCCGACCTGGCTCGGGGCCGCGTTCGACGTGCCCGGACCGGTCGACCTCGACGCGCTCCAGGAGGCGCTGCGGCAATGGACGCTGCGGCACGAGACGCTGCGCAGCGGCTTCCGGGCGGACGGCGGCGGACTGCGCCGCTTCACGCTCGACGCCGGCGCGGTGTCCCTGCACCGCCAGACGGTCGGCGACTTCACCGACGCCGGCGCGCTGGTGCGGCACCTCCAGGACCGCTTCGACGCCGCCGCGGACGCGCTCGGCTGGCCGAACCTGATCTACGCGGCGGTCGTCCGGGACGACGGCGCCAGCGTGTACATGGCCTTCGACCACAGCAACGTCGACGCCTACTCCCTGTACCGCATCCCCGCCGAGATCCACGAGCTGTACGCGGCGGCGGTCCGGGGCGAGCCGGTGGAGGAGTCACCGGTGTGCAGCTACATCGACTTCTGCGAGACGGAGCGGGCGGACGCCGACCGGATCGACGCGGACCACGAGATCGTGGGGCGCTGGCGGGAGTTCATCGCCCGGTGCGACGGCACGCTGCCGTCGTTCCCCGTCGATCTCGGGGTGCGGCCGGGCGGCCCGCTGCCCCCGCAGCGGCTGATGCGCGAGCCGCTGGCCGACGCGGAGGCCGCCGCCGCCTTCGAGGCGTACTGCCGGCCCCACGGCGGCGGCCTGGTCGGTGTCCTCGCGGCCACGGCGCTGATCGTGCGGGAGCTCGGCGGCGCCTCCGTGTACCGGACGGTGGTGCCCTTCCACACGCGGGTGAAGTCGCGCTGGTCGGACTCGGTCGGGTGGTACGTCGGGGGCGCGCCGATCGAGGTGCCGCTGGATCCGGAGCCCGACTTCCCGGCCGCCCTGCGCAGCGTGCGGGCCCAGTTGCAGGCGGCGCGGCCGCTGGCGCGGATGCCGCTGGCCCGGGTGCTGAACCTGCTGGGCACCGACTTCCGGCCCACCTCGCCCGACCTGTACTCGATCGTGTCCTACGTGGACGCCCGGGGCTTCCCGCGCGCCGCGGACTGGGCCGGGCTGTCGGCGTACGGGCTGATCCGGGTGTCGTACGGGGACCAGGTGTGCGCGTGGGTGAACCGGCTGCACGAGGGGCTGTGGTTCGCCGCCCGCTACCCGGACACCGAGGTGGCGCACAAGAACCTGCGGCTGTACACGGAGCGGCTGCGGGCCGTCGTGGCGGGGGTGCCCGCTACCGCTCGTCCGTCGGGAGGGTGACCAGCCAGCGGGTCTCGCGGCGGGGGCGGAGGTAGAGGGCCCAGTACAGGGTCGCGGCGAGGGTGATGCCGCCCGTCCACAGCAGGTACTCGGTCTCCTGCTGGGTCAGGATGTACGCGAGGACCGCGATCAGCAGGAGCGGCATCGCCGGCCACAGGGGCATCCGCCAGGCCGGGGTGTCCCGGTGGGCGCCGCGGCGGGCGAACAGGGCCGCCACCGCCACCAGCAGGTACATGCCGGTCACCGACACGCCCGTCACGCCGTACAGGGTGTCCAGGTTGACGAAGCAGAGGGCGGCGCCGGGGACGCCGACCGCGAGGGTCGCGACCCACGGGGAGCCGAACCGGCCGAGCTTGGCGAAGACCTCGTTGACCGGCCGGGGCCACGCCTTGTCCCGGGCCGAGGCGAACAGGACCCGGGAGTTCTGGATCACCATGACGATGCCGGCGTTGACGATGGCCAGGGCGACACAGAGGCTGACGAAGGTGCCGACCGCGGAGTTGGACCAGGCGGTGACCATCGAGCCGATGTCGCCGCCGGTCAGCTCGGCGAGGTCGGAGGCGCCGAGGGTGATGCCGATGACCGGGACCAGGATGATGACGGCGGAGATGGCGAGGGTGGCCAGCACCGTGCGGGCGACGTTGCGGCGCGGGTTCTCCAGCTCCTCGGAGAGGTAGACGGCGGTGGAGAAGCCCTGGGTGACGAAGAGGGCGATGGCGAGACCGGAGACGATCAGCAGGGCCGTCACGGTGTCGGTGGAGCCGTCGGCGCCGGCCACCTCCAGCGAGACCAGGCTGCCGGGGCCGCGCTCGGCGTGGGCGAAGCCGAGGACCGCGACGACGGCGGCCGCGACGACCTCCAGGACCAGGAAGATCCCGGTGATCCAGGCGTTGGCGCGCAGGTCGAGCAGTCCGGCGAGGGTGGCGAGCAGCATCACGCCGGCGGCGGCCGTCGACGGGTCGAGGTGGACGACCGGGGCGAGGTAGTCGGCCGTGCCCATGGCGATCACCGGCGGCACGATCATCACGACGAGCAGCGAGAGCACGAACACCAGCCAGCCCGCGAGCCGTCCGGCCATCGTGGTGACCATCGCGTACTCGCCGCCCGCGCTGGGGATCAGGGTGCCCAGCTCGGAGTAGCAGAAGGCCACCGCGATACAGAGCAGGGAGCCGATCGCGATGGTGAGGGCGGTGGCGGTGCCGAGCGAGCCGAACAGGTCGGGGACGACCACGAAGAGCGTGGAGGCGGGCGTCACGCACGAGAGCGTGAGGAGGGTGCCGCCGACGACCCCGATCGAGCGCTTCAGCTCCGGAGCGGGGTCCGAGGGCCCTTCCGTGAGCGGGGTGGTCTTCTCCAGCGTGTCGGTCATGCTGCGGTTCCGATCGGCAGTTGCGGCGGGGTTCGTTCGGGAGCGCTATCGCCTCCGGCGGCTTCGTTCGTTCGTCTGTCGTCCGCTCCCGGCGCTGCATCGAACACCCACGAAAACCAGCACGTCAATGGGTCTCAGGCTACGAAATCCGCATCCCCACGGGCCTCTTGATGGCGGATACGGCAGCACTGGCCAGTGATTGCCGCTCGGTCGACGGTGCGGGAACCGCAAGGTGAGGGCCGAAAAAACTGCCGACGACCGGCATACGGACGTGTCGGTGGGGGCCGCTACAGTCATTTGGTCACACAGCGGAGACACAGTGATGGACGGGGACACACAGATGAAGCTGAGGCACACCACGGCCTGGGTGGGGCTCACGGCGGCGGCCCTGGTGGCGGTCACCGGGTGCGGTTCCGGGGGAGCCGGGGAGACCACGCGCAAGGCCGCCGAGGCGGTCACCAACTCGGACAAGATCATGGCGGCGCTGACCCGCGCCACCGACCGGACCGAGGAACTCGGCTCCGCCGAGGTGAAGATGACGACCGACCTGGGCACCGGCACGCCGATAGCCATGAACGGCACGTACTCGTGGGGCGACGGCATCGCCTACGACGTCCAGATGGACACCAGGGCCGCCCAGATGGAGGCGCTCCAGGACGACCCGACGATCCACTGTCTGCTGGTCGACGGCGTGTACTACTACGACGTCGACGCGCAGCCGTCGGGCCCCATCGCGGGCAAGGAGTGGATCAAGGTCGACTCCTCCGCGGTGTTCGGAGACAGCGGCAGCGAGGCCTACAAGGGCGGCGGCGAGAACGGCAACCCGACGGCCTCGCTGAAGAGCCTGAAGTACGCCGACGACGTCGAGAACCTCGGCACCGAGACGGTGAACGGGCAGAGCGCCACGCACTACCGCGCGGTCCTCGACAAGGAGGACCTGGGCCAGTACCAGGAGGCCTACAGCGGCGAGGACAGCATGATCGGCGACATGACCGGCGGCGCCGACAGCATGTCCATGGAGATCTGGGTCAACGACGACGACCTGCCGGTGCGCCTGGAGCAGGTCATCGGCTCGCTGAAGGTGTCGATGGACTTCGACCGGTTCGGCGCCACGAAGGACATCTCCGCTCCTCCGGCCGCGCAGACCGCCGACCTGACCGAGGCCCTGAAGGAGGCCAACGGCCAGTGACCCGGACGGGCCCGGGCACCCGGGGCGAAGCACGCCCCGGGTGCCCGGGCCCCGCCGGTGCCGGTCAGTGGTTGCGCGGGAAGCCCAGGTCGACGCCGGCCGGCGCCTCGGACGGGTCCGGCCAACGGGTGGTGACGACCTTGCCGCGGGTGTAGAAGTGCGTGCCGTCGTTGCCGTAGATGTGGTGGTCGCCGAAGAGGGAGTCCTTCCAGCCGCCGAAGCTGTGGTAGCCGACGGGGACCGGGATCGGGACGTTCACGCCGACCATGCCGGCCTCGATCTCCAGCTGGAAGCGGCGGGCGGCGCCGCCGTCCCGGGTGAAGATCGCGGTGCCGTTGCCGAACGGCGAGCCGTTGATGAGGGCCACGCCGTCCTCGTAGGTGTCCACGCGCAGCACGCACAGCACCGGACCGAAGATCTCGTCCTGGTACGCCTTGGCGCTGGTGGGCACCTTGTCGAGGAGCGAGATGCCGATCCAGTGGCCGTCCTCGTGGCCGTCGACGGTGTAGCCGGTGCCGTCCAGGACGACCTCGCAGCCCTCGGCGGCGGCGCCCTCGACGTAGGTGGCCACCTTGTCGCGGTGGACCTTGGTGATCAGCGGGCCCATCTCGGACGTCGGGTCGTTGCCGGGACCGATCTTGATCTTCTCGGCGCGCTCGCGGATCTTCTCCACCAGCTCGTCGCCGATCGCGCCGACCGCGACGACCGCGGAGATCGCCATGCAGCGCTCGCCCGCGGAGCCGTAGGCCGCGCTGACGGCCGCGTCCGCCGCCGCGTCCAGGTCGGCGTCCGGGAGGACCAGCATGTGGTTCTTGGCGCCGCCGAGGGCCTGGACCCGCTTGCCGTGGGCGGAGGCGGTGGTGTGGATGTAGCGGGCGATCGGGGTCGAGCCGACGAAGGAGACGGCCTTGACGTCCGGGTGCTCCAGGAGCCGGTCCACGGCCACCTTGTCGCCGTGGACGACGTTGAAGACGCCGTCGGGCAGGCCCGCCTCGGCGAGCAGCTCGGCGATCCTGACGGCGGCGGACGGGTCCTTCTCGGACGGCTTCAGCACGAAGGTGTTGCCGCACGCGATGGCGATCGGGAACATCCACATCGGGACCATCGCCGGGAAGTTGAACGGCGTGATGCCCGCGACGACGCCCAGCGGCTGGCGGATCGAGGACACGTCGACGCGGCTGGCGACCTGGGTGGACAGCTCGCCCTTGAGCTGCACGGTGATGCCGCAGGCCAGGTCGACGATCTCCAGGCCGCGGGCGACCTCGCCGAGGGCGTCGGAGTGCACCTTGCCGTGCTCGGCGGTGATCAGCTCCGCGATGGCGTCCCGGTTGGCGTCCAGCAGCGCCCGGAACTTGAACAGGATCGTGGTGCGCTGGGCCAGCGAGGACTGGCCCCAGGTCGCGTAGGCCTCCTTGGCGGTGCGTACCGCGGCGTCGACCTCGTCGACCGAGGCGAACGCGACCTTCGTGGTGACGGCGCCGGTGGCCGGGTCGGTGACCGGCCCGTAGGTGCCCGACGCGCCTTCGACGGACTTGCCGCCGATCCAGTGGTTGACGATCTTCGTCATGACCCAGAACTCCTTCACAAGTGGCGGCGTCGAGCAGAGACGTGCCGGTCGTACTCCTCACGGGCCTTGACCGCCGACGGTCGGGTCGCGGTCTCGGCCACAGGAACATCCCACCAGGCCTGCGCCTCGGGCGCGCCCGACACTGTGTCGGGCGTTTCGGTCTCCACGTAGACACATGTGGGAGTGTCGGCGGCCCGCGCCTCGGCGAGCGCCGCACGCAGGTCACGGACGGTACGGGCGCGCAGGACGCGCATCCCGAGGCTGGCGGCGTTGGCGGCGAGATCGACCGGGAGGGGGGCGCCCGAAAGAGTGCCGTCGGGCGCCGGGAAGCGGTAGGCGGTGCCGAACCGCTCGCCGCCCACGGACTGAGAGAGGCCGCCGATGGAGGCGTACCCGTGGTTCTGGACCAGCACCATCTTGATGGCGACGCCCTCCTGGACGGCGGTGACGATCTCCGTCGGCATCATCAGATAGGTGCCGTCGCCGACGAGCGCCCAGACGGGCCGGGCGGGCGCGGCCAGCTTCACCCCGATCGCGGCGGGGATCTCGTAGCCCATGCAGGAGTAGCCGTACTCCAGGTGGTACTGGTCGGCGGAGCGGGCCCGCCAGAGCTTGTGCAGGTCGCCCGGGAGGGAACCGGCCGCGTTGATGATCACGTCCGACTCGTCCACCAGCGCGTCGAGGGCGCCGAGGACCTGGGGCTGGGTCGGCCGGGCGTCCTCGTCGGGGGCGGCGAAGCAGGCGTCGACGCGCCGCTCCCAGTCCGCCTTGCCAGCGCCGTACTCGGTGACGTAGGCGTCGTCGACCCGGTGGCCGTCGGCCCCAAGCGCCTCGGTCAGCGCGGTCAGTCCGCCGCGGGCGTCCGCGACCAGCGGCAGCCCGGCGAGCTTGTGGCCGTCGAAGGCGGCGATGTTGAGGTTGAGGAAGCGGACGCCCGGCCGCTCGAAGAGGGTGCCGGAGGCGGTGGTGAAGTCGGTGTACCGGGTGCCGACGCCGATGACCAGGTCGGCCGAGCGGGCCAGCGCGTCTGCGGTGGCGGTGCCGGTGTGGCCGATGCCGCCGACGTCCTGGGGGTGGTCGTGGCGCAGCGAGCCCTTGCCGGCCTGGGTGGAGGCGACGGGGATGCCGGTGAGGGACGCGAACTCGGCGAGGGCCCGCTCGGCGCGGCTGTGGTGGACTCCGCCGCCGGCCACCAGCAGGGGGCGCCGGGCGGCGCGGATGGCGGCGACCGCCCGGTCCAGTTCGGCCGGGTCGGCGGCGGGCCGCCGTACGGTCCAGACGCGGTCGGCGAAGAACTCCTCCGGCCAGTCGTACGCCTCGGCCTGTACGTCCTGGGGCAGGGCGAGGGTGACGGCGCCGGTCTCCACCGGGTCGGTGAGCACCCGTACGGCCTGGAGGGCGGCCGGGATCAGGGCCTCGGGGCGGGTGACGCGGTCGAAGTACCGGGACACCGGGCGCAGGCAGTCGTTGACGCTCAGGTCGCCCGCGTAGGGGACTTCGAGCTGCTGGAGCACCGGGTCGGCGGGGCGGCCGGCGAAGGTGTCGCCGGGCAGCAGCAGGACCGGCAGGCGGTTGACGGTGGCGAGGGCGGCGCCGGTGACGAGGTTGGTGGCGCCGGGGCCGATGGAGGTGGTCACGGCGTGGGTGGACAGGCGGCCCGACTGGCGGGCGTAGCCGACGGCCGCGTGCACCATGGACTGCTCGTTGCGGCCCTGGTGGTAGGGCATGAGGTCGGCGTACTCGACGAGTGCCTGGCCGAGCCCGGCGACGTTCCCGTGGCCGAAGATGCCCCAGGTGGCGCCGATCAGCCGCTGCCGTACGCCGTCCCGCTCGGTGTACTGGGCGGACAGGAAGCGCACGAGTGCCTGTGCGACGGTGAGCCGGGTGGTCATCAGTAGCCCTCCGTGTGGTCGGGGTGGAAGCAGATCCGCCACTCCCGGGTCTCGCCCGGTCCCGCCATGACGTTCAGGTAGTACATGTCGTGGCCGGGCTGCGCGATCGACGGGCCGTGCCAGCCGTCGGGGACGAGGACGGCGTCGCCGGAGCGGACCTCGGTGAGCAGTTCGGCGCCGCCCTCCCGGGAGGGCGTGATCCGCTGGTAGCCGTAGCCGTGCGGGCCGTCGATCTCGAAGTAGTAGATCTCCTCCAGCTCCGACTCCGCGCCGGGCCGGTGCTCGTCGTGCTTGTGCGGCGGGTACGAGGACCAGTTGCCGCCGGGGGTGATCACCTCGACGGCGATCAGCCGGTCGCAGTCGAAGGCGTCGGCGGAGGCGAAGTTGCGGACGTGGCGCAGCCGGTTGCCGCTGCCGCGCTGTTCCACGGGGACCTCCGGCGCGGGGCCGTAGCGGGCGGGGAGTCGTCGCTCGCACCTTGCTCCTGCCAAAGCAAAGCGGCCACCCGCGCCGGAGGCGATCTGTGCCCGGGCGTCTCGGGGTACGTACGCGAAGTCGGTGACCGACGCGAACACGCTCTCCCGGCCCAGGAGTTGGAATTCCCGGTCCTCCACTCGCACCGTACAACCGCCGCTGAGCGGCAGTACGATCCACTCGCTGTCCCCGGCGGTCAGGGTATGGGTCCCGCCGGGTTCCAGTTCCACGATCCGCAGCCCCGAGTGGTGCCAGCCGGCCCACTCGGGTCCGATGTCGAGCGCACGGCCCCGGCCGGCGGTCGAGCCCCGGGGGACGTACAGCCGCGTCTTGTTCGTCATCCGGCCCTCACAGCAGTCCTACGGCGGTGTCGACGGCGGCGGTCACGTCCCCGTCCGCCGGGTACAGCAGGGAGCGGCCGGCCACCAGTCCGCGCACGGTGGGCAGCCGGAGGGCGTCGCGCCACTTCTCGTAGGCGGAGACCTGGTCCTCGGCGGAGTCCCCGATGTCGCCGCCGAGCAGCACGGCGGGGAGCGTGGAGGTCTCCATGACGCGGGCCATGTCGTCCGGGTCCGCGGTGACCGGGACCTTGAGCCAGGTGTAGGCCGAACTGCCGCCGAGCCCGGAGGCGATGGCGATGGACCGGGTGACGGCGTCGGCGGAGAGATCGTTGCTCAGCTTCCCGTCGGGCGCGCGTCGGGAGATGAACGGCTCGACGAACAAAGGGAGTTGCCGGGCCGCCATCTCGTCGACGGCGCGGGCGGTGGACTCCAGGGTGTTGAGGGAGCCCGGGTCGTCGTAGTCGATGCGCAGCAGGAGCTTGCCCGCGTCGAAGTTGAGGCGCCGGATGTCCTCGGGGCGGTGGCCGGTGAAGCGGTCGTCCAGTTCGAAGCTGGCGCCCTGGAGGCCGCCGCGGTTCATCGAGCCCATCACGACCCGGTCGTCGAGGGCGCCGAGCAGGAGCAGGTCGTCGAGGATGTCGGCGGTGGCGAGGACGCCGTCGACGCCGGGGCGGGAGAGGGCCAGGCAGAGGCGTTCGAGCAGGTCGGCGCGGTTGGCCATGGCGAACTTGCGGTCGCCGACGCCGAGCGCGCCGCGGGCCGGGTGGTCGGCGGCGACGATCATCAGGCGGCCGGACGCGCCGAGCAGCGGGCGGCGCCTGCGGCGGGCGGCCGCCTCGGCGATGGCCTCGGGGTGGCGGGTGCGGGTGCGGACGAGTTCCGCGACGTCGACGGTCACCGGACGGCTCCGGCGGTCAGGGCGGCCGTCACCTCGGCGGGGGTGGGCATCGCGGAGGAGCACTCCAGACGGGAGGCGACGATGGCGCCGGCGGCGTTGGCGTGCCGCATGACCGTCTCCAGGTCCCGGCCGGCGAGCAGGCCGTCGGCGAGGGAGCCGCCGAAGGCGTCCCCGGCGCCGAGGCCGTTGAGGACGTCCACCGGCAGCGGCGGCACCTCGGCGCTCTCCCCGTCGCTCCGCACCGCGAGGACTCCCTTGGGGCCCTGCTTGACGACGGCGAGTTCGACTCCGGCGTCGAGGAGGGCGCGGGCGGCGGCGTGCGGTTCGCGGACTCCGGTGGCGACCTCCACCTCGTCGAGGTTGCCGACCGCGACGGTGGTGTGGCGCAGGGCCTCGGCGTAGAAGGGGCGGGCCTGGTCGGGGTCCTGCCAGAACATGGGGCGCCAGTCGAGGTCGAAGACCGTGATGCCGGAGCGGGCACGGTGGGCGAGCGCGGCGAGGGTGGCGGTCCGGCTGGGTTCCTCGCTCAGGCCGGTGCCGGTCACCCAGAAGACGCGGGCCTCGCGCACGGCGTCCAGGTCGAGGTCGTGGGCGTCGATCTCCAGGTCGGGCGCCTTGGGGCGGCGGTAGAAGTAGAGCGGGAAGTCGTCGGGCGGGAAGATCTCGCAGAAGGTGACCGGGGTGGCCAGGTCGGCGACCGGGGTGACCCAGCGGTCGTCGACGCCGAACTCGCGCAGGGCCTGGTGGAGGTAGGTGCCGAAGGGGTCGTCGCCGGTGCGGGTGATGACGGCGGTGTTCCGGCCCAGGCGGGCGGCGGCGACCGCGACATTGGCCGCCGAGCCGCCGAGGAACTTGCCGAAGGAGGTGACCTGCGGCAGGGGGACACCGGTCTGCAACGGATAGAGGTCCACCCCGATCCGCCCCATGGTGATCAGGTCGTACGCCATCGCGTTCCCTTCGTATCGGCTCTCCCCGGCTTTCTAGTCCCGCGCACGGAGCCCTGTCAATGTTTTGTCCGGACATTCGGACGAGAGAGCTTTCCGGCCCGCGCGCACCGGACCGCCCGCACCGGACCGCGGGACGGCGGACCCCGACCGAGTCAACGCGCCGCGCCCGTGCACCGGCGTGCGCCATTGCGCCAGTTGCGTCACAAACACCCCGCTTGTGTCACACATGTCGCGTGTACGCGGGTCCTGTGTCACACCCGGCGCACAGCACCTGACCCAGGGTCACCGGGCGCCGTTCACGGGGCACAGGCTTCGTGATCGCCCGCTTCGTGATCACCAGCGCGGCGCCCGGTACCCCCGACGGCCGATCCCGGCCGCCGCCGCGGCGCGCGCGGGGAGGTGCACCTCATGACCGACCGACCGCTGTGGTCCTACAAGGACATCGCGGCCCACATCCGCGTGCAGCCCGACACCGTGCGGTCCTACCGCAAGCACGGGCTGCTGCCGCCGCCCGACCACGTCGAGGGCGGCAAGCCGTACTGGTACGCCGACACCGTCCGGGCCTGGGTCGCCTCCCGCCCCGGCAACAGAGGCCGCAGGGAGGACTGAGGCGGCCGCCCCAGGGGCTCAGGCCCAGGGGGCGACGACCGTGACCCCCGGCCCCGGCGCGGCGCCGAGCGCGGCGAGCGCGGCCGGGGCCTCGTCCAGCGTGACGGTGCGGGTGACCAGCAGGTCGGGGCGTAGGGCACCGGAACGGACCAGTTCCAGCATCGGTGGGTAGGTGTGCGCGGCCATGCCATGGCTGCCGAGCAGTTCCAGTTCCCGGGCGACGGCGCGGGCCATGGGGACGGGAGTGGTGCCGTCGGACGAGGGCAGCAGGCCCACCTGGACGTGCCGGCCCCGGCGGCGCAGGCCGTTGACCGAGGCGGCGCAGGTGGCGGGCGAGCCCAGCGCGTCGAGCGAGAGATGGGCGCCGCCGCCGGTCAGCTCCCGCACCGCCGCCGCCGTGTCCGGCACCTCCCTCGCGTCGACACGGGCGGCCGCCCCGAACCGCCGCGCCAGGTCCAGGGCCCCGGGCGAGACGTCCACGGCGACGACCCGGGCGCCGGCGGCGGCCGCGATCATCACCGCCGACAGGCCCACCCCGCCGCAGCCGTGCACCGCGACCCACTCCCCCGCAGCGACCCGGCCGCGCTGCACCACCGCGCGGAACGCGGTGGCGAACCGGCAGCCGAGCGAGGCCGCGGTCGCGTACGACATGTTCTCCGGGACCGCGACCAGGTTCACGTCCGCGTGGTCGAGGGCCACGTACTGGGCGTAGGAGCCCCAGTGCGTGAAGCCGGGCTGGGTCTGCCGCTCGCAGACCTGCTGCTCGCCCGCCGCGCAGGCCGGACAGGAACCGCAGGCGCAGACGAAGGGCACGGTGACCCGGTCGCCGGGGCGCCACGCGGTCACCCCGGGGCCCACCGCCTCGACGACACCGGCGAGTTCGTGTCCGGGCACGTGCGGCAGCGTGATGTCCGGATCGTGCCCCTGCCAGCCGTGCCAGTCACTGCGGCACAGGCCGGTGGCCTCCACCCGCACCACCACGCCGTGCCCGGCGGGGCGGGGGTCGGGGACGTCGCGCACCTCGGCGGGTGCGCCGAACCTCTCGAAGACCACGGCTCGCACGGCGGCTCCTCTCGTTCCGGGGAGGCTGCGGCCTCACCACGACTCCGGCTCCCGCAGGGTCTCGCGCGGCGCCGGGCGCTCGCCGCGCAGCCGCAGTCCGAGCGACGGGAACACCAGCACCGAGATCATCGCCGCGGCGACCAGCGCCGCGGCCTCGTCGGAGCGCATGGTGCCGGCGTCGACGCCGATCGTGGTGATGGCCACCACCAGGGGCAGGGCGGTGGCGGCGAACAGGGTCAGGGCGCCCTTCTCGGAGCGGTCCAGGTCGCGCGGCGCGAGGACGTACACCGGCAGCCCGCGCACCACCAGGAAGAGCGCCAGGAACACCGGCAGGAGCAGCAGGGCGCGGCCGCCGTCGAGCAGGGAGTCCAGGTCGAACTCGATGCCGGTGACCACGTAGAAGACCGGCACCAGGAAGCCGAAGCCCATCGCCTCGACCTTCTCCATCACCGGCTCCGCGCTGCGCGGCGCCGCCCCGTGCAGCAGCAGGCGCGCCAGGACCCCGGCGGCGAAGGCGCCGAGCAGGGTGTCCAGGCCCATCTCCTGGGAGATGCCGAGCATGACCGCGAGCAGCAGCACCATCAGCCGTACGGCGAACTGGCCGCTGGTGTGCAGCGTCTTCTCGACCACCCGGGAGAACCAGGGCGGACGCGGCCGGGTCGCCCACCACACGGCCGCCGCCGTCAGCAGCGCGAACGCGGCCAGCACCACGGTGGAGCGGCCCGGCGAACGGCCGCTCAGCAGGACCGCGATGGCGATGATCGGCCCGAACTCCCCCACCGCGCCCACCGCGGACATCACCGAGCCGAACCGGGTGCGCAACTGCCCCGCGTCCCGCAGTACCGGCAGGACCACGCCGAGGGCGGTGCTGGTCAGCGCGGTGCCGATGTAGACGCCGCGGTCCCAGCCGGAGAGCAGGGTGCCCAGGCTCAGCCCCACCGCCAGGGAGATCAGCCAGGCCCACCCCGACCGGCGCAGCGTGTCGCCGCGGATGCGGTCGAACTCGATCTCGTAGCCCGCGAGGAAGATCAGCATCGCCAGACCGAGGTCGGCGAGGGTGTCGATGACCTGGCCCTCGCCCGCCCAGCCCAGGACGTCCGGGCCGACCAGGACGCCGAGCGCGATCTCGAAGATCACGAGGGGAACGGGCAGCCACCGGCTCACCCCGTGCGCGAGCAGCGGCGCCAGCACCGCGATGGACATGATGAGGATGAGCGTCCCGGCCTGCGACATAAGGGGTACCTACCATAAAGTGCGGTCGAATCAGCCCAATGGGGAACGCCCGCCGGGCTGCGCCGACCCTCCTTGGAGAAATACCCCGTAGGGGTATACGGTGGATGGAGTACGGGAAGACTCGTGGACCCCGTCAGCCCCATCCGCCTCTCCCGAGGAGAACAACATGAGCGTGAGCGCCGTCTACAAGGTCAGCGGGATGAGCTGCGGCCACTGCGAGGGCGCCGTCTCCGGCGAGATCTCCGAACTGCCCGGGGTCAGCTCGGTGCAGGCCGTCGCCGCCACCGGCGAGGTCACCGTCGTCTCCGTGGCCGCGCTGCGCGAGGAGGACGTCCGGGCCGCCGTCGACGAGGCCGGGTTCGAACTCGTCGGCGCCGTCTGAGGCCCTCCGGAGTCCGGCCCATGTCCTCCACCGCCCAGGCCCCGATAGCCGGCCCCGCCGAGGTCGAGCTGCTCATCGGCGGCATGACCTGCGCCTCCTGCGCCGCCCGCGTCGAGAAGAAGCTCAACCGGCTGGACGGGGTCACGGCCAGCGTCAACTACGCCACCGAGAAGGCGCGGATCAGCTACCCGGCGGGCGTGGAGGTGGCCGATCTGATCGCCACCGTCGAGCGCACCGGGTACACGGCCGAGGAGCCCGCCCCCCAACCCCCCGCGGCGGAAGCCGGGCCCGAGGACGATCCCGAGACGGCCGGCCACCGGCGGCGCTTCACCGTCTCCGCGCTGCTCGCGGCGCCGGTGGTCCTGCTCTCCATGGTCCCCGCGCTCCAGTTCGACAACTGGCAGTGGCTGGCCCTCACCCTCGCCGCGCCCGTGGTCGTCTGGGGCGGGCTGCCCTTCCACCGTGCCGCGTGGACCAACGCCCGGCACGCCGCCGCCACCATGGACACCCTCGTCTCGCTCGGCACCCTGGCCGCCTTCGGCTGGTCGCTGTGGGCGCTGTTCCTCGGCGACGCGGGCATGCCGGGGATGCGGGAGGAGTTCCGGCTCACCGTCGGCGGCATGGACGGCGCCTCGACGATCTATCTGGAGGTCGCCTCCGGGGTCGTCGCCTTCATCCTGCTGGGCCGCTGGCTGGAGGCCCGCGCCAAACGGCGCTCCGGCGCGGCGCTGCGGGCGCTGATGGAACTGGGCGCCAAGGACGTGGCCGTCCTGCGGGACGGGCGCGAGCTGCGGATCCCGGTCACCGCGCTGGCCGTCGGCGACCTGTTCGTCGTACGCCCCGGCGAGAAGATCGCCACGGACGGCACGGTCGTCGAGGGCGCCTCGGCGGTGGACGCCGCGATGCTGACCGGAGAGTCCGTGCCGGTGGACGTGACGGCCGGGGACACCGTCACCGGGGCCACGGTCAACGTCGGCGGGCGGCTCGTCGTCCGGGCCTCCAGCGTCGGCGCCGACACCCGGCTGGCGCGGATGGCGCGGCTGGTGGAGGAGGCGCAGAACGGCAAGGCCGAGGTGCAGCGGCTGGCCGACCGGATCTCCGCGGTGTTCGTACCGGTGGTCCTGGTCCTGGCGGTCGCCACCTTCGGCGGCTGGCTGGGCGCCACCGGCGACACCGTGGACGCGTTCACCGCGGCCGTCGCCGTCCTGATCATCGCGTGTCCGTGCGCCCTGGGCCTGGCGACCCCGACCGCGCTGATGGTCGGCACCGGACGCGGGGCCCAGCTCGGCATCCTGATCAAGGGCCCGCGGGTACTGGAGTCCACCCGCCGGATCGACACGGTCGTCCTCGACAAGACCGGCACGGTCACCACGGGCCGGATGACCCTGCACGAGGTGTACGTGGCCGAGGGCACCGACGAGCGGCAGGCGCTGCGGCTCGCCGGCGCCCTGGAACACGCCTCCGAGCATCCCGTGGCACGGGCGGTCGCCGCGGGCGCCGAGGAGCGGGCCGGGCGGCTGCCGCGGGCCGAGGACTTCGAGAACGTGCCCGGACGGGGCGTGCGCGGACGGGTGGAGGGCCACGAGGTCGCCGTGGGGCGCCTCTTCGCCGAGCTGCCCGAGGAACTGGCCCGCGCCCGGGAGCGGGCCGAGCGGGACGGACGTACGGCCGTGGTGGCGGGCTGGGACGGCGCCGTGCGGGCCGTGCTGGCGGTGGCCGACACGGTCAAGGAGACCAGCGCCGAGGCGGTGCGCGAGCTGCGCGCGCTGGGGCTCGAACCGGTGCTGCTGACCGGCGACAACCGGACGGTGGCCGAGGCGGTCGCGCGGGCCGTGGGCATCGAGCGGGTGATCCCGGAGGTGCTGCCCGAGGAGAAGGTCGAGGCGGTCCGGCGGCTGCGGGCCGAGGGGCGGACCGTCGCCATGGTCGGCGACGGCGTCAACGACGCGGCCGCCCTGGCCGCCGCGGACCTGGGGCTCGCCCTGGGCACCGGCGCGGACGCGGCGATCGAGGCCGGTGACCTGACGCTGGTGCGCGGGGACCTGCGGGTCGCGGCGGACGCGATCCGGCTGTCCCGCCGGACCCTCGGCACGATCAAGGGCAACCTGGTGTGGGCCTTCGGCTACAACGTGGCCGCGCTACCGCTCGCCGCGGCCGGACTGCTGAACCCGATGATCGCGGGAGCGGCGATGGCCTTCTCCTCGGTCTTCGTGGTCTCCAACAGTCTGCGATTGCGTACGTTCCGCTGAACCCGGCGGAAGTTGCCGGGAGTTTGGCACGGTGAGGGCGGGGGCCCTCTGGAGTCCGGCGCGAGCCTCACATAAGCTCTTCACAAGGCTCGCGCATCATCCTTACGCTTGGGTCTCGTCCGGCGTATCCGTGCCCTTGCGCATCTAACGGACATATGCAAGAGACGCAGATCACAGTGATGTGAACGTAACCATCGAAGGGGTTCGAAGGTCTAAGTTGGCGATGTCAGGAAGCGTCTTGGGGGGCGCGGACTGGCATCTGGGGATGTCTTGGGGGACTTCCTCAGAGATGCGTTGCCGGGGCACGCACCCCGGGGAGCTTGAGCGGCCCTCCCGAGTGCGCTGTCCCGGCAGACCGCACGACGAGTAGTACGGGCGTGCACGCCCGATCCACTCAACGCAGTACCGAACAACAGCGAATTCAGGCGCTGTCCTCACAGACGCCCGGCCGGATCCCGTGGGGGGAATCCGCACCGGGACATGGGAAGGCGCCCTGGACGTCGGCCCGTGGGGGGACCGGCGCCAGGGCGCCTTTCACTATCTCCGGCGGCTCTCCGGATCACGCGGGGCCCACCCGTGCGGCAGGCCCCTTCCGCTACGGCGCGCTCAGCGCTCCTCGACCGGGACGAAGTCGCGCTCGACGACGCCCGTGTAGATCTGGCGCGGGCGGCCGATGCGGGAACCCGGCTCCTTGATCATCTCGTGCCACTGGGCGATCCAGCCCGGCAGACGGCCGAGGGCGAACAGGACCGTGAACATCTCGGTCGGGAAGCCCATGGCCCGGTAGATCAGGCCGGTGTAGAAGTCGACGTTCGGGTAGAGGCTGCGCGAGACGAAGTAGTCGTCGGAGAGCGCGTGCTCCTCCAGCTTCAGCGCGATGTCCAGCAGCTCGTCGGACTTGCCGAGGGCGGACAGCACGTCGTGCGCGGCGGCCTTGATGATCTTGGCGCGGGGGTCGAAGTTCTTGTAGACCCGGTGGCCGAAGCCCATCAGGCGGACGCCGTCCTCCTTGTTCTTCACCTTGCGGATGAAGGAGTCGACATCGCCGCCGGATGCCTGGATGCCCTCCAGCATCTCCAGGACGGACTGGTTGGCGCCGCCGTGCAGCGGGCCCCAGAGCGCGGAGATACCGGCGGAGATCGAGGCGAACATGTTCGCCTGCGAGGAGCCGACCAGGCGGACCGTCGAGGTGGAACAGTTCTGCTCGTGGTCCGCGTGCAGGATGAGCAGCTTGTCGAGGGCGGAGACCACGACCGGGTCCAGCTCGAACTCCTGCGCCGGCACCGAGAAGGTCATGCGCAGGAAGTTCTCGACGTAGCCGAGGTCGTTGCGCGGGTAGACGAACGGGTGGCCGATCGACTTCTTGTAGGCGTAGGCCGCGATCGTCGGAAGCTTGGCGAGCAGGCGGATCGTGGAGAGGTGGCGCTGCTTCTCGTCGAAGGGGTTGTGGCTGTCCTGGTAGAACGTCGACAGCGCGGAGACCACCGAGGAGAGCATCGCCATCGGGTGGGCGTCCCGCGGGAAGCCGCGGTAGAAGTTCTTGACGTCCTCGTGCAGCAGGGTGTGCTGGGTGATCTCGTTCTTGAACGTGCTGAGCTCGTCGACGGTGGGCAGCTCGCCGTTGATCAGCAGGTAGGCGACCTCCAGGAAGGTCGAGCGCTCGGCCAGCTGCTCGATCGGGTAGCCGCGGTACCGCAGGATGCCCTGCTCGCCGTCGAGGTAGGTGACGGCGGATTTATACGCGGCCGTGTTGCCGTAGCCGCTGTCCAGGGTCACCAGACCGGTCTGGGCGCGGAGCTTGCCGATGTCGAAGCCCTTGTCGCCGACGGTGCTGTCGATCACCGGGTAGGTGTACTCGCCGTCGCCGTACCGCAGTACTACAGAGTTGTCGCTCACGTCATCCCTCACCGACGTTGTGCCTCTTCTTCGAGGTTGCCCTGACTGTCTCTACCATCCCCCATTTGGCGCAGGAGAGTGCACTCGGGGTCGACCATTGGGCTCATTGGCGGCACTGAGTGCCGCCAACCTGCTCATCCTGCCCCCTTGATACCGGCATCCGGAAGAGCTGTGTGACCTTTACGACTCGTTTGATCGATCAAATTTCACTCACCGCTCCTCCGGCGACGCCGAGAGGGTGCCGCGAGGGTGGCACTCAGCCCTCCAGCGGGCGTGGTGCGAGCCTGAAGTCCAGCGCCGTACAGCGGCGTCCGGCCGACACCGTGCGCACCGCCTGGCCTATCGCCTTGCGCGAGCCGACCAGCACGACCAGCCGCTTCGCCCGGGTAACGGCCGTATACAAAAGGTTCCGCTGGAGCATCATCCACGCGCCCGTGGTGACCGGGATCACCACCGCCGGGTACTCGCTGCCCTGGGAGCGGTGGATGGTCACCGCGTACGCGTGCGCCAGCTCGTCCAGTTCGTCGAAGTCGTAGGGCACCTCCTCGTCCTCGTCGGTCAGGACCGTCAGTCGCTGGTCGACGGGGTCGAGCGAGGTGACCACGCCCACGGTGCCGTTGAAGACGCCGTTCGCGCCCTTGTCGTAGTTGTTGCGGATCTGGGTGACCTTGTCCCCGACCCGGAAGACCCGCCCGCCGAACCGCTTCTCCGGCAGGTCGGGGCGGCCCGGAGTGATGGCCTGCTGGAGCAGGCCGTTGAGGGTGCCCGCGCCGGCGGGCCCGCGGTGCATGGGGGCGAGGACCTGGATGTCCCGGCGCGGGTCGAGCCCGAATTTGGCCGGAATCCGACGGGCCGCCACGTCCACGGTGAGCCGGCCGGCCTCCTCGGTGTCGTCCTCGACGAAGAGGAAGAAGTCCTTCATCCCCTCGGTGACGGGGTGCTGCCCGGAGTTGATGCGGTGCGCGTTGGTGACCACGCCGGACTGCTGGGCCTGGCGGAAGACCCGGGTGAGCCGGACGGCGGGCACCGGGCCGCCCTCGGCCAGCAGATCCCTCAGCACTTCCCCCGAGCCGACGCTGGGCAGCTGGTCGACGTCGCCCACGAAGAGCAGGTGCGCGCCCGGCGGCACCGCCTTGACCAGCTTGTTGGCGAGCAGCAGGTCCAGCATCGACGCCTCGTCGACGACCACCAGATCGGCGTCGAGCGGGCGGTCCCGGTCGTAGGCCGCGTCGCCGCCGGGCTTGAGCTCCAGCAGCCGGTGCACGGTGGACGCCTCGGCGCCGGTGAGTTCGGCCAGGCGCTTGGCCGCGCGGCCGGTGGGGGCGGCGAGGACCACCTTCGCCTTCCTGGCGCGGGCCAGCTCGACGACCGACCGGACCGTGAACGACTTGCCGCAGCCGGGGCCTCCGGTGAGCACGGCGACCTTCTCGGTCAGCGCCAGCTTGACGGCGGCCTCCTGCTCGGGGGCCAGGTCGGCGCCCGTGCGGTCCTTCAGCCAGGCCAGCGCCTTGTCCCAGGCCACGTCACGGAAGCCCGGCATCCGGTCCTCCTCGGTGCGCAGCAGCCGCAGCACCTGGCCGGAGAGGGAGAGTTCGGCGCGGTGGAAGGGGACGAGGTAGACGGCGGTGACGGGCTCGCCGTGCTCCCCGGGCACCTTCTCCCGTACGACGCCGGACTCGCCCGACTCCTCGTCGGGGACGGCCAGTTCGGCGAGGCACTCGATGACGAGCCCGGTGTCCACCTGGAGCAGTTTCACCGCGTCGGCGATCAGCCGTTCCTCGGGGAGGAAGCAGTGGCCCTGGTCGCTGCCCTGGGAGAGCGCGTACTGGAGGCCGGCCTTGACCCGCTCGGGGCTGTCGTGCGGGATGCCGACCGACTGGGCGATCCGGTCGGCGGTGAGGAAGCCGATGCCCCACACGTCGGCGGCGAGCCGGTAGGGCTGGTTCTTCACCACGGAGATGGAGGCGTCGCCGTACTTCTTGTAGATGCGCACGGCGATGGAGGTGGAGACCTCCACGGTCTGAAGGAAGAGCATGACCTCCTTGATCGCCTTCTGCTCCTCCCAGGCGTCGGCGATCTTCCTGGTCCGCTTCGGGCCGAGCCCGGGGACCTCGACGAGCCGCTTGGGCTCCTCCTCGATGATCCTCAGGGTGTCCGTGCCGAAGTGCTGGGTGATGCGGTCGGCGAAGACCGGTCCGATGCCCTTGACCAGCCCCGATCCGAGGTAGCGGCGGATGCCCTGGACGGTGGCGGGCAGCACGGTGGTGTAGTTGTCGACGGTGAACTGCTTGCCGTACTGCGGGTGGGAGCCCCAGCGTCCCTCCATCCGCAGGGACTCGCCGACCTGCGCGCCGAGGAGCGCGCCGACGACGGTCAGCAGGTCGCCGGCACCGCGGCCGGTGTCGACTCTGGCGACCGTGTAGCCGTTCTCCTCATTGGCGTACGTGATGCGTTCCAGCACGCCTTCGACCACCGCCGGATTGGACATGCCCCGACGGTACCGTCCGGCACCGACAGCCCGGCCGGGTACCGGATCGGGCGGATCCGGCGGAACCGGGGGCGGGCCGTGGGCGGTCGGGGAGAGAGTGGTCGGGACGGAGCGCGCCGCGGCCCGGCCCCGGCGGGCTCCTGACGGTTCGTCGCGACGGGGGGACTCTCATGTACGACTACGACCTGCTGGTCGTGGGATCGGCCAACGCCGACCTGGTGATCGGGGTGGAGCGCAGACCGGGGGCCGGGGAGACGGTGCTCGGCTCCGATCTCGTGGTCCACCCGGGTGGCAAGGGCGCGAACCAGGCCGTCGCGGCGGCCCGGCTCGGTGCCCGGACGGCGCTGCTGGCCCGGGTCGGCGACGACGCCCACGGCAGGCTGCTGCTGGACTCGCAGCGGCGGGCCGGGGTGGACACGGTGGGCGTGCTGGTCGGCGGGGCGCCGACGGGGGTGGCGCTGATCACCGTGGATCCGTCCGGGGACAACAGCATCGTGGTCTCACCGGGCGCCAACGCCCTCCTCGCGCCCGGGGACGTGCGGGCCGCGGCGAGTCTGTTCCAGGCTTCCCGGGTGGTGTCGGCGCAGTTGGAGATCCCGCTGGGGACGGTCGTGGAGGTGGTGCGGAACCTGGCGGACGGCGGCCGGTTCGTGCTGAACCCCTCGCCGCCGCGGCCGTTGCCGTCGGAGGTGCTCGCCGTCTGCGATCCGCTGATCGTCAACGAGCACGAGGCGCGGGTGATCCTGGGGGACGCGTGCGTCGGCGCCGGGCCCGCGGACTGGGCGCGGATCCTGCTGGCGAAGGGGCCGCGGTCGGTGGTCGTGACCCTCGGGGCCGAGGGTGCGCTGGTCGCCTCGGACCAGGGGGTGTCCCGGATCCCGCCGGTGCGGGTGACGGCCGTGGACACCACCGGCGCGGGTGACGCGTTCACCGCGGCGCTGGCGTACCGGCTGGCGGGCGGTGCCTCGCTCGCCGACGCGGCGGCGTACGCGGCGCGGGTGGGCGCGGTGGCGGTCACGCGGGGCGGGGCGCAGGACTCCTATCCGTCGGCCGCGGAGGTCGAGGCGCTCTGACGGGGGCTCGGGCGGCGGGGTCTTCGGTTGACGGGTTCTTTCGCGCGGAGACGCTTCGAGGGGGCCCGGTCCGTCGACCGGGCCCCCTCGCGCTGTCCCCCTCCGTGTCAGAACCCCCCGCGATCCCCCCAGATCCCCCTCCAAGAAGTTCCGACGCCATGTACGACCCGCGACCCCCGGGAAGGGTTGCACGGTCTTCCGAAGATTTTTTCCGCGTCCCGCGGACGGGGTCGCGGGACGCTGATCATCCTTGCCTGCGGGGGCAGACGCCGGGGTGTCACCAGCGCTAAGCTGCCCGCCATTGTTTGAGCCGTGGCCAGATCCGGTGGGGGGCAGGGGTCATGGAGGGGGAACTCGATTTCTCCGGCGGGGACGTGGCGCGGCTGCGGTTCGCCGTGTCGCCGCTGTGGGAGGTGGCGACCAGCTTCCGGCTGCTCGCCGAGGGGCGCGCGCATCCGGTGCACGGGCGGTGGCTGGAGCAGGTACGGCCGCGGGTGACGGCCGCGGGCCTTGATCGCGAACGGCTGGCCGAACTCGTGCCGTGCGACGGCTATGTGCCCGACTTCCTCAATCCGGCGCCGGCGCACCCGGCGCCGACCCTCGGGGAGGAACTGTCCGCGCTGCGGGCCGCTCCGGCCGAGCGCGTACGGCGGGACCTGATCCGTCTGGAACGCGAGCAGGGCCTGTCGCTGGGGCCCCGGCTGCGGGCGCTGTACGACGAACCGGAGGCACAGTTGCCGAGGTTCGCCGAGGAGATCGAGGCGTACTGGCAGCTGGCGCTCGCGCCCTACTGGGCCCGGATCCGGGCCGTGCTGGACGCCGATGTGCTGTACCGGGCCCGCCGGCTCGCCGAGCACGGCACCGCCCGTCTGCTGGACGAACTGCGCTACCCGGCCGAGGGCGTGGGGGGACCGCTGCGCCTGAGGGAGCGCAGGCGCGGGCTGTCCCGGGCGGTGGCGGGGGCCGGGCTGGTCGTCGTGCCGTCGGTCTTCACCGGTCCGGGACTGCTCACCCGGGTGGCTCCTCCGGAGCCGCCGCAGCTCGCCTATCCCGCCCGCGGCACCGCGACCCTGTGGCAGCCCCGGCCGACGCCCGCCGCCGACGCCCTGGCCGCGGTGCTCGGGCGTTCCCGCACCCGGCTGCTGACCGAGCTGGACGTGCCCGCCTCCACGACCGGCCTCGCGGCCGGCACGGGGCTGTCCCCGGCCGCCGTCTCCCAGGCGCTCACCGCGCTGCGGGACGCCGGTCTGGTCAGCGCGCACCGCGCCGGACGCTGGGTCCTGTACGCCCGCACCGCCACGGCGGACGCGCTGCTCACCGCGCACGTCTCGGACGCGCCGGAGGTACCGCCCCAACGCACGATCGCCCCCCGCCCGGCGGCAGGCGCGCGCAAGGGGGACGCCACGGGCTGACGCCCCCGGCCGGCGCACCGCCCTCCGGCGGCCGGCACGCGAGAAGGGGGACGCCACAGGCCGACGTCCCCGGAGACGGCCACCCCCACGCGCCCGCCGCCCCACAGCCACTCGCCGCACGACTCCCCGGCCCGAACCCACCACCCCGAGACACGATCGACAGCGGGCACGCGGTTGCCGTCCCCCGGTGTCCACGGCCGCGAGGGACCCCCGGTGGCGGGCGTGGGAAAGGGGGACGTCACCGGGTGACGTCCCCCTTTCCCGGCCGAGCCGGTGGCCCGCACGCCGCCGGCTCGTGCCCTGCCTCTTCCCTCAGTCCGCGTGCTGGAGGAAGCGCCGGGCCGTCTCGGCCAGTACCTCGCGGCCGTCCCTGGCCCACAGGGCGTCGTTGAACAGCTCCACCTCGATGGCACCGGTGTAACCGGCCGCCTCGACGTACCCGCGCCACTCGCGCATGTCGATCGAGCCGTCCCCGATCTGCCCGCGGCCGTTGAGCACGCCCTCGGGCAACGGGGTCGTCCAGTCCGCGAGTTGGAAGGTGTGGATACGGCCGCCCGCGCCCGCCCGCGCGATCTGCGCGGGCGCGTCCTCGTCCCACCAGATGTGGTACGTGTCGACCGTGACGCCGACCTGGCGGGCCGGGAAGCGTTCCGCGAGGTCCAGGGCCTGGGCCAGCGTGGAGACCACGCAGCGGTCGGCGGCGTACATGGGGTGCAGGGGTTCGATGGCGAGCCGCACCCCGTGGTCCTCGGCGTACGGGCCGAGCACCGCGAGCGCGTCGGCGATCCGCTCCCGCGCCCCGCGCAGGTCCGTGGAGCCGGCCGGGAGGCCGCCCGAGACCAGGACCAGGGTGTCCGTGCCGAGCGCGGCGGCCTCGTCGACCGCCCGGCGGTTGTCGTCCAGCGCGCGGGCCCGCTCGTCGGGGTCGATCGCGGTGAAGAAGCCGCCGCGGCACAGGGTCGTGACGGTCAGCCCCGCGTCCCGGACCAGCTTGGCGGTCGCCTCCAGGCCGTACTCCTGGACGGGCTCCCGCCACAGGCCGACCTGACCCACGCCGAACTCAGCGCAGGCGGCGACGAGTTCGGGCATCGACAGCTGCTTGACCGTCATCTGGTTGATGGAGAAACGCGCGAGTCCGCTCACTGGTCCACCCCGTACACCGACAGCAGGTTCTTCATCCGTTCCTCGGCCAGCTTCGGATCGGGGAACAGGCCGATGGTGTCGGCGAGTTCGTAGGCGCGGGCGAAGTGGGTCAGGGAGCGGGCCGACTGAAGGCCGCCGACCATCGTGAAGTGCGACTGGTGGCCCGCGAGCCAGGCCAGGAACACCACGCCGGTCTTGTAGAAGCGGGTCGGGGTCTGGAAGAGGTGCCGGGACAACTCGACCGTCGGGTCCAGGAGTTGACGGAAGCCCGCCTTGTCGCCGGTGTCCAGGATCCGTACCGCCTCGGCGGCCAGGGGGCCCAGCGGGTCGAAGATGCCGAGCAGGGCGTGGCTGAAGCCCTGCTCGTCACCGGCGATCAGCTCGGGGTAGTTGAAGTCGTCGCCCGTGTAGCAGCGGACGCCGTCGGGGAGCCTGCGCCGCAGGTCGATCTCGCGCTGCGCGTCCAGCAGCGAGACCTTGATGCCGTCCACCTTGTCCGGGTGGGCGGCGATGACCTCCAGGAAGGTCTCGGTGGCCGTGTCCAGGTCGGCGGAGCCCCAGTAGCCCTCCAGCGCCGGGTCGAACATGGGGCCGAGCCAGTGCAGGATCACCGGTTCGGCGGCCTGGCGCAGCAGGTGGCCGTAGACCTCCAGGTACTCCTCGGGGCCGGAGGCGCTCGCGCACAGGGCGCGGGAGGCCATCAGGATCGCCTGGGCGCCCGCCTCCTCCACCACCGCGAGCTGCTCCTCGTAGGCGGCCCGCACCTGGGTGGTGGAACCCGCGGCGAGCTGGTCGGTGCCGACGCCGCAGGCGATGCGTCCGCCGACGGAGCGGGCCTCGGCGGCGCTGCGCCGGATCAGTTCGGCCGCGACCGCCCAGTCCAGGCCCATGCCGCGCTGGGCGGTGTCCATCGCCTCGGCGACGCCGAGTCCGTGCGACCACAGATGGCGGCGGAAGGCGAGGGTGGCGTCCCAGTCGACGGCGGCCGGCGCGTCGGGGCCGGCGTCGGCGAAGGGGTCGGCGACGACATGGGCGGCCGAGAAGACCGTACGGGAGGCGAAGGGGGCGGACGAGCCGGGCACGAAGGGGTCCGTGCGGGGCTCGTAGGTCCGCAGCCCGCCGCTCGCGTCGGGGAGTCGGAGGGTCACAGCGAGATCTCCGGCACGTCGATGCGGCGGCCCTCGGCCGAGGACCTCAGGCCCAGGTCGGCGAGCTGGACGCCGCGGGCGCCGGCCAGCAGGTCCCAGTGGTAGGGGGCGTCGGCGTAGACGTGGCGCAGGAACAGCTCCCACTGCGCCTTGAAGCCGTTGTCGAACTCGGCGTTGTCGGGGACCTCCTGCCACTGGTCGCGGAAGACCTCGGTGGCGGGGATGTCCGGGTTCCAGACCGGCTTGGGGGTGGCGGAGCGGTGCTGGACGCGGCAGTTGCGCAGTCCGGCGACGGCGGAGCCCTCGGTGCCGTCGACCTGGAACTCCACGAGTTCGTCGCGGTTGACGCGCACGGCCCAGGAGGAGTTGATCTGGGCGATGGCGCCGCCCTCCAGCTCGAAGATGCCGTAGGCGGCGTCGTCGGCGGTGGCGTCGTAGGGCTTGCCGTTCTCGTCCCAGCGCTGCGGGACGTGGGTGGTGGCGATGGCCTGCACGGACTTCACCCGGCCGAACAGCTCGTGCAGGACGTACTCCCAGTGCGGGAACATGTCGACGACGATGCCGCCGCCGTCCTCGGCGCGGTAGTTCCAGGACGGGCGCTGGGCGGCCTGCCAGTCGCCCTCGAACACCCAGTAGCCGAACTCGCCGCGCACGGACAGGATCCGGCCGAAGAAGCCGCCGTCGATCAGGCGCTTGAGCTTGAGCAGGCCCGGCAGGAAGAGCTTGTCCTGGACGACGCCGTGCTTGATGCCGGCCGCGTCGGCGAGCCGGGCCAGCTCCAGGGCTCCGTCGAGGCCGGTGGCCGTGGGCTTCTCGGTGTAGACGTGCTTGCCCGCGGCGATGGCCTTCTTGATCGCCTCCTCGCGGGCCGAGGTCACCTGGGCGTCGAAGTAGATGTCGACGGACGGGTCGGCGAGGACCGCGTCGACGTCCGTGGAGATGTTCGCCGGGTCCAGGCCGTGCCGTTCAGCAAGCGCGTTCAGCGCGTGCTCGCGACGGCCCACCAGGACCGGCTCCGGCCACAGCACCGTGCCGTCACCGAGGTCGAGGCCGCCCTGCTCGCGCAGCGCGAGGATGGAGCGGACCAGGTGCTGGCGGTAACCCATGCGCCCGGTCACGCCGTTCATGGCGATACGCACCGTCTTGCGTGTCACGTCAATCCCTTCGTAGGTGTCGTACGCGGGGTACGCGGTCGTGCGCGCCGCGTACGTCCCACCGGCCCGGCGATCCGTCGGTATGACTGGTGAGCCATGCAGCAAGCGCTTTCTATACGAGGAGAAGCTAGCCTCTCAGCAGTGGTCCGGACAAGAGCGCGACTCGGAAGAGTTGTTCGAGGGGGCGAACAAACGGGGTGCCCGGCCTTATGGTCTGCACGGCACCTTGGAACCGCGGGCGGCACAGGCCTGTCTACGAGCACGGACGACGTACGAGGGGGTACGAGAGATGCGCGACCGAAGGACGACGAGATGACGGTGACCCTGGCGGACGTGGCGGCCCGCGCCCAGGTCTCCCCCGCGACGGTGTCGCGCGTACTGAACGGGAACTACCCCGTGGCCGCTTCGACCCGGGAACGGGTGCTGCGCGCGGTGGACGAGCTGGACTACGTGCTGAACGGGCCGGCCAGCGCGCTGGCCGCCGCCACGTCCGACCTGGTCGGCATCCTCGTCAACGACATCGCCGACCCCTTCTTCGGGATCATGGCGAGCGCGATCCAGGCGGAGATCGGCGGACCCGGCGGACGCGCCGGCGGTGAGCGGCTGGCGGTGGTCTGCAACACGGGCGGCTCGCCCGAGCGCGAACTGACCTATCTGACGCTGCTTCAGCGGCAGCGGGCGGCCGCGGTGGTGCTCACCGGCGGCGCCGTGGAGAACGCGCCGCACGTGGCGGCGGTCTCGGCGAAGCTGCGCAAGCTCGCAGACGCGGGCACCCGGGTCGTGCTGTGCGGGCGCCCGCCCGCGCCGGACACCGGGGCCGTCGCGCTGAACTTCGAGAACCGCGGCGGCGGCCGGGAACTGACCGAGCACCTGATCGGCCTCGGCCACCGGCGGCTCGGCTACATCGCGGGCCCGGAGGAGCGCACGACCACGCGGCACCGTCTGGAGGGACACCGGGCGGCGCTGCGGGCGCACGGCATCGAGGAGGACCCGCGCTGGACGGTGCACGGACGGTACGACCGCCGTTCCGGGTACGAGGCCACGCTGGAGCTGCTGCGCCGGGATCCGACGCTGACGGCGGTGGTCGCCGCGAACGACTCCGTCGCCCTCGGCGCGTGTGCCGCGCTGCGGGAGTCCGGGTTGCGCATCCCCGAGGACGTCTCGGTGGCCGGCTTCGACGACCTGCCGTTCAGTGTCGACGCGGTGCCGTCCCTGACGACGGTGCGGCTGCCGCTGGCGGAGGCGGGGGCGCGGGCCGGCCGCATCGCGATGGGCCGCGAGGAGGAACCTCCCGGTGGGATCGCCACCATCCGTGGGGAGCTGATGGTCCGGGGGTCTACGGGGGTGCCGCGCGGCTGAGGGGTTCGATTCCCTCGGCTGCGGCATCGTGACGGGCCGATGCGGCGGGGTCGTGTTTCGGGTGCGGCGGTGTGGGGGCTGGTCGCGCCGTTCCCCGCGCCCCTGAAGACCGCGTGCCGGACGCCTAGGGGTGCGGGTCCGTGGCGGGGGCGTGTTTCAGGTGCGGCCGTGTGGGGGCTGGTCGCGCCGTTCCCCGCGCCCCTGAAGACCGCGTGCCGGACGCCTAGGGGTGCGGGTCCGTGGCGGGGGCGTGTTTCGGGTGCGGCCGTGTGGGGGCTGGTCGCGCCGTTCCCCGCGCCCCTGAAGACCGCGTGCCGGACGCCTAGGGGTGCGGGTCCGTGGCGGGCTGGTGCGGCGGGGTCGCGTTTCGGGTGCGGCCGTGTGGGGGCTGGTCGCGCCGTTCCCCGCGCCCCTGGAAGGCGGGGGCCGGGGTCGGTTTCCCTCGTCAGGGGAACACACTCGGACTCACGGCCGGGTGCCGGACGGCCCCTCGCCTGCCGCGGCGCGGGTGGGGTGGGCGCGTAGAGTCGCGGGCATGAAGCTGGCGTTCTCCACTCTCGGTGTCCCCGGTCTTCCGCTCGACGACGTGGTGCGGCTCGCGACCGCCCACGGCTACCACGGGGTCGAGCTGCGCGCGCATCCCGAGGAGCCGGTCCATCCGGGCCTCGGACCGGACGGGCGGGCCGAGGCGGCCGCGGTGTTCAGGGCGGCCGGCGTCGAGGTGGTCGGGATCGCCGGGTACGCCAAGGTGGCCGCCCCCGGCCCGGACGCGCCGGTCGTCGAGGAGATCCGCACCCTGATCGACCTCGCCGTCGACCTCGGCACCGGATTCGTCCGGGTCTTCCCCGGCGGCGAGGAGTCGCGAAGCCCCGAGGAGGCCGAGGCCACGGCCGCCCGCCGGCTCGGCACCGCCGCCGAGTACGCGGCCGGGGCCGGCGTGCGGATCCTGCTGGAGACGCACGACTCGCACCGCACCGGGGCCGCCGCGATCCGGATCCTCGGCCCGGTCGGGCACCGGAACATCGGCTCGCTGTGGGACGTGATGCACACCTGGCTGGGCGGCGAGCAGCCCTCGGAGTCGTACGCCGCGCTCGCGCCCCACCTCGGCTACGTCCAGGTCAAGGACATCGCCTCGGCCTCCGACACCACCCCGCTGGCGCTCGGCGCGGGCGTGCTGCCGCTCGCCGAGTGCGTGGAGGTCCTCTCCCGGCACGGCTGGGACGGCTGGCTCTGCTGGGAGTACGAGAAGCGCTGGTACGAGAAGGCGGCGCCGCTGCCGGATCTGCTCGGCGCCGGCCACGACCACCTCTCCCGGCTGCTCAACGACTCCGCGTAGTGCGGGGGCCCGCCCGCGCGACGGCCCCTACCGGTTCGCGGTGAGGCGGGCGGTGCGGCCCAGGCACCAGTCCAGGACCGAAGGCCAGGGGCCGTAACCGGCGTCCAGGTCCAGGTGGGCGGCGCCCGGGAGCACGTCGCAGGGGATGCCGAGCGGGTCGGCGAACAGGGCGCGGGCGCCCTCCGGGCAGTACGGGTCGTCGTCGCCCGCGACCAGCCGCGTCGGCCCGGGGAGCCGGAAGTCCAGGGCGGGCGGGGAGAACGCGGCGACCTCCGGGTGGCGGCGCAGCACCGCGCCGGCCGGCGGGGCGACCAGCAGCACCCGGTCGACGTCGGCGACACCGGGCAGCGAGCGCGCGGCCGCGTGCAGCCACAGCACGGCGGAGAGGCTGTGCGCGACCACGACCCGCTGCCCCGGCAGGTGCCGGGACAACTCCTGGAGCCACACCTCCGGTTCGGGGTCGTCGGCGTCGGGCAGCTGCGGGTAGGTGACCTGGTGGCCGAGTGCGGTGAGACGGTCGGCGAGCCAGTGCTGCCAGTGCGGTTCGGGCCGGTGGTTCTGCCAGCCGTGCAGGATGAGGTACGCGGTCATGGGCCGATGTTTTCCGATCACCGATCCCCCGGTCCAGTTAATCTTTCGCGATGGAACCGGTAAGCGAGACCTTCACGGTCGATCTGCGCCGACTCGCGGTGCTGCGTGAACTGCGGCGCCGGGGCAGCCTGGCCAGCACCGCCGAGGCCCTCCATCTGACCCCGTCGGCGGTCTCCCAGCAGCTCGCCGCGCTGGCCAGGGATGTCGGCGTACCCCTGACCGAGCGGGAGGGCCGGGGCGTACGGCTCACCGGGCAGGCCCGCATCCTCCTCGCGCACGCGGACCTGATCGCGGCCCAGCTGGAGCGGGCCCGCGCCGACCTGGCGGCCTACGGGGAGGGCGGGCGCGGGCAGGTGACGATCGGCTGTTTCTCCAGCGGCATCCTCGGCCTGCTGCCCGGGGCGCTGGCCTCGCTCGCCGAACGGCTGCCCCGGCTGCGGGTGGACGTGGTGGAGGCCGAGCCGCCGGACGTGTTCACCGCGCTGGACGCGGGCCGGGTCGACGTGGCGGTGGCCGTCGACTTCGCGGCGACGCCCCCGCACACCGACCGCCGGTACCACCGCGTGGACCTGCTGACCGACGTGCTGGACCTCGCCGTACCGGCGGACCACCCGCTGGCGGACCGGCGGGACGTCGCCCTCAAGGAGCTGGCCGGGGAGCCGTGGATCGTCGGCGACGCCCGCAGCTGCTGCGGCGCGGTGACCCGCTCGGTGTGCGCCGCGGCCGGTTTCACCCCCGACATCCGGCACGCAGTGAACGACTGGGCGGCGCTCACCGCGCTGGTCGCGGCGGGCCGGGGAGTGGCACTGGTCCCGCGTCTCGTCCAACGTCCGCACCCGCACCCGCACCCGCACGCCGGCCCGGTGCTGCTGCCCGTCCGGGGCGAACCGCCGTCCCGGAACGTGTTCGCGGCCGTACGGGCCGGCGCGGAGCGCGACCCGGTGCTGGCCGCCGTGCGTCAGGCGCTGGCCGGGGCGGTCTGACGAGGGGGCACAGCAACGGTCACAGACGGGCGCGCAGCGCGGCGAACTCCTCGTGGAAGCCGGGGAAGGTCTTGCGCACGCAGCCGGGGTCGTCGAAGGAGATGCCCGGCACCCTGAGTCCGGTGACCGCGAAGGACATCACCATGCGGTGGTCGCCGTGGGTCCTGATCCCCGTACCGGACGGCACCGCTCCGGGCCGGATCTCGATCCAGTCGGGTCCGGTCTCCACCGTCACGCCGAGCGCCCGGAGGTTCTCCGCGCAGGCCTCCAGCCGGTCGCACTCCTTGACCCGGGTGTTGGCGACGTCCTCGATGCGCACCGGGCCCGAGGCGAAGGGGGCGAGGGCGGCGAGGGTGGGCATGGTGTCGGAGATGTCCCGCATGTTGACGGTCAGGCCGCGCAGTTCGCCGGTGCCGCGGACCGTCGTGCGGTCGGTGCCGATCTCCACGTGCGCGCCCATCCGGCGCAGCACCTCCACGAAGCCCAGGTCGCCCTGGAGCGCGCCCTCGCCCAGCCCCGGCACGGTCACCTCGCCGCCGGTGAGGGCGGCCGCGGCGAAGAAGTAGCTGGCCGTGGAGGCGTCGGGCTCGATCGCGTAGGTGGTGGCGCGGTAGCCGCCCGGCGGGACGACGAAGTCGTCGCCCTCGCGGGTCACCGTCACCCCGAACTCCCGCATCATCGCCAGGGTGATCTCGACGTAGGGCACCGAGACCAGGTCGGTGACCTTGATGCGCAGGCCCTTCTCGGTGAGCGGACCGAGCAGCAGCAGGGCGGTCAGGTACTGCGAGGACTGGCCGGCGTCCAGCGTGACCTCGCCGCCCGGGACGCCGGACGCCCGCACGGTCAGCGGGTGGTGGCCCTCCCGCTCCTCATGGCGCAGGTCCACGCCCAGGTCGCGCAGGGCGCGGGTGAGGGGCAGCAGGGGGCGGCGGCGCATCTGCTCGGAGGCGTCGAAGCGGTAGGTGCCGTGGCCGGCCGCGGCGAGGGTCGGCAGGAAGCGGGCGGTGGTGGCGCCGTCCCGGCAGTAGACGTCCGCCTCGGCGACGGCGGGGCCCTGCGGGCGGCCGTCCACCTGCCAGCTCTCCGGAGTCCGGCCCACCCGGTAGCCGAGGCTGACCAGCCCTTCGGCGAAGCCCTCGGTGTCGTCCGACCGCAGCGGCCGCACGAGGGTGGTGACTCCGTCGGCCGCCGCCGCCAGGAAGAGGGCGCGCGCGGTGATGGACTTGGAACCGGGAATGTCGGCAACTGGCATACCCCCATGATCGCCCGCCCCGTCCCCCCACCGCCCCCAAGTCCACAAGATGGACCCCGAACAGCCAGCCCCCGGCCATGTCCCCAGGGCCGCAAGGCCCCAGGGGCGCGGGGAACTGCGCGACCAACCCCCACCCACCCGCACCCAAAGCACAGCCCCAACCCCCACCCCCCAGGGGCGCGGGGAACTGCGCGGCCAACCCCCACCCACCCGCACCCAAAGCACAGCCCGCCGAACCACCCCGCCGAATCAGTCGGTCACGACATCCTCCGGCGCCGACCGCGCCAACTGCGCGAGAAGCGACAGCGCGGACGCCAGTTCGTCGGTCCGCGGCGTCGCCAACCCCACCCGCACCGCGTTGGGAGCGTGCGCGTCCCCGACGGTGAACGCGGCGGCAGGCGGCACCCCGATCCCGTACCGCGCGGCGGCGGCGACGAACGTGTCCGCGCGCCACGGCCGCGGCAACCGCCACCAGCAGTGGTAGGACCGCGGATCGGTCCGCAGCTCGAACCCGGACAGCTGCCGCGCGGCGATCTCCTGGCGCACGGCGGCATCCTGCCGCTTGGCCCGCACGAGCCGCCCCACGACCCCCTCCCCCTGCCAGCGGACGACGGCCTCCAGGTTGAACCGCTGCGCGGTCCACCCGCCGGACCGCAGGCCCGCGGCCAGACTCCCGAGCAGCGGGCCCGGGGCGGCCGGGGCGACCACGAAGCCCAGCGAGAGACCGGGCGCGACCCGCTTGGAGAGGCTGTCCACCAGCACCGTCCGCTCGGGCAGCAGCGCGGCCAGCGGGGGCAGTTCGTCGTGCAGGAAGGCCCAGATGGTGTCCTCGACCAGGGGCAGGTCCAGCCGCCGCAGCACCTCGGCGAGCCGTCGCGCGCGCGGGGCGGGCATGGTGAGGGAGAGCGGGTTGTGCAGGACCGGCTGGGCGTAGACGGCGGCGAGCGGTCCGGCCCGGTGGGCCTCCTCGACGGCTTCCGGGACGAGTCCGTCGTCGTCCATGGCGAGCGGGACGAGGGTGATGCCGAGGCGGCCGGCGATGGCCTTGACCACGGGGTACGTCAGCTCCTCGACGCCGAGCCGGGCGCCGGGCGGGACCAGGGCGGCGAAGACGGCGGAGAGCGCCTGCCGGCCGTTGCCGGCGAACAGCACCCGCGCCGGGTCGGGCCGCCAGCCGCCCCGTACGAGCAGGTCGGCGGCGGCCTCCCGGGCGGCGGGGTGACCGGCCGGGCCGACCGGGCGCAGGGCGTCCGCGAGCACGTCGGGGCGGAGCAGGCCCTCCAGGGACGCGGCGAGCAGTTCCGGCTGCCCGGGGGCGACCGGGTAGTTGAACTCCAGGTCGACGCGGCTGCCCGCGGGTTCGCCGAGCGCGGGCGGGTCGGTGGGGGCGGCGGCGCGGACGAAGGTGCCGCGGCCGACCTCGCCGACGGTCAGTCCGCGGCGGCCGAGTTCCTGGTAGACGCGGGTGGCGGTGGAGTTGGCGATGCCGTGCCGCCGGGCGAAGGCGCGCTGCGGGGGGAGCCGGTCGCCCGGCTTGAGCACGCCGGAGGTGATCTCCGCCGCGACCTGGTCGGCGACGCTCCGGTAGTCCCGCACGACGGCTCTCCTCTCGGCTCCGGGTGACCGGTCGGCTCCGGGTGACCGACCACCCAACCACAGAATTGCACCGAGAGCAATATCGTCATTGCATCGAGGCAATATCCCTCCCTAGACTCGGTGCATTGCCAGACGGCGCGGCACGTGCGCGGAAGCGGCACGGGAAGAGGGGGACTCCATGGTCACGGCGAGCGGAGTGCTCGGGGTGTTCGTCATCGCCCTGGGCATGGTCCTCACCCCCGGTCCGAACATGCTGTACCTCGTCTCCCGCAGCATCACCCAGGGCAGACGCGCCGGGGTGATCTCGCTCGGCGGGGTCGCCGTCGGCTTCCTCGTCTACCTGACGGCGGCCAACCTGGGCCTGTCGGTGGTCTTCTACGCGGTGCCGGAGCTGTACGTCGCGGTGAAGCTGGCCGGCGCCTGCTATCTCGGGTGGCTCGCGTGGCAGGCGCTCAAACCCGGCGGGATCTCGGTGTTCGCGCCGAAGGAGGTGCCGCACGACCCGCCGCGCAGGCTGTTCACGATGGGCCTGGTGACCAATCTGCTCAACCCGAAGATCGCCATCATGTACCTGTCGCTGATACCCCAGTTCATCGATCCGGGGGCGGGACACGTCCTGTTCCAGGGGCTGTTGCTGGGGTCGGTGCAGATCGTGACGGCCGTGACGGTCAACCTGTGCATCGTGCTCGCCGCGGGCACCGTCGCGGTCTTCCTCGCCCGTCGTCCCGGCTGGCTGCGGGCGCAGCGCTATGTGATGGGCACGGTGCTCGGCGGGCTCGCGGTGTCCCTCGCGGTGGACACCTCCGGCCCCGCGCGGGCGGGCTGACGGTGTCGCAGCCGTCCCGCCCGGCCCGGCCGTACCAACTTCGGCGGATCGGCGCCGCGGCGGGAACCCGCCCCCGACGCCCGGCGTCCAAGCGGCACGCTGTCGGAGAGTCACCTCGGTGCGGTGTCGGCCTCGCTGCTGGCTGCGAACGCCGACCACCCCTCTCCGCCGTACCGCGGCCGACAGCTCTCCGCCATCGGCGCGCCCCCCTCCAACTGCGCCGATGGCGGACCCCTTTCCGGGGCGCGGCCCCGGCCCGCGTTCCTGTGCGTTCCCTTGACTGGCAGAAACTTCCCGGATATTGGTGGCTCCTCGGAAGTTTCCTTCAGCGGATCAACTCCGGAAGGAGCGCACGTGCCCTCCAGACGCACCGTCCTCGCCGCAACGGCGGGAGTCGCCGCGACTCTCGCCCTGAGCGGCACCGCCCACGCGCACGACAAGAAACTCCGCTCCCTCGTCTCCCGCATGACGCTTGAGGAGAAGGTCGGCCAGCTCTTCGTGATGCGGGTCTACGGCCACTCGGCGACCGCCCCCGACCAGGCCGACATCGACGCCAACCTCAAGGAGATCGGCGTCCGCACCGCGGCCGAGCTGATCTCCCGGTACCGCGTCGGCGGCATCATCTACTTCGCCTGGGCGCACAACACCCGCGACCCGCACCAGATCGCCGACCTCTCCAACGGCATCCAGAAGTCGTCCCTGGACCTGCCGCGCGGGCTCCCCGTGCTGATCTCCACCGACCAGGAGCACGGCATAGTCGCGCGCGTGGGAAAGCCCGCCACCCTCTTCCCCGGCGCCATGGCGATCGGCGCGGGCGGCTCGCGCACCGACGCGCGCACCCTCGGCCGGATCGCCGGCCGGGAGCTGCGGGCGCTCGGCATCCGCCAGGACTACGCGCCGGTGGCCGACGTGAACGTCAACCCGGCCAACCCCGTCATCGGCGTACGCTCCTTCGGCGCCGACCCGGCGGCGGTGTCCCGGCTGGCCGCCGCCGAGGTCACCGGCTACCAGCGGTCCTCGGTCGCGGCGACCGCCAAGCACTTCCCCGGGCACGGCGACACGGCCGTCGACAGCCACTACGGCTTCCCGGTCATCACCCACACCCGGGCCCAGTGGGACGAGCTGGACGCGCCCCCGTTCCGGGCGGCGATCGAGGCGGGCATCGACTCGATCATGACCGCGCACCTCATGGTCCCGGCGCTCGACGACTCCGGCGACCCGGCCACCCTCTCCCACCCGATCCTCACCGGCATCCTCCGCGAGGAACTGGGCTACGACGGCGTCGTGGTCACCGACTCCCTCGGCATGGAGGGCGTGCGCACCAAGTACGGCGACGACCGGGTCCCGGTACTGGCGCTGAAGGCGGGCGTGGACCAGCTGCTCAACCCGCCGAACCTGGACCTCGCCTGGAACGCGGTGCTGACGGCGGTGCGGGACGGGGAGCTGACGGAGGACCGGCTCGACGAGTCGGTCCTGCGGGTGCTGCGGCTGAAGGCGAAGCTGGGTCTCTTCGGCGACCCCTACGTCAGCCACCGCGGCGTGGACCGCACGGTGGGCGTGGAGGACCATCTGGAGGCGGCCGACCGCATCGCCGAGCGGACGACGACCCTGCTGGTCAACGAGGGCGGCCTGCTGCCCCTGTCGGCGGAGGACACCCCGAGGATCCTGGTGGTCGGCGCCGACCCGGCCTCCCCCTCGGGCTCCACGGGCCCCCCGACGGGCGTCCTGGCGGCGGCGCTCACCGAACTCGGGTTCACCGCGACCGCGCTGTCCACGGGAACGGCGCCGTCGGCCACCACCATCGCGCGGGCGGTGGCGGCGGCCGGGGACGCGGACGCGGTGGTGGTCGGCACGTACAACGTGACCGCGAGCAGCAGTCAGCGGACGCTGGTGGCGGAGCTGCTGGCGACGGGCAGGCCGGTGGTGGCGGTCGCCGTCCGCAACCCCTACGACGTCGCCCAGCTGCCCGCGGTCCGCGCCTACCTGGCCTCGTACTCCTGGACCGACGTCGAACTGCGGGCGGCGGCCCGGGTGATCGCCGGTGCGGTGCGGCCCTCCGGCCGGCTCCCGGTGCCGGTGCAGCGGGCGGACGATCCGGCCCAGGTGCTGTATCCGCTGGGGCACGGGCTGAGGTATCCGGCGTAGCGGCGCTACGCCTCCACCCCGGCGCACCACCCCCAAGAGGCGCAAAGCGCCCCGTATGTCTGGCGTGCGCCCGCCGCGGCGGGCCACGCTGGACCGGGGGAACCGGGGGGAGCGCGATGCGTGGGAGACATGCCGTGGGGGCGGCCGTGCTGGCGGCGGTCCTGGTGGCCGGGTGCCAGTCGGAGGACACCCCCGGGACGGAGACGGGCACGGGCGGGCCGGTGTCCGCGTCACCGAGCGCGAGCCCGCCCTCGGGCTACGGCCGGGAGTTCCTCGGGGTGGACGAGTGCAGTTCGTTCGGGACGACCAGCTTCACCGAGGTGGCCTGCGCCGGTGAACGGGCCGCGGCCCGGGTGGTGGCCCGCTTCGACGGGGCGGTCGGCGACGGCCCGCCCTGTCCCGCGACGACCGACTTCGTCCTGCACATCAGCGAGCAGAGCCCCTCGGACGAGGACGGCGACGGCGCGGTCCCGCAGGGCTACGCCTGTATGCGCAACCTCAGCGCCCCGCACCCCGGCGACCCGGGCGCCGGCGGCGGCCCCCGCACGATCGTCGGCGACTGCGTCTACGACTCCGGCGGCCGGCAGGTCCGCGAGACGTCCTGCGACGGCGAGTCGGAGAAGAAGCCGGAGTACAAGGTGGTGAAGGCGGTCGGGAAACGGAAGGACTGCCCCGCCTCGACGGCCCTGTACGTGCAGCTCGGCGGCGAACGGCCGGTGGGGTGCGCCCGGCCGGTGTGAGCGGCCGGGCGCGTCGAGCGGTCACGCCCTACGGGCGCAGGGTCCGCTCCACCGTGCGCTTGTCGAGCTTCGCGTCGAACGTGGCCAGCGGCTTCGCCGAGGCCGGGTCCGCCTGGACCGAGGCGGGGGCGACGCCCGCCCACTGGAGGATCTTCGCCGTGGCGAGGGCCTTCTCGTCCTCCACCAGACCCGCCACCCGGGCCCCGTGGTTGGCGCCCGGCGCGGTGAAGACGTACGAGTCACGGGCGCCCTTGCCGAGGCGGAAGGGTTCCGCGCCCCAGGGGTCGTTCTCGCCGTAGACGAACAGCATGCGGTTCGCGTGGTGGCGGACCCAGCTGTCGACGTCCCGCATGGCGCCCGGCTCGAACCTCATCGGGATGGAGCGCGGGACGAAGTACCGCGGCGGCAGGTAGCCGTAGCGGACGTAGCGCTTCTCGATGTGCGGGAAGACGATCGTCGGCGCGCCGAGCTGGGTGCCCGCCTGGTAGTAGTACGGCGTGTACGGCTCCAGGCCCTGGTCGGTGTAGAAGCTGAAGCCGGCGATCGTGTCGATGGAGGTCCAGATCTCGTCGTCGGTCGCGTTCTTCGCGTCCGCCGGGATCGTCCCGCAGTCCTCCAGCAGGCTGTACTGCCAGAAGCCCCACACGTAGTCGAGCACCGTCGCCTCGTAGGCCTTGTCCAGGCTGCCGACGGTGTCGAAGGTGTAGCCGTTCTCGGCCGCGTAGGCGGCGTACCGCTGCTCCAGCGGCTCCCGGCGGACCAGCGCCTCGCGCTGCACACCGTTGAGGCGGTCGCGGCACTCCTCGGTGCCGACGTTGGCGAAGAACTCGTCGTACGCCGAGTCCTCCTTGTTCACCACGTCGTTGGGGGCGACGTAGGCGACCACGCCGTCCATGTCGCGCGGGTAGAAGCGCTCGTAGTAGGTGGCGGTCATGCCGCCCTTCGAGCCGCCCGTGGAGAGCCACTTCTTGTCGTACAGCGGCTTGAGGGCCTTGAAGATGCGGTGCTGGTCGCTGGCGGCCTGCCAGATGTCCAGCTTCGTCCAGTCGGCCGGGGCCGGGCGGGACGGCGTGAAGTAGCGGTACTCCATGGAGATCTGGTTGCCGTCCACGATCTGGGTCGGCTCGCGCCGGCTCGGGGTCGTGGAGACGTTGTAGCCGCCGGTGTAGAACACCGTCGGCCGGCTGACGTCCTTGTGCAGCACGGTGATCCGCTGCTGGAACGTGCCCTTGGACGGGCGCCGGTGGTCCACCGGCTGCGTGTAGTTGAGAACGAAGAAGCGGTAACCGGTGTACGGCTTCTCCTCGATCAGGCTCATGCCCGGGATCGCGAGCAGCCGGTCCTTGATGTCGGCGGTGGCCTCCGGCTGGGCGGCGGTGGCCGCCCCGGCCGTGCTCAACGTGCCTATCAGCACCGTGAGCGCCAGCAGCCATCTGAGCGCTTTGCGCATGCACCCTCCCCTGTGAGTCAGATGTGCGCCCGGAAGCTATCGGAGCAACTGACGATCACACCAGAGGAGTTGACGACAAACCCGTTAAGGATCCGGCCGGATCAGCACAGAATCCAGCCGGAGGCGACCGAACCGCGGCCCACCCTGCCGGTCACCTTCACACAGCGGTGCCCCGCGTACACCGCCACGGTGAGCGTCTTGCGCCGGTGTTTGCCCTGGTAGGACACCGGACGGTGGCCGCGCGCCTGCACGCTGACCCCCATGGTCCGGCGCGGGCCGGCCCGCTCGGCGAGGGTGAACGCGCACACCGTGCCCCCGCTCCGGTACACCTGTACCGATCCCGTGGAGAAGGGCACCGTGCGGACCTTGCGCCCCGGGCACGAGGTGCCCGCCGCCATCGCCTCGCCCGGCGCCGCGACGGCCAGCAGTCCGGACGCGGCCAGCACGGCCAGGCCCGCCCCCAGCCGTCGGCGTATCGCACCACTGTCCACAGCTCGTCCTCCCCGTACCCCGGCGATGAGCGTACTGGTGTACGGACGCCGGACGTATGCCGGACGGTTGCGCGCCGGGATCAGACCGGCTCGACCCCGACGGGTTCGCCGACGAAGGTCCGCCACAGCGCCGCGTACCGTCCGTCCAGGGCCAGCAGTTCCTCGTGGGTGCCGTCCTCGGCGACCCGGCCGTGGTCCATCAGCACCACCCGGTCCGCGCGGGCGGCCGTGCTCAGCCGGTGGGCGACCACCAGCGTCGTACGGCGGCCCGCCAGCCGGTCGGTCGCCTGGTTGACCAGCGCCTCGGTGGCCAGGTCCAGGGCGGCCGTCGCCTCGTCGAGCAGCAGGACGTCGGGGTCGACCAGCTCGGCGCGGGCCAGCGCGATCAGCTGCCGCTGGCCGGCCGAGAGGTTGCGGCCCCGCTCGGCCACCTCGTGGAGGTAGCCGCCGTCGAGGGTCGCGATCATCTCGTGGGCGCCCACCGCGCGGGCCGCCGCCTCCACCTCGGCGTCCGTCGCGGCGGGACGGCCGTAGGCGATGGCGTCGCGGACGGTGCCCTGGAAGAGGTACGCCTCCTGCGGGACGACCCCCAGCCGGTGCCGGTAGGAGGTCATGTCCAGGGCGCGCAGATCGGTGCCGTCGACGGTGACCCGGCCCTCGGTCGGGTCGTAGAACCGGGCGACCAGCTTGACCAGGGTGGACTTTCCGGCGCCGGTCTCACCGACGAAGGCGACCGTCTGCCCGGCCGGGATGCGCAGGTCGACGTCGGTGAGCGCCTCCTCGGCGGTGCCGTAGGCGAAGCGCACGTTCTCGAAGGCGATCTCGCCGCGCAGGGAGAGCACGTCGAGCGGTTCGTCGGCGGACCGGGTGGAGGTCGGCTCGCGCAGCAGTTCCTGGATGCGGCCGAGCGAGACGGTCGCCTGCTGGTAGCCGTCGAAGACCTGGGAGAGCTGCTGGACGGGGGCGAAGAACAGGTCGATGTAGAGCAGGTACGCCACCAGCGCGCCGGTCGTCAGCGTCGCCTCGTCGATCCGGCCGCCGCCCACGATCAGCACCGCCGCGACCGCCACCGACGACAGGAACTGCACGAAGGGGAAGTACACGGAGATCAGCCACTGGCCGCGGATACGGGCCTGCCGGTAGCTGTCGCTGCGCTCGGCGAACCGGGCGCCGCCGTCCCGCTCGCGCCGGAACGCCTGCACGATCCGCAGTCCGGAGACCGACTCCTGGAGGTCGGCGTTGACCACCGACACCCGCTCGCGGGCCAGCTCGTACGCCTTCACGCTCGCCCGGCGGAAGTAGTAGGTGGCGAGGATCAGCGGCGGCAGCGTCGCGAAGACGACCAGGGCCAGCTCCAGGTCGATCACCAGCAGGGCGCCCATGATGCCGAAGAAGGTGACGACCGAGACGAACGCGGTGACCAGGCCGGTCTGGAGGAACGTCGACAGGGCGTCGACGTCCGTGGTCATCCGGGTCATGATCCGGCCGGTCAGCTCGCGCTCGTAGTAGTCGAGCCCGAGCCGCTGGAGCTGGGCGAAGATCTTCAGGCGCAGCGCGTACAGCACCCGCTCACCGGTGCGCCCGGTCATCAGGGTCTCGCCGACCTGCGCCGCCCACTGCACGCTCACCGCGAGCAGCGCCAGCAGGGTGGCCACCCAGACCGCGCCGAGGGCCAGCTCGGAGACCCCGCTGTCGATGCCGTGCCGGATCAGCACCGGCAGCAGCAGGCCGGTGCCCGCGTCCACGGCGACCAGCGCGAGGCTGATCAGCAGGGGCCGCCCGAAACCGCGCAGCAGGCGGCGCAGACCGTAGGAGTCCTCCGGGGTGACCGCGCGGACCTCGTCCACCTCGGGGACGTCGGTGGCCGGGGGCAGCGCCTCGACCTGGGCGAGCAGCTCCGGGGTGGCGGGGGCACCCTCCGTGGCGGTGTCGCGCGGGGTGCGCTCGCCCGCCCACAGACGGGGGGTGATCCCGCGTTCGGCGTCGAACTCGGCGTCCAGTTCCGCCCGCACCGAGGTGTCCTCGTCGGGGACGGCGGGCGGGGTGTGGCCGGGCGAGACGCCGCCCAGTTCGTCGGGGTCGGTGAGCAGCTTGCGGTAGAGGGCGGAGCGCTCCTGGAGCTCCTCGTGGGTGCCGAGGTCGGCGAGCCGGCCGCCGTCGAGGACGGCGATGCGGTCGGCGAGGTTCAGGGTGGAGCGGCGGTGCGCGATGAGCAGGGTGGTGCGGCCCTCCATGACCTGGGCGAGTGCCTCGTGGATCTCGTGCTCCACGCGGGCGTCCACGGCGGAGGTGGCGTCGTCCAGGACCAGCAGCCGGGGGTCGGTGAGGAGGGCGCGGGCGAGCGCGACGCGCTGGCGCTGGCCGCCGGAGAGGGTCAGGCCGTGCTCGCCGACCTTGGTGTCGTAGCCCTCGGGCAGCTCGGCGATGAAGCGGTCCGCCTGGGCGGCGCGAGCGGCCTGCTCGATCTGCTCCTCGGTGGCGTCGGGGCGGCCGTAGGCGATGTTGGCGCGGACGGTGTCGGAGAAGAGGAAGGAGTCCTCGGGGACCAGTCCGATCGCGGCGCGCAACGAGTCCTGGGTCAGCTCGCGGACGTCGTGGCCGCCGATCAGGACGGCGCCGCGGGTCACGTCGTAGAAGCGCGGCAGCAGCAGGGAGACGGTGGACTTGCCGGAGCCGGAGGAGCCGACGACGGCGAGGGTCTCGCCGGGGCGGATCTCGAAGCTGAGGCCGTTCAGCACCAGGCCCTCGGCGCCGCCGTAGCCGAAGGAGACGTCGTCGAACTCGACGGTGGCGGGCGCGTCGGCGGGCAGTTCCTTGGTGCCGTCCCGCATGGACGGCTCGGTGTCGATCAGCTCCAGGACGCGTTCGGTGCCGGCGCGGGCCTGCTGGGCGACGGTCAGGACCACGGCGAGCATCCGGACCGGGCCGACGAGCTGCGCGAGGTAGGTGGAGAAGGCGACGAAGGTGCCGAGGGTGATGTGGCCGCGCACGGCGAGCCAGCCGCCGAGGGCGAGCATGGCGACCTGGCCGAGGGCGGGGACGGCCTGGAGCGCCGGGGTGTACTTGGAGTTGAACCGGATGGTGCGCAGCCGCCCGGCGAACAGGCGCCGGCCGACGTCCCTGAGCTTGCCGGTCTCCTGCTCCTCCTGCCCGAAGCCCTTGACCACCCGGACCCCGCTGACGGCGCCGTCGACCACTCCGGCGACGGCCGCGGCCTGGGCCTGCGCGTACCAAGTGGCGGGGTGGAGCCGGGAGCGGCTGCGCCGGGCGATCCACCACAGGGCGGGCGCGACGGCGAGCGCCACCGCGGTCAGCGGCAGCGACAGCCAGGCCATGACGACCAGCGAGACGAAGAAGAGGGCGAAGTTCCCGATGGTCATCGGGAGCATGAACAGCAGGCCCTGGATCAGCTGGAGGTCGCTGGTCGCGCGTCCCACGACCTGCCCGGTGGACAGCTCGTCCTGGCGCCGCCCGTCGAGCCGGGTGAGGGTGCCGTACATGTCGGTGCGCAGGTCGTGCTGGACGTCGAGGGCGAGCCGGCCGCCGTAGTAGCGCCGGACGTAGGTGAGGAAGTAGACGAGGACGGCGGAGGCGATCAGCAGACCCGCCCACAGCGCCATGCCGCGAGTCTTGTCACCGATCACGTCGTCGATGATCACCTTGGTGATCAGCGGGACGAGGGCCATCAGGGCCATGCCGGCCAGCGAGGACCCCAGGGCGAGGACGACGTCCTTCGGGTAGCGCCAGGCGTACCCCCACAGTCTCCGCGCCCAACCCTGCCGCTCCACCACGCCCCGGCTCCCCGTCTGATCGTCCACGACAAGCCCCAACGTGTCCGGCCCCGGATTTCATCCCGTCGGCTCAGGACAGCAGCCGCTGCTCCTTCGCCACCGCGACCGCGCCCGCCCGGGTGTCGACGCCGAGCTTGTCGTAGATCCGGCCCAGGTGGGTCTTGACCGTGGCCTCGCTGATGAACAGGGCCTTGGCGATCTCCCGGTTGCCCAGGCCCTGGGAGAGCCGGCCGAGGATCTCCCGCTCGCGGTCGGTCAGGGCGGGCCGCGGGTTGCGCAGATTGGCCATGACCCGGCCCGCCACCGGCGCCGAGAGGGTGGTGCGGCCCTCGGCCGCGGCGTGGATCGCGGCGAACAGCTCGTCCGGCCGTTCCGCCTTGAGCAGATAGCCGGTGGCGCCCGCCTCGATGGCCCGGGTGATGTCGGCGTCGGTGTCGTAGGTGGTGAGCACCAGCACGTGCGGGCCGCCGCCCGGCGCCGAGGTCAGCCGGCGGGTGGTCTCCACGCCGTCGATGCCCGCGCCGAGCTGGAGGTCCATCAGCACCACGTCCGGGGTGAGCTTCGCGGCGAGCGCGAGGGCCTCCTCGCCGGTGCCCGCCTCGCCGACGACCTCGATGCCCCGGGCGCTGTCGAGGAGGGCGAGCAGTCCGGCGCGGACGACGGCGTGGTCGTCGCAGAGCAGGATGCGGACGGTCATGGCGTGGGCTCCAGGGGGATCGCGGCGGACAGGACGGTGCCCTCGCCGGGCGCCGACTCCACGGTGAGGGTGCCGCCGAGCTGGCGGACCCGGGCGCGGATGGCGGGCAGCCCGTGGCCGCGCACCCCGGACGGGTCGGCGGACGGGTCACCTGACCGGGCCCCGGGGTCGAATCCGCGGCCGTCGTCGGCGACGTCCAGGACGGCCTGGTCGTCGAGGAGGGTGAGGGTCAGCGCGGCGGCGGTGGCCCCGGAGTGCTCCCGTACGTTGGCCAGCGCGCCCTGCGCGATGCGCAGCAGCGCCGACTGGACGCGGTCGGGGAGCAGCTCCGGGGCGCGGCCGCCGGCGTCCACGTGGACGCGGACGGTGAGGGTGTCGCCGGACTCGCGGGCGGCGAGCCTGCGCAGCGCCTCGCCGAGTCCGCCGCCGCCCGCCAGGTCGGCGGGGGCGAGGTCGTGCACGAAGCGGCGGGCCTCGGTGAGGTTGTGCTCGGCGACCGTCTCGGCGGTGCGGACGTGGGCGCGTGCTTTGTCCGGGTCCGACGCCCAGACCCGCTCGGCGGCCTGAAGCAGCATCTGCTGGCTGGACAGGCCCTGGGCGAGGGTGTCGTGGATCTCCATCGCCAGGCGCTGGCGCTCGGCGAGGGTGCCCGCGCGGCGCTCGGTGGCGGCCAGTTCCCGGCGGGTGCGGACCAGGTCGTCGATGAGGGCGCGCTGGCGGGCCGCCTGATGGCGCAGGTGCACGAAGATCGCGGTGGCGAAGCCGGCGACGGCGGCCGGGCCGACCACCAGGTCGAGGTCGAAGCGGGGGGCGAGCTGGAGCTGGGCGCCGATCACGAACGCCGTCAACACGGTGACCAGGACGTACGCGACGGTCGGCGGGAGGTGGCGCAGGGCGGCGTAGAAGAGGGGGACGGCGACCCAGGCGAAGCTCGGCGCGAGGGCGACCAGGACGCCCCACACGGCGACCACGCTGCCGAGCCAGAGCAGGCGGGGCGGGGCGGGCCAGCCGGGGTCCGTGTCCCGCGCACCGGGCCGGTCGCCGAAGCGGCCCAGCACGTACAGCACGGCCAGTACGGCGGCCAGCGCGATCACCCAGGGGGCGCGGGGCTCGCCGCCGTGGCGCTGGAGGTAGCGGGCCATGGCGGTGGCGAGGAGGACGAGGAAGGTGGCGTGCAGGACCGCGGCGAGCCGACGGGCGTCGGGGTCGCCGGGGGCGGCCCGCGTGGCCGCGGGGTCCTGCCGTGGTGTCCGCTGCACGCCCGGACCGCCTTCCTGAACTGGACAAACACCTCCAGTGTCCCCTCCGGTGCGGGTGGCCGGGGTCAACCGTTCGGATGACCCCCGGGTCAGCCGTTCCGTCGGCCGCGAGGAGCCGGAACGCCGACGGGCCGGCACCGGTTGCGGGCCCAGGCTGGAGAGCGGAAGCAGAAACCGCATCGGATCCAGGAGTTGCCGACCATGAAGAAGTTCTCCCGGCGTGCCCGTGTCGCCACCGGCGGCGTCGTCCTCGCGACCGTGGCCGCCGGCACCGTCGGTGCCGTCTCCGCCGGCGCCTCGGAGCCCGCCGCCGCGCAGGGCCGGCCCGCTGCCGTGAAGCCCTCGGACACCGTCACCTCCACCCACCTGTCGGTCGCGGCGGCCACCGAGGCCGCCGAGGCCGTCCTGGACGCGGCGAGGAAGGAGAACCAGCGGGTCTCGGTCGCCGTCGTCGACCGCAACGGGAACACCCTGGTCACCCTGCGCGGCGACGGCGCCGGTCCGCAGTCCTACGAGTCCGCGGTCCGCAAGGGCTTCACCGCGGTCTCCTGGAACGCGCCCACCTCCGTGCTGGCCGAGCGCCTGGAGCAGACCCCGAACCTGAAGGACATCCCGGGCACCCTGTTCCTCGCCGGCGGCGCCCCGGTGACGTCCGGCAACGCCCCGATCGCGGGCATCGGCGTGGCGGGCGCCCCGTCCGGCACGCTGGACGAGAAGTTCGCCCGGGCGGGCGTCGCGGCCCTGACCCGCTGAACCCCTCCCCATCCGGGCGCCCCACCGGGGCGCCCGGATCCGCCCCCGGACACGGGGTGACCGGGTCCGCCCGAACACGGGGTGACCGGGGAACGCCCTCGGGGATCGCGGTGCTGGACCGCTGAGACCCTTCACGGCGTCAACTCGCGGCCAGATCCCGGTGGATGACCTTGGCGACGCCCTGGATGGTCGAGATGCCGTAGTTCATGGTGCTGTTGCCGTGGGTGAGCACCGTGATCATGTAGTCGTGCCCGTTGCCCTTGAAGGTGCCGACGCTGTGCACCCGCCAGCCGTGCGTGGCGCGCTCCAGCCAGCCGTTCTTGACGTGCGGGAGGACACCCGAGGGCGTGCCGTACGGGGTGCCCCAGCGCTGGGAGGAGACCACGTCGCCCATCAGCTTGCGGACGTACCAGCGGGAGTCGTCGGTGAGCACCGTGTTCTTCGCGGTGAGCAGCTTCATCAGCTTCTGCTCGTCGGTGACGGTGATCTGGGTCAGGCCCCAGTAGCCGTTGGCGCCGGGCTTGGTCTGGGTCATCCCGGCCGCGGTGAGGAAGTTCTTCACCTTGGTCACGCCGAGCTGGGCCCACAGGGTGGACGTGGAGGCGTTGTCCGACTTGGTGATCATCGCGGTGGCGAGGGACTTCTCCCGGCTGGTCAGGGAGCGGCCGGTCTTCTGCGCGTCCCACAGCAGCGTCGCCAGCACGGTCACCTTGACCACGCTGGCCGAGTCGAAGGCGGTGGAGGAGCGCAGGGTGCAGGTGGTCTTGGTGGACCGGTCGTAGAGGCCCACGGCGACGGTGCCCTTGCGGGTGGCCAGCGCGGCGGTGATGTCCTTCTTCAGCTTGTCGGCGAGCCCGGCCACACCCGACGTACAGCTGACGGTGGGCGTGGTCGCGGCCGTGGCGGGGGTCACGGCGGCCACGGAGGCGACGAGCACACCTCCGGCCACCCATCGGGCCCGTCTGGATATTCGGTGAGTCATGCCCTGGTGACTCACTCGTCCGGGCGAATGGTTGTAGCCGTTGACGAATGGTTGTACGAGTCGTTACCCGCCCCTTGGCCCCTTCACAGCAGGACGCCAGGTACGGCACAGCCCGCGCCCACCCTCGCCGCGCAGGCTGCACAGGTGACATCTGCCACCGATCCGCACCCCGACGCCCAGACCCTCTCCCCCGAGGCCCCGCCACCGGACCCGGCGGCGGCGCCCGAAACGGTGAGGGCGCCCCGCTGGTCGCTTCCCGCCCTGCTGGCGATCCTGGCGCTCGCGGCGGCGCTGTACTCCTGGAACCTGTCCGGCTCGAACCTCAACAGCTTCTACAGCGCGGCCGTGCTCAGCGGTACGCAGAGCTGGAAGGCGTGGTTCTTCGGCTCGCTGGACGCGGGGAACTTCCTCACCGTCGACAAGCCGCCCTTCGCGCTGATGGTGATGGGGCTGTCCTGCCGGCTCCTCGGCTTCGGCACCTGGCAGATGATGCTGCCGATGATCCTCGTGGCGCTGGCCTCGATCTGGATCGTGCACTCCTCCGTGAAGCGGGTGTGGGGCCACGGAGCGGCGGCGGTCGCCGCGCTGGTCCTCGCCCTCACCCCGATCACGGTCGCCATCAACCGGGACAACAACCCCGACACGCTGCTGGTGTTCCTGATGACGGCGGGCGCCGCGCTCGCCCTGCGGGCCGCGCGTGACGGCCGGCTGCTGCCGCTGCTCGGCTCCGCCGCCTGCTTCGGGTTCGCCTTCAACACCAAGATGCTCCAGGGCTGGATCCCGCTTCCGGTGGTCTTCGCGGTCTACCTGTACGCGGCCCGGCCCACGCTGGTGAAGCGGCTGGTCAACCTCGCCCTCGCGGCCGTGGTCCTGGCCGTCTCCAGCTTCTGGTGGGCGGCGGCCGTGTCGCTGGTCCCGGCCGGTGAACGGCCCTACGTCGGCGGGTCCACGGACGGCAGCGCCTGGGATCTGATCATGGGCTACAACGGCCTCGGCCGGATCTTCGGCGGCGACGGCAACGGCGGAGGCGGAGGCGGGGGCGGCGGCTTCTCCGGGACGGCCGGGATCGGGCGGCTCTTCAACGACATCCTCGGCGGCCAGATCTCCTGGCTGCTCCCCTTCGCCGCCCTGGCCTGCGTCGGCGGCCTGATCCTGTGCGGCCGCGCCCCGCGCACCGACATGACCCGGGCCGCGCTGGTGATGTGGGGCGGGTGGACCGGCCTGCACTATCTGACCTTCGCCATGGCCGAGGGCACCATGCACCCCTATTACACGACCGCGCTCGCCCCCGGGATCGCGGCGCTGTGCGGGGGCGGCGGCGTCATGCTGTGGCGGGCTTTCCGCACGGACCGGCGCTGGGTGTGGGTGCTCCCGGCGGGCCTGGTCGTCACGGCCGTCTGGGCGGCGGTGCTGCTGCGGCGCGCCTCCGGCTGGAACACCTGGCTGTGGCCGACGGTCCTGGTGGTCATGGCGCTGGCGGTGACCGGTCTGCTGGTCTTCCGGTCCGGCCACCGGGCGCGGCTGCTGGCGGCCTCGGTCGCCGCGGCGGTCGTCGCGTCGGTGGCGGGGCCCGCGGCCTACTCCTGGTCGGTGCCGTCCGGTTCCGGCGGCGGGATGGGCGGCACCAATCCGACGGCCGGTCCCACGACCGGGAGCGGCGGGTTCGGTGGCGGTGGCGGCGGTATGGGCGGCGGCTTCCCCGGAGGTGGGGGCGGTGGCAACACCGGGGGCGGACCCGGGCAGGGCGGCCAGGCGGACGGCCAGGCGAGCGGCCAGGCGGACGGTCAGGCGGACGGCCAGGCGGACGGCCAGGCGGACGAGGGCGGCTTCCCCGGCGGCGGGCAGCAGCCTCCGGGCGGCGGGAACGGCGAGATGCCGGACGGCGGCGGCCAGATGGGCGGCACGCCTCCCGGCGGCACGGGCTCGCAGGACGGCGCGGGTGCGGGCGACGGTGCCGCCGAGGGTGGCGGCGCGCCGGGCGGCGGGCGTACCGGCGGCGGCATGGGCGGAGGCGGCATGGGCGGCGGGGTCGACGCCGAGCTGATCTCGTACCTCAAGAAGCATCAGGACGGGGCGACTTGGCTGCTCGCGGTGTCGAGTTCGCAGAGCGCGGCGCAGCTCATCATGAGCAGCGGCGAGCCGGTGATCTCCATGTGGGGCTGGTCGGGCAGCGACAAGGCGATGACCCTGGCCCGGCTCAAGGAGCTGGTGAAGAACGGCGAACTGCACTACATCCAGCTCGGCGGTCAGGGCATGGGCGGCGGACCGGGCGGCGGCTCCGACCTGAGTTCCGAGGTCACGGAGTGGGTGCAGCAGCACGGCACAGCGGTGAAGGAGAGTGAGTACAGCGGGAGTTCGGCGTCGGACTCGACCTCGGACTCCACCTCCGACTCGACCTCGGACTCCTCCTCCGGCTCGACCACCTCCACGATCTACCGTCTGGACCCCTCGGACCTCGACTGACGGACCGTCCGGACGACCGAAGGCCCCCGACCCACCCGGGTCGGGGGCCTTCTCCGCGTGTCAACTCGCGTAGACAACGGGCGATTTGCCGTTTCCGGTCACCGGATGGACACGTGGATTCCATTTACACCGCCGCATGTCCATGTCACTCTCCCTGGTGCCGCCTCCATTCAACCCGCGTAGATGGGACCCCCGCTTATGCTGGCGACACCGATAGGCCGCTGGAAGTCGGTGGCACTCACCACCGCCGCCGTCCTGGTCGGCCTGACCGTACCCGCGCTCACCGCGTCCCCCGCCGCGGCGACGACCACCGCGTACGACAGCACGTACTACAAGAACGCGATCGGCAAGTCCGGTACCAGCCTCAAGAGTGCGCTGCACACGATCATCAGCCCGCAGACCAAGATCTCGTACTCCGCGGTCTGGGAAGCGCTGAAGGTCACCGACCAGGACCCCAACAACAGCAGCAACGTCGTCCTGCTCTACTCGGGCATCTCCCGCAGCAAGTCGCTCAACGGGGGCAGCACCGGCAACTGGAACCGTGAGCACGTGTGGGCCCAGTCCCACGGCGACTTCGGCACCTCGGCCGGCCCCGGCACCGACCTGCACCATCTGCGTCCCGAGGACGTCCAGGTCAACTCCACCCGCGGCAACAAGGACTTCGACAACGGCGGCAGCTCGTTCACCAACAGCGGCGGCAGCCTCACCGACTCCAACTCCTTCGAGCCGCGCGACGCGGTCAAGGGCGACGTCGCCCGCATGATCCTCTACATGGCCGTCCGCTACGAGGGCGACGACGGCTGGCCGAACCTGGAGCCGAACGACGCCGTCACCAACGGCAGCGTCCCGTACCACGGCCGCCTCTCCGTGCTGAAGGCATGGAACGACGAGGACCCGCCGGACGCCTTCGAGGAGCGCCGCAACCAGCTCATCTACACCACCTACCAGGGCAACCGGAACCCGTTCATCGACCACCCGGAGTGGGTCGAGGCGATCTGGTAGCACGTCTCCGGACCAGGGCTGAACTCCCCGTCATCGGCTGGGGAGTTCAGTCCGAGCCCGGTGATGCTGCTCGCGCCACGCCCGCGGCGAGAGACCGTACGCCTCCTTGAACACCTTGCTGAAGTGCGTCGCGTCGACGAAGCCCCAGCTCCGCCCGATCCCCGCGACGGTCCTCAGCCTGCCGTTGGGTCCCGCCAACTCCCTTCTGCACTCGGCCAGTCGGTGCGCGCGGATCCAGGCTCCGAGGCTGATGCCCGCCTCGGCCAGCACGCTGTAGAGGTGGCGTACCGAGATACCGTGCGCGGCGGCGATCCGCGCGGCCGACAGGCCCGGATCGGCGAGGTGCGCCCGCGCGTACTGGGTGATCCGCAGACTGAGCGGCACCTCCGCCGGAGCCGCCCGGACGTGCCCGGACGCTCCGGGCCGCGAGGTCATGACGGCCCGGAGGAGTTCCAGACTGGGATCCACGATCGTCGAGGACTCCGCCACGTCGTGCAGTTCCTCGCTGACGGCCAACTGGGCGAAGTACGTGAAGGCAAGCCGCGCGACGGCGTTGTCGGGGCCGAGCGGGATGGCCGCGATGTCCCGCAGCACCCTTCCCGGCACGGCGAGCGCCGCACGCGGAACGCGGAACGCGCAGTAGTCGACCCCCGCGGCGAAGTGGAGCGTGTACGGGGCGTTCGACTCGTGGACCACGAGGTGACCCGGCGGGACCAGGGCCTGCCGGCCGTGCTGAGTCACCAGGTTGGTCCCCCTCAACTGGAGCCCGACGAACACGGCGGGTTCGTCGTCGTCCTGCCGGGCCAGCCGTTCCGTACGACGGAACGTCACCGGGGTCGCCTTCGCGGAGCAGAACCTGATGGGCCCCAGCGCGCTGAGCCTCATCCGTCCGGAGATCTTCCCCGGCGGGGCGTGGTGGTCGATGTCGACCCGGGAGAAGGAACCCCATAAGGCGTGGCGGATGATCTCCTCACGTTCCCGCGTCGGCATGGCCGAGGCATCCAGCACGGCCTTCCCGCCAGCCGCTCCCCCCACAGGCCACCTCTCCCCCACAGATGGTTCACATGTTCGGCGGAGTACAGGATGAGGCGGGCGCCGTCCGGGCGCAAGGCCGAATCCGCCGGCCCGGCGCCCGGAGGACGGCCTGCACAACTGGCCAAGATCGGCGCACGCACGACAAAGTCGGCCCCGCCCCACGCCCCTAATCTCCTCCGTGAAGCCGCAGCCGAACCGCAGTCCCGGCGCTCGATCGCGGCCGTTTCCGAACTCACTGTGGAATTCGCCGCGTTGGACCGAGGGGAAGGGTGCGCCCACCATGCGAGGCAGGACGTCCCTTCTCCTCTCGACCGTGTTCCTCATGTGCCTGACCGCCGGCTGTGCGGCCGGGAGCGGGGAACGGCCGGACGCTGCGGGCCCGAGCACCCCGCCGAGGGATCTGACCCTCGCGGAGGAGGTCGAGATCGACCGCGCCGAGGACGTCCTGGTCCGCCGGTGCATGCAGCGCCAGGGCTTCCGCTACTGGCCGGGCCCGGTGGCGGGGGTCGACGAACGCAAGGCGGGCCGATACGTCGTGGACGACGTCGGCTGGGCCCGCCGGTACGGCTACGGCCGGCCGTTCGACGTCGCGGCGGAGGAGGACCGCCGCAGCCACCCCAACATCACGTACCCGAACGCCCTGCCCCAGGAGCGGCGCATCCGCTACTCCCTGGCACTGGACGGGGACTTCGACGACACCATCACCGTCGACCTGCCGTCCGGAGGTTCGGTCCGCACACCGCGCACCGGCTGCCACGCGGAAGCGCGCGAGCGCTTGTACGGCGACCACGCGGCCTGGTTCCGGGCCGCGAAGACCGTCACCTCCCTGACGCCTCTGTACGTCCCCCGGATCCTTGAGGACGAGCGTCTGGTGACCGCGTCGGACGCGTGGGCGCGCTGCATGAAGAAGGCGGGAAAGCCGTTCCGGAGCCCGGACGAGATACGCGCGCGGCGAGACGGCCTGGTCCGGGGAATGAGCGAGCGGGAAGCCCAGCGGGCGGAAGTCGCACTGGCCGTCACGGAGGCCGAATGCGCCCGGAGGACATCACTGGGAGAAACCGCGCGCTCCCTGGAGAAGGAGTACCGGGCGAAGGCGCTCAAGAAGTACGCCGCGGAGTTCACCGCCTACCGGGCGATGCGGATGACCGCGCTCACCCGGGCCAGGAGCCTCTGAATCCGGCTCCCCCGCCCCACCCCAGACTTCCGTGACCTGACGGCCACGGAACCTTCCCGATCCCGACAGAGAACCGAGGAGTCCCGCCCATGAGGAAGATCCCCGCCGCCCTGACCGTCCTGGCCACGGCCGCGCTCGGAGTGGTCGTCCCCGCGTCCGCCGCCCAGGCCGCCGCGACCTGCTCCGACAACTACTCGGCCGCCGTCGCCGGCTACATGTACGCCTACGACTACACCTACTGCGAAGGAGGACTGGGCCGGGCCGAGGGCAACGACTCAAACTGGGGGGACAGCGGCGGCAGCTTCCAGGGCGGCGACACCAACAAGGCGACGTCCATCCTGAACAAGGGCAACAACTACGAGGTCCAGTTCTTCAACGGTACGGGCACCTGGACCGGCGGCCACATCTGCCTGTCCCGCAACGAGGCGTACGCCTCCGACCTCACCAACGACTACTTCACCAGCGGTGTCCTGGTGAACAACGCCATCAGCTCGCACCGCTGGGTGAGCGCCGGCACCTGCGACAAGTGGGCGGTCTGACCCTCCGTCACGGTGGTTGACCTCCCTGGCCGATGAGGGAGGTCAACCGCTCCGGACGGTCACCGGCGCTCAGGCGTCGAGATGCGTCGGCGCGAACATCCTCAGGAGCGCCGGGAGTACGACCACCGAAGGTCCGGGGGACGCGAGTGCCTTCGTCAGGTCCGCCTCCAGGGTCTCCGGTGAGGTCCGAAGACCCGGGACCCCGAAGGACTCGGCGAGGGCCACGTAGTCCGGGCGGGTCAGTTCGGTCGCCGTGGCCTGGCCGAAGGCGTCCGTCATGTACTCGCGCAGGATGCCGTAGCCGCCGTCGTCGACGATCAGCCAGGTGACGTTCAGGTCGTACTGGCGGGCCGTCGCCAGCTCCGCGATCGAGTAGAGCGCGCCGCCGTCGCCGGAGACCGCCAGTACCGGGCGGGTCGGGTCAGCCGCGGCCGCGCCGAGCGCCGCCGGGAAGCCGTAGCCGAGGCCGCCCGCGCCCTGCGCGGAGTGCATGTGGTTGGGGCCCTGGGCGTCGAAGGCGGACCAGGCCCAGTAGGCCAGGATCGTCATGTCCCAGAAGGAGGGCGAGTCGGCGGGCAGGGCCTTGCGGACCGAGGCCAGCACGTCCTGTTCCAGGGTGAGTTCCTGGGCGGCGATACGGGCGCGGACGCGGGACAGGACGTCCCTGACCCGGTCGGCGGCCGAGTCGTCCGTGCGCCGCGTCGCCGTCTCCAGCAGGGCCTGGAGCGCGAGGCGGGCGTCCGCGTGGATGCCGAGCGCGGGGTGGTTGGACTCCAGTTTGCCGAGGTCCGCCTCGATCTGGATGACCCGGCCGCGGGGCTTGAACGTGTGGTAGTTGGAGGAGAGTTCACCGAGCCCGGAGCCGACGACCAGCAGGACGTCGGCGTCCTCCAGGAAGTCGGTGGTGTGCCGGTCCTCGATCCAGGACTGGAGGGACAGCGGGTGCGTCCAGGGGAAGGCGCCCTTGCCGCCCGGGGTGGTGACCACCGGCGCCTGGAGCAGCTCGGCCAGCTGCCGCAGCTTGCGGCTCGCGTCGGCCCGGACCACTCCCCCGCCCGCGATGATCGCCGGGCGGGCGGCCCGGGACAGCAGATGGGCGGCGACCGCGGTCAGTTCCACGCGCGGCGCCAGTTCCTCCGGCGTGGCGTCGACGCCGGTCACCACCGGCAGCGCGGTCTCCGCGAGGAGGACGTCCTGCGGGATCTCCACCCACACCGGTCCGTGCGGCGCGGTCAGCGCCGACTTCCAGGCCGCCGCGATGGCGGAGGGGATCTGCGACGGGGTGCGGACGGTGTGCACGGACTTCACCACACCGCGGAACGAGGCCGCCTGGTCGGGGAGTTCGTGCAGATAGCCGTGGCGACCCCCGCCGAGGCCGGCCGTCGGGATCTGGCTGCTGACGGCGAGGACGGGGGCGGAGGCCGCCGCCGCCTCCTGGAGCGCGGCCAGCGAGGTCAGCGCGCCCGGACCGGTCGACAGCAGCAGCGGGGCCGCCTCACCGGTGATCCGGCCGTAGGCGTCGGCGGCGAAGCCGGCGTTGTTCTCCACCCGCAGGCCGACGTAGCGCAGGTCGGAGCGGCGCAGCGCGTCGAACATGCCGAGGGCGTGCTGGCCGGGCAGTCCGAAGACGGTCGTCGCGCCGAGCCCGGCCAGCGTCTCCACGACCAGGTCTCCGCCGTTGCGGCCGGGTGGAGGGTTGAGCGCGGCCTCCGTCTGGGCTGCGGTGGGGCGGAGCTCCAGGTCGTGGTCGTGAGTCACTTCGCGCGGGCCTCTGCAATCTGGCGGGACATGATCGTGGTGAGTTCGTACGCCGTGTGGGACGCGGCCACCGACGTGATCTCGGCGTGATCGTACGCGGGCGCCACCTCGACGACGTCGGCCGAGACCAGGTTGCAGGAGGCGAGTCCGCGCAGGATCTCCAGCAGTTCGCGGGAGGTCATGCCGCCCGCCTCGGGGGTGCCGGTGCCGGGCGCGTGCGCCGGGTCCAGGCAGTCGATGTCGATGGAGATGTACAGCGGGCGGTCGCCGATGCGCTGGCGCAGCTGGTCGGCGATCTCGTCGGCGCCCCGGCGGTAGACGTCGGCGGAGGTGACGATGCCGAAGCCCATCTTCTCGTCGTCGGTGAGGTCCTGCTTGCCGTAGAGCGGGCCGCGGGTGCCGACGTGGGAGAGGGCCGAGGTGTCGAGGATGCCCTCCTCCACCGCGCGCCGGAACGGGGTGCCGTGGGTGTACTCGGCGCCGAAGTAGGTGTCCCAGGTGTCGAGGTGGGCGTCGAAGTGGAGCAGGGCGACCGGGCCGTGCTTCCTGGCGACGCTCCTGAGCAGCGGCAGGGCGATGGTGTGGTCGCCGCCCAGGGTCATCAGCCGGGCGCCGGTGCCGAGCAGGTCGTCGGCCGCGGCCTCGACCGTCTCGACGGCCTCGTTGATGTTGAAGGGGTTCACCGCGATGTCGCCGCCGTCGGCGACCTGCGCGAGCGCGAACGGGGACGCGTCCTGCGCGGGGTTGTAGGGGCGCAGCAGCCGGGACGCCTCGCGGATCGCGTTGCCGCCGAAGCGGGCGCCCGGCCGGTACGAGACGCCCGAGTCGAAGGGCACCCCGACCACGGCGACGTCGGCGGTGCCGACCTCGTCCAGGCGGGGGAGCCGGGCGAAGGTCGCGGGACCGGCGTAGCGCGGGATGCGCGAGGAGTCGACGGGGCCGCGGGGCGTCTCGTTGCTGCTCATGGGGATATGCCTTCTTTCCTACGCTTCGTCGCGTATGTACATCTGGCTACGACTCTACTGGTGAGCCGGCACGGGTTCGGACACGAGTTCGGGGGCCCGTCCGGCGAGGCGCTCGCGCCAGGCGGCGAGGACGGCGGCGTCGGTGGGCTTCGTCATCAAGGAGACGGCGACGTAGGCGGCGAGGGAAGAGAGCAGGCCGTAGTAGACGGGTTCGTTGGCCAGGATTCCGTAGGCCGCCATCAGGCCGACGACGGCGAGTCCGCCGACGATCACCGAGGCGAGCGCGCCCTGCGCGGTGCCGCGCTTCCACAGCAGGCCGCCGAGGATCGGGACCAGGAGGCCGCCGACGAGCAGGTTGTAGGCGACGGTGAGCGCCTCGACGACGTTGTTCAGGGCGATGGCCGTGACGACGACCGCGACGCCCATGACCAGGATGAAGACCCGGTTGCCCTTGACCTCGTCGTGCTCCTCGCCGGCGCCGGCGGGCCTCACGACGCCGCGCAGCCGCGACCAGATGTCGTTGTTGGCGACGGTGGCGCAGGCGATGAGCGCGCCGGAGGAGGTGGACATCACGGCGGCGAGGGCGGCGGCGAGCACCAGGCCGCGCACGCCCATGGGCAGTTCGTCCTTGACGATGGTCGCGAAGGCGTCGTCGGCGCTGGCGAGGTTCGGGTAGAGCACCTTGGCCGCGGTGCCGATCACGGCGCCCGCGAGGGCGTAGGCGAGGCAGTAGGTTCCGGCCACGGTGCCGCCCCACTTGGCGGTGCGGTCGCTGCGCGCGGTGAAGACGCGCTGCCAGATGTCCTGCCCGATGAGCATGCCGAAGGTGTAGATCAGCACGTAGGTGAAGATCGTCTCGCCGCCGATGCCCAGCGGGTCGAAGTACTCGGTGGGCAGCTGCGCCTTCATCTCGGCGAAGCCGCCGGCCTTGACCACGGCGATCGGCAGCAGCAGGAGCAGCACACCGATCGTCTTCACGACGAACTGCACCATGTCGGTGAGGGTGATCGACCACATGCCGCCGAGCGTGGAGTAGGCGACGACGATGGAGCCGCCGAGCACGATGGCGAGGGTGCGGTTCATGTCGAACAGGACGTCGAAGATCGTGGCGTAGGCGATCGTCGAGGTGACGGCGAGCATCAGGGTGTACGCCCACATCACCAGGCCGGAGATGACGCCCGCCCGGCCGCCGTAGCGCAGGTCGAGCATCTCGGAGACCGTGTAGACCTTCAGCCGGGCGATCCGCGCGGAGAAGAACACCGACAGGGCGAGCAGCCCGAGTCCGATGGTGAAGACCATCCAGGCGCCCGAGAGGCCGTACTGGTAGCCGAGGCCCACGCCGCCGATGGTGGACGCGCCGCCGAGCACGATCGCCGCCATGGTCCCGGAGTACATGGCCGGGCCGAGCCGGCGTCCGGCGACCAGGAACTCGCTCTTGGACTTGGCGCGGCGCATGCCCCACCAGCCCATGGCCAGCATGCCGGCCAGATAGACGACGATCACTGTGTAGTCGACGGCCATGCGGGGCCCTCCCTTGCGTGCGTACCGGTGGCGTGTCGTGCGGGTGGCGGAACACCGGCGGCGGTTCACGGGGACATCCGCCCGTACCCGTGGCTGCCGGTCCGGACCGACCCTAGGTGGCCGGAAAGCGACTGCGAAGTGTACGTTTCATCCACCCAGGCCCCACGGAGTGGAGGGAACGCACACCATGCCGGAGCCGGCCGTTCCGCCCACCCCGCCCGTACCGCTCTCGGCGCTGCTGGCCCGCGAGGACCTCGCGCTGCGGCAGATCGCGGGCCCGTCCGACCCGGACCCCGCGATCCACTGGGCGCACACCTCGGAGATGGCGGACCCCTACCCCTACCTGCTCGGCGGGGAGCTGCTGCTGACCGCGGGCGTGCACATCCCGGAGGCGGCCGGCTCGGGCACCTATTTCGACGACTACGTCTCCCGGATCGTCGCGGCGGGCGGCGCGGCCCTCGGCTTCGGGGTCGCGCCGGTCCACGACACGGTGCCGCGCGCCCTGGTCGCGGCCTGCGAGGCGTACGAGCTGCCGCTGCTGGAGGTGCCGCCCCGGACCACGTTCTCCGGGGTGGCGCGGGCGGTGTGGCAGCTGATGGCCCAGGCCCGGCTGGCCGAGCTGCGCCGGGTCACGGAGGCCCAGCGCAGCCTCGCGGCGGCGGCCTCCCGCCCGGACCCGGTGCCCTCGGTGCTGCGGCAGCTGGCCCAGCGGGTCGGGGGCTGGGCGGTGCTGTACGGCCCGGACGGGGGCGCGGTCACGGAGGCGGGGCGCGCGCCGGAGACCCGGGCCCGGGAGGCGCTGGCCGAGCTGGCGGGGGTGGTGCGGCCGGCGGGCACGGACCCCGCGGCGGCGGACGCCGAACGGCAGCGGCCGGCGCCGCTGTCCGCCGAGAGCCACGAACAGGGGCGCCCGGGGTCCCGGTCCGCCGAGGGCGACAGGCGGGGACGGACGACCCCCACGCCCGCCTCCGCCACGGACACGGTCGCCGAGACCCACCTGGCCGCCTACGCCCTCGGCCCCGGCCACGGCTTCGTCCTCGGGGTCGCCGCCCCGGGCCGGGACACCGGCGACCACACCATCGCCTCCGTCGCCGCCGTCCTGCTCTCCCTGCTCACCGGCGAGCAGCAGAGCGGCACCGGGGCGGCCCGTACCTCCGCGCTGGTACGGCTCCTGCTCGGCGCCGCGCCCGAGGACGTGGCCGCGCTGCTGGGCACCGACCCCTGGTTCGTCGTGCACGCCCGCCCGGACACCGGCACCGCACCCGACCCCGTGGCCGCCTCCGCGCTGGGCACCGCGCTGGGCTCCCCGCTGGTCGACCTCGCCCGGGACGCCGTACGGGTCCTGCTCCCGGCCGGCCGGGTCCCCGACCGGCAGCCCGGCTGGACCCTGGGCGTCAGCGACGCGGTCGCCCCCGCCGACTGGCCCGCCGCCGACACCCGCGCCGCCCGCGCGCTGGCCCGCGCCCGCGCCACCCGCGTCCCGCTGGTCCGCCACGGCAGCCGGCCCGGACTGACCGAACTCGTCCCGCCGGACGAGGCCGAGGCGCACTCCCGTGCCCTCCTCGCGCCGATCGCCGACTCCCCCGCGCTGCTGGAGACCCTGCGCACCTGGCTCTCCCTGCACGGCAGTTGGGACCGCAGCGCGATCGCCCTCGCGGTGCACCGCAACACCGTGCGGCAGCGCGTCGCCCGCTGCCAGGCCCTGCTCGACACCGACCTGGACGATCCGGACGTCCGCATGGAGCTGTGGTTCGCGCTGCGCGGGTGAGGGTCAGTGACCCACGTCCCAGCGGCCGGGACACCCGGCGCGTCCGCCGGGCTCTGCCTCACAATGGGGCACATGCCGATACCCGGGACACCCAGCCGCGCCGAGCTCGTCGAACACCTCGTCAGGACCCGTATCGCGGGCGACGTAGCCACCCCTCGCGAGAACAACCTCTCCCACTACCGCAAGCTCGCGAACGGCGACCGCAACTTCTGGCTCGGCCTGGAGCTGGGTGACCGCTGGACCGACGAGCAGGACGTGCTCGCGGTGATGGCGGAGCGGGTCGGCGTCAACGACGACCCCGAGTACCGCTACGGCCAGGACACCATCGACCCCGAACTGACCGTCGACGCCCTGGACCGCATGGCGGGCCGGCTGCGCAAGGCCGCCGACGGCGGGCAGCGGGTGCTGTTCGCCACCGGGCACCCCGGCGGCATGCTCGACGTGCACCGCGCCACCGCGGCCGCGCTGCGCACCGCCGGCTGCGAGATCGTGGTGATCCCGGACGGACTCCAGACGGACGAGGGCTACGTGATGCAGTTCGCGGACGTGGCGATGCTGGAGCACGGGGCGACGCTGTGGCACACCCACTCGGGCGAGCCGATGAAGGCGATCCTCACCGCACTGGAGCGGCTCGGCAGCCCGCTGCCCGATCTGGTCGTCGCCGACCACGGCTGGGCGGGGTACGCGGGTCAGCACGGGGTCGACTCCGTCGGTTACGCGGACTCCAACGACCCGGCCCTGTTCCTCGCCGAGTCCGAGGGCACCCTCCAGGTGACGGTCCCCCTGGACGACCACGTGGTGAGCCCCCGCTACTACGACCCGATGACCCAGTACCTCCTGACCGCATCAGGCCTCACCTGAACAACTTCCCCGCGCCCCACCCACCCCAGGGGCGCGGGGCTGTATCGATGTGCGGCTCCGCCGCGGGGCGCGACAGCCAAAGAGCGACCCCGGCCGACTCTTTAGGGGCGCGGGGAACTGCGCGACAAGCCACGACGGCGCGGCAGCCAAAGAGCGACCCCGGCCGAAGTTTTTAGGGGCGCGGGGAACTGCGCGACCAGCCCCCACGGCGCCGCACCCGACCACCTACCGCGGCGCCCGCACCACGCCCTCCTGAATGACCGTGACGGCCAGCCGTCCGTCCTGCGTATAGATACGCGCCTGCCCGAGCCCCCGCCCGCCGGAGGCGGAGGGCGACTCCTGGTCGTACAGCAGCCACTCGTCCGCCCGGAACGGCCGGTGGAACCACATCGCGTGGTCCAGCGAGGCGCCGACCACGTCCCCCACAGCCCACCCGCCCCGCCCGTGCGCGAGCAGCACCGAGTCCAGCAAGGTCATGTCGGAGACGTACGTGGCGAGCACGACATGCAGCAACGGATCACTGTCGAGCTTGCCGTTGGCCCGGAACCACACCTGCGAGTGCGGCTCCCGGGGCTCCCCGAACGCCCCGTACGGCGGCTCGTCCACGTACCGCAGATCCACCGCGCCCCGCGCCTCCAGGAACCGCTCCACGACACCGCTGTCCAGATGGGCGTACCCCCGCAGCCGCTCCTCGGAGGTGGGCAGGGTCGCGGGATCCGGCGCGAGAGGCATCGGCTCCTGGTGCTCGAAGCCCTCCTCCGGCCGCTGGAAGGACGCGGAGAGGGCGAAGATCGGCTGCCCGTGCTGGACGGCGACGACCCGGCGGGCGGTGAAGGACCGGCCGTCGTTCATGCGGTCGACGGTGTAGACGATGGGCGCGCCCGGGTCCCCGATGCGCAGGAAGTACGCGTGCAGGGAGTGGGCGAGCCGGTCCTCGGGGACCGTACGCCCGGCGGCGACCAGCGCCTGGGCCGCGACCTGCCCGCCGAAGACGCGGGGGACGACGGCGGACCGGGACTGGCCGCGGAAGATGTTCTCCTCGATCTGCTCAAGGTCGAGCAGATCGAGGAGATCTTGTAGTGCCTGGCTCATGGGCTGGTTGTACCGGCCAGTAATTTCGGGGACCTTACAGACCCATGTCCTTGGCGATGATCGTCTTCATGATCTCGCTGGTCCCGCCGTAGATGCGGTTGACGCGGTTGTCCGCGTACAGACGCGCGATCGGGTACTCGTTCATGAAGCCGTAGCCGCCGTGCAGCTGGAGGCAGCGGTCGATGACGCGGTGCGCGACCTCGGTGCAGAACAGCTTGGCGCTCGCGGCCTCGGCCGGGCTCAGCTCGCCCTCGTCCAGCGCCTCCAGCGCGCGGTCGGCGACGGCCTGGGCGGCGTCGACCTCGGCCTGGCAGGCGGCCAGCTCGAACTTGGTGTTCTGGAACGACGCGACCGTCTTGCCGAAGACGGTGCGCTCCTGCACGTACTGCTGGGCGAACCGGACGGCGGCCTTGGCCTGCGCGTAGGCGCCGAAGGCGATGCCCCAGCGCTCGGAGGCCAGGTTGCTGCCGAGGTAGTAGAAGCCCTTGTTCTCCTCGCCCATCAGGTCCTCGACGGGCACCTTCACGTCGACGAAGGCCAGCTCGGCGGTGTCGGAGGTGCGCAGGCCCAGCTTGTCCAGCTTGCGGCCGATGGAGTAGCCCTCGGACTTGGTGTCCACCGCGAACAGCGAGATGCCGTGACGGCGGTCCTCGGCGGTCGGCGCGGCGGTACGGGCGCAGACGATCACGCGGTCGGCGTGCACACCGCCGGTGATGAAGGTCTTGGCGCCGTTGAGGACGTAGTGCGTGCCGTCCTCGGAGAGCTTGGCGGTGGACTTCATGCCCGCGAGGTCGGAACCGGTGCCCGGCTCGGTCATCGCCAGCGCCCACATCTCCTCACCGGAGACGAACTTCGGCAGGTAGCGCTTCTTCTGCTCGTCGGTGGCGAGCATCTTGATGTACGGCAGGGCGAGCAGCACGTGCACGCCGGAGCCGCCGAAGGTCACGCCGGCGCGGGCGGTCTCCTCGTACAGGACGGCCTCGAACTTGTGGGTGTCCAGGCCCGCGCCGCCGAACTCCTCGGGCACGTTGATGCCGAAGACGCCCAGCTCGCCGAGCTGGTGGTAGAACTCCCGGGGCGCCTGACCGGCGGCGAACCATTCGTCGTACACCGGTACGACCTCGGCCTCGATGAAGGCGCGGATGGTCTCCCGGAACGCCTCGTGATCCTCGTTGAACACCGTACGGCGCACGCCGCCACCTCCACCTATGTCTAAGCGCTTGCTCACCCACGGTACCGGCGAGTATGAACGGCCGTCCAGAGGAACAGGCCCGTAACGCTCGTCACGCCCCCGCGCCCTCCCGGCCCCATGCCCGCCCGCGCTCACCCCTCGCCGGCCGCCGCGCCGAAGGCACCGCGGGCCATGCGGTGCAGCAGTTCCGCGGTCGTCCCGCGCCCCGGCAGCGCACCCGGGCGGCCGAGGTGCGGGGTGGAGTTCAGCAGGCCGAAGACCGAGTGGACCGCCGAGCGGGCGGTGGGCTCGGTGAGCGCCGGATACACCTTGCGGACCAGGTCCACCCAGAGCTCCACGTACTGGCGCTGGAGCTGGCGGACCAGCTTGCGGTCGCTGTCGCGCAGGCGGTCCAGCTCCCGGTCGTGCAGGGTGATCAGGGGGCGGTCGTCGAGCGCGAAGTCGATGTGCCCCTCGATGAGGGAGTCCAGGATCTCGCCGGGCCCCCCGCCGTCGGCCTCCGCCAGGCGGCGCTTGGCCCCCGTCAGGAGTTGCTCGCTGATGCCCACCAGCAGCTCCGCCAGCATCGCGTCCTTGCCCGCGAAGTGCCGGTAGAGGCCGGGGCCGCTGATGCCGACGGCGGCGCCTATCTCGTCGACCCCCACGCCGTGGAACCCGCGCTCGGCGAAGAGGCGCGCGGCCTCCTTGAGGATCTGCTCACGACGGGTGGGTGCGTCGGTTCTGGTGGCCATGGGAGTAATTCTAGACAGGGAGGTTAGCGGTCGTTAACCTGAAGGAAATGCGTTAACGCTCATTAACAAGGTGAGGGGACCGCAGGATGCACGAGGCACCGGAGCTGACGAGCGCGGCCGATCCCGCGTCGGACGCCTGGAAGGCCAACGAGGCGGCGCAGCTCGCGCTGGTGGAGGAGTTGCGCGGCAAGCTGGCCGCCGCCCGGCTGGGCGGCGGCGAGAAGGCGCGCGCCCGGCACACCGCGCGCGGCAAGCTGCTGCCCCGGGACCGGGTCGACACCCTGCTCGACCCGGGCTCGCCCTTCCTGGAGCTGGCCCCGCTGGCCGCCGACGGGATGTACGACGGACAGGCCCCGGCGGCCGGCGCCATCGCGGGGATCGGCCGGGTGAGCGGGCGCGAGTGCGTGATCGTCGCCAACGACGCCACCGTCAAGGGCGGCACGTACTACCCGATGACGGTGAAGAAGCACCTCCGCGCCCAGGAGGTGGCGCTGGAGAACCGGCTGCCGTGTCTGTACCTGGTCGACTCCGGCGGCGCCTTCCTGCCCCTGCAGGACGAGGTCTTCCCCGACCGGGACCACTTCGGGCGGATCTTCTACAACCAGGCCCGGATGTCCGGCGCGGGCATCCCGCAGATCGCCGCGGTCCTCGGCTCCTGCACGGCGGGCGGGGCGTACGTCCCGGCGATGAGCGACGAGGCCGTGATCGTCCGCAACCAGGGCACGATCTTCCTCGGCGGACCGCCGCTGGTGAAGGCCGCCACCGGTGAGGTCGTCACCGCCGAGGAGCTGGGCGGCGGCGAGGTCCACTCCAAGGTCTCGGGCGTCACCGACCACCTCGCCGAGGACGACGCGCACGCGCTCAGGATCGTCCGGAACATCGTCGCCACGCTCCCCGCGCGCGGCCCGCTCCCCTGGCACGTGGAGCCCGCCGTCGAGCCCAAGGTCGACCCCCACGGCCTGTACGGCGCGGTGCCCGCCGACCCCCGCACCCCCTACGACGTCCGCGAGGTCGTCGCGCGCGTGGTCGACGGCTCCCGCTTCGCCGAGTTCAAGGCCGAGTTCGGGCAGACCCTGGTCACCGGCTTCGCCCGGATCCACGGCCACCCGGTCGGCATCGTCGCCAACAACGGCATCCTGTTCTCCGAGTCCGCCCAGAAGGGCGCCCACTTCATCGAGCTGTGCGACCAGCGCGGCATCCCGCTGGTGTTCCTCCAGAACATCTCCGGCTTCATGGTCGGCCGGGACTACGAGGCCGGCGGCATCGCCAAGCACGGCGCCAAGATGGTCACCGCCGTCGCCACCACCCGGGTGCCGAAGCTGACCGTCGTGGTCGGCGGCTCCTACGGTGCCGGCAACTACTCCATGTGCGGCCGGGCCTACTCGCCCCGCTTCCTGTGGATGTGGCCCGGCGCGAAGATCTCCGTCATGGGCGGCGAGCAGGCCTCGTCGGTCCTGGCCACCGTCAAGCGCGACCAGCTGGAGTCCCGCGGCGAGGAGTGGCCCGCCGAGGAGGAAGAGGCGTTCCGGGCACCGATCCGCGCCCAGTACGAGCGGCAGGGCAACGCCTACTACGCGACCGCCCGCCTCTGGGACGACGGTGTGATCGACCCGCTGGAGACCCGGCAGGTGCTGGGCCTGGCACTGACGGCCTGCGCCAACGCGCCGCTGGGTGAACCCCAGTTCGGCGTCTTCCGGATGTGAGGGGCTTTTACCGATGACGATGTTCGACACGGTCCTCGTGGCCAACCGGGGCGAGATCGCGGTCCGGGTCATCCGCACCCTGCGCGCCCTCGGCGTCCGCTCGGTCGCCGTCTTCTCCGACGCCGACGCCGACGCCCGGCACGTACGGGAGGCGGACACCGCGGTGCGCATCGGCCCGGCCCCGGCCGCCGAGAGCTATCTGTCCGCGCCCCGGCTCCTTCAGGCCGCGGCCCGCACGGGCGCCCAGGCCGTCCACCCGGGGTACGGATTCCTCGCCGAGAACGCCGACTTCGCGCGCGCCTGCGCCGAGGCCGGCCTGGTCTTCATCGGCCCGCCGGCCGAGGCGATCTCCCTGATGGGCGACAAGATCCGCGCCAAGGAGACCGTGAGGGCGGCGGGCGTCCCGGTCGTCCCCGGCGGCCGCGACCCCGAACTGGCCGCGGCGGCACGGGAGCTGGGCGCGCCCGTGCTGCTGAAGCCCAGCGCGGGCGGCGGCGGCAAGGGTATGCGGCTGGTGCGGGACCTGGCCGTCCTGGACGAGGAGATCGCGGCGGCCCGGCGCGAGGCCGCGGCCTCCTTCGGCGACGACACCCTGCTCGTCGAGCGGTGGATCGACCGGCCCCGGCACATCGAGATCCAGGTGCTGGCCGACGGCCACGGCAACGTCGTCCACCTCGGGGAGCGGGAGTGCTCCCTCCAGCGGCGCCACCAGAAGATCATCGAGGAGGCGCCCAGCGTCTTCCTCGACGAGCGGACCCGGGCGGCGATGGGCGAGGCGGCCGTGCAGGCGGCCCGCTCCTGCGGCTACCGCGGCGCGGGCACGGTGGAGTTCATCGTCCCCGGCGGCGACCCCGACGCCTACTACTTCATGGAGATGAACACCCGCCTCCAGGTCGAGCACCCGGTCACCGAGCTGATCACCGGCCTCGACCTGGTGGAGTGGCAGCTGCGGGTGGCGGCCGGGGAGGAACTCCCCTTCGCCCAGGAGGAGATCCGGCTGACCGGCCACGCGGTCGAGGCCCGGATCTGCGCCGAGGACCCCGCGCGCGGCTTCCTCCCCTCCTGCGGCACGGTGCTGCGGCTGGACGAGCCCTCCGGGGACGGCGTCCGCACCGACTCGGGGCTCAGCGAGGGCACCGAGGTCGGCAGCCTGTACGACCCGATGCTCTCCAAGGTCATCGCCTACGGCCCCGACCGGGCGACGGCCCTGCGCAAGCTCCGGGCGGCCCTCGCGGACACGGTGACGCTGGGCGTGCAGACCAACGCCGGGTTCCTGCGCCGCCTGCTGGCCCATCCGGCGGTGGTGGCGGGCGACCTGGACACCGGTCTGGTCGAACGGGACGTCGAGACCCTGGTGACGGCCGAGGTCCCGGACGAGGTGTACGCGGCCGCCGCGCTGCTGCGCCAGTCCGCGCTCGCCCCGGCGGGCGACGGCGGCTGGAGCGACCCGTTCGCCGCGGCGGACGGCTGGCGGCTGGGCGGCGAACCGGTCTGGACCCCGCACCATCTGCGCGTACCGGGCCACGACCCGGTGACCGTACGGGTGCGCCGGCGGCGCGAGGGCTGGACCGAACTGCTGCTGCCCGGCCGTGACGAGCCCCTGCGGGGACCTTCCGGCCCCCTCCCCCGGCCCGGTGCCGAGGGCCGGTTCGGTGCCGAGGGCCGGTTCGGTGCCGAGGGCCGGTTCGCCGTCCTGCTGGACGGTGTCACCCACACCTTCGCCGCCTCGGCGGACGGCACCTGGCTGGGCCGGGACGGCGACGCCTGGCAGGTCCGTGACCACGATCCGGTGGCCGCGTCCCTGACCCGTTCCGCCCATTCCGGCGCCGACTCCCTCACCGCCCCCATGCCCGGCACCGTGACCGTGGTCAAGGTCGCCGTCGGGGACGAGGTGAGCGCCGGTCAGAGCCTGCTGGTGGTGGAGGCGATGAAGATGGAGCACGTCATCTCCGCCCCGCACGCCGGGACCGTCGCCGAACTCGACGTCTCGCCCGGCACCACGGTCGCCATGGACCAGGTCCTCGCGGTCGTCGCCCCCGCGGAGACCGCGACGCCGGAGGAGCCCTCATGAGCGCCCTAGACCTCGGCCTCCCCATGCCCGTGCCGGACCCGGGCCTGCCCGCGCGGGTCCGCATCCACGAGGTCGGCGCCCGCGACGGCCTCCAGAACGAGAAGGCCACCGTCCCCACCGAGGTGAAGGCGGAGTTCATCCGCCGCCTGGCCGGCGCGGGCCTGACCACCGTCGAGGCGACCAGCTTCGTCCATCCCAAGTGGGTGCCCCAACTGGCCGACGCGGAGGCGCTGTTCCCTCTCGTCGCCGACCTGCCGGTGGCGCTGCCGGTGCTGGTGCCCAACGAACGCGGCCTGGACCGGGCGCTGGCCCTGGGCGCCGACCGGGTGGCCGTCTTCGCCAGCGCCACCGAGTCCTTCGCCAAGGCCAACCTCAACCGCACGGTGGACGAGGCGCTCGCCATGTTCGAACCCGTGGTGAGCCGCGCGAAGGCGGCGGGCGCGCAGGTGCGCGGCTATCTGTCGATGTGCTTCGGCGACCCCTGGGAGGGGCCCGTGCCCGCCGACCGGGTGGTCCGCGTCTGCCGGGCGCTGCTGGAGATGGGCTGCGACGAGCTGAGCCTAGGCGACACCATCGGCGTCGCCACCCCCGGCCAGGTGACCGCGCTGCTCACGGCCCTCGGCGGCCAGGGCGTGCCCGTCTCCGCGCTGGGCGTCCACTTCCACGACACCTACGGCCAGGCCCTGTCGAACACCCTCGCCGCGCTCCAGTACGGCGTGACCACCGTCGACGCCTCCGCGGGCGGCCTCGGCGGCTGCCCGTACGCCAAGTCCGCCACCGGGAACCTCGCCACCGAGGACCTCGTGTGGATGCTGCACGGCCTCGGCATCGAGACCGGGGTCGATCTCGGCCGCCTCGTCGCCACAAGCGAGTGGATGGCCGGCCGACTGGGCCGCCCCAGCCCGTCCCGCACCGTACGAGCCCTCTCCCACAAGGAGTGACCCCCATGGACCACAAGCTCTCCCAAGAGCTCGAAGAACTGCGCCGCACGGTGGAGGAGTTCGCGCACGACGTCGTGGCGCCCAAGATCGGCGACCTGTACGAACGCCATGAGTTCCCCTACGAGATCGTGCGCGAGATGGGCCGCATGGGCCTGTTCGGCCTGCCGTTCCCGGAGGAGTACGGCGGCATGGGCGGCGACTACCTGGCGCTCGGTATCGCCCTGGAGGAGCTGGCCCGGGTGGACTCCTCGGTGGCGATCACCCTGGAGGCGGGCGTCTCGCTGGGCGCGATGCCGATCCATCTGTTCGGCACCGAGGAGCAGAAGCGCGCGTGGCTGCCGCGGCTCTGCTCGGGCGAGCTGCTCGGCGCCTTCGGGCTGACCGAGCCGGACGGCGGCTCGGACGCCGGCGCGACCCGGACGACGGCCCGGCTGGACCCCGACACCGACGAGTGGGTGATCAACGGCACCAAGTGCTTCATCACCAACTCCGGCACCGACATCACCGGCCTGGTCACGGTCACCGCCGTCACCGGCCGGGGGCCCGACGGCCGCCCCCTGATCTCCTCGATCATCGTCCCGTCCGGCACCCCGGGCTTCACGGTGGCCGCGCCCTACTCGAAGGTCGGCTGGAACGCCTCCGACACCCGTGAGCTGTCCTTCGCCGACGTGCGCGTGCCCCGGGCCAACCTCCTCGGCACCGAGGGCCGGGGGTACGCCCAGTTCCTGCGGATCCTCGACGAGGGCCGCATCGCCATCGCGGCGCTGGCGACGGGCCTGGCGCAGGGCTGTGTCGACGAGTCGGTGCGCTATGCCAAGGAGCGGCACGCCTTCGGCCGCCCGATCGGCGCCAACCAGGCGATCCAGTTCAAGCTGGCCGACATGGAGATGCGGGCCCACACCGCCCGGCTGGCCTGGCGGGACGCGGCGAGCCGCCTGGTGACGGGCGAGCCCTTCAAGAAGGAGGCGGCCCTGGCCAAGCTGTACTCCTCCACGGTCGCGGTGGACAACGCCCGGGACGCCACGCAGATCCACGGCGGCTACGGCTTCATGAACGAGTACCCGGTGGCCCGCATGTGGCGCGACTCCAAGATCCTGGAGATCGGCGAGGGCACGAGCGAGGTGCAACGCATGCTGATCGCGCGCGAGTTGGGCCTGACCACCTGACGAGTTCACCCAATTCCCCTGCGTAACATCGGCTGTTAAGATCCCCCGGTTTGCGCGGCGAGCGACTCGGCCACGCCGCGCCATCCGTGCCTGACCAACACAGGGGATCTGCCATGCGCTTGAGTCGAAAGTTCGCCTCTATGGGGCTGACCGCCGCCGCCACGGCGGGACTCGTTCTCGGGACCGCACCGCAGTCGAGTGCCTCCGCGCACCTGACCTGTCCCGACCACGAGACGTACTGCATGACGTTCTACTTCAACAGCGGCAACGCGGGTTCCTACACCGTGTTCCGGGGATTCGACCACTACTCCCTGGACGGCTACAAGTTCCTGGGCGCCGGTGCCGGAAAGGGCCAGTACGTCAAGAACAACGCCGCCTCCGCGGCGAATCTGGCCCCGTACAACCTCGTCATCTACTACAACAGCAACCTCTCCGGCGCCTGCGACGCCCTGCCGAAGTTCTCGTCCGCCTCGCGGCTGGTGAACACGTACAACGAGAACGCCTCCTTCGGCTACGGGCGTTACGACGGCAACTGCTACAAGTTCTGATCCGCGTGCGACGCCTGGCACCCGTGTGCCTGGCCCTGGCCGCCGCCCTGCTCGGCTGCTCCTCCGGGAGCGGTCCGGGCGGGGAGGGCGCCCCGGGCACGGCCGCCGAGAGTTCCGCCGCTCCGGGCGGCGGCGCGAGGGAAGAGCGGGTCGGATACGTGGACCTGCTGCCGATCGCCCGTTACGGCTACACCGACGCCGAGACGGCCGTGATCGAGGCCGCGGAGCAGGTCCTGACCCGGCGCTGCCTGCGCTCGTTCGGCATCGCCTACGAACCGCCCGCTCCGGAACCGGAGTCGGCCCCGCCCGCCGACCGCCGCTACGGACTGTCCAGCGCGAGCGAGGCGGCCCGCCTCGGCTACCACCCCGACCTCGCTCCCCCACCCACCGGACCGGACCTCCCCGAGGACGCCCTGCGGGTCTTCTACGGAAACCGCGGCGCCCCGACGGAGAGCGGCGAGAAGCTCCGGTACAAGGGAAGGGACGTGCCGGCGGACGGCTGCTTCGGACAGTCCGTGGCGCACCTCGCCAAGAAGTACGACGCCCCTCGACAGGCGGAGACCGCGCGCTCCATCTCCACCCGGAGCTATACGGAGGCCCTCGCCGATCCCGCGGTGAAGGCGGGCTTCCGAACCTGGTCCTCGTGCATGCGGAGTTCGGGGTTCACCTACGCCTCCCCGCTGGATCCGCTGAACGAGAAGGCATTCCAGGGCGAGGACGTCTCCGCCGAGGAGAAGGCGACCGCGGTCGCGGACGTGCGCTGCAAGAAGGAGACGGGACTGCTCGACACCTGGTTCGAGGCCGAATCCGCCCTGCAGCAGGCGGACATCGACAGGAACGCCGAAGCCCTGGAGGAGCTTCTCGCCGCGCACGGAAGGAAGGTGGAGGCGGCCCGGCGCATCGTCACCGAGGGGTAGGGCGCCCGGTCCGTGGCGGCCGTCACAGGGACCCGCTCGTGGACAAGAGCTGAGGTTAGGCTAACCTACCTTCGAATTGTCCGGCGCAAGATCGCCCCGTTCGAAGGCAGCTTACCCATGCACAACCCCCGAGCCACCCACCTCACCCGCCGTGGCATCCTCGCCGCGGGCGGCGCCCTCGGCCTCGGTGCCGTGCTCGCGGCCTGCGGCGACGACACGGAAAGCGCTGGGTCCGGCAAGGAGACGGCCGCCGCGAAGTCCGGCCCGTGGACCTTCAAGGACGACCGCGGCACGACCGTGAAGCTCGACCAGGTGCCCGCGAACATCGTTGCCTTCACCGGTGTCGCCGCGGCCCTGTACGACTACGGCATCGCGGTCAAGGGCGTGTTCGGCCCGACCACGACGGCGGACGGCAAGCCCGACGTCCAGGCCGGCGACCTCGACGTCAGCAAGGTGACCGTGCTCGGCAACGAGTGGGGCAAGCTCAACATCGAGAAGTACGCGGCCCTTTCGCCCGAGGTCCTCATCACCACGACCTTCGACGACGCGGGCACCCTGTGGTCCGTGCCGCTGGAGTCCGCGGACAAGATCGCCAAGCTCGCCCCGAGCGTCGCGGTCTCCGTCTACGACCGTCAGATGACCGAGCCCCTCCAGCGCATGTGGGAGCTGGCCGAGTCGCTGGGCGCGGACATGAAGTCCGCCGAGATCGCCGACTCCAAGAAGAAGTTCGAGGCCGCCGCGGCCCGGCTGCGCGCCGCCGCCAAGGCGAAGCCCGAGATCAAGGTGATGGCCGGCTCCGCCGCCGAGACCATCTTCTACGTCTCCGGCACCAACTTCTCCATCGACCTGGAGTACTTCAAGTCGCTGGGCGTGAACTTCGTCGAACCCTCGGAGAAGGCGAAGGCCGAGAGCGCCGGCTGGTACGAGGCCCTCAGCTGGGAGAACGTCGACAAGTACGACGCGGACATCATCCTGATGGACGACCGCTCCTCCACCATCCAGCCCGCCGACATCACCGAGGCGACCTGGAAGAAGCTGCCCGCCGTCAAGGCCGGCCAGGTCATCCCGCGTTCGCCGGAGCCGATCCTGTCCTACGACAAGTGCACGCCGCTGCTGGACAACCTGGCCGAGGCGATCGAGAACGCCAAGAAGGTCGCCTGACCTCTCGGGTGCCCCAGGGGCGCGGAAGGCCGGGCGACCGGTCTTCCGCGCCCCCGAACCGAACCCTCCCCCCACCCTCCGAGGTACCCCCATGCCCACGATCGTGGCCGAGTCGTTCCGCTTCTTCTCCCTCCGTGTCCTGCGGACCCGGAGGCTCGGCCCGTCCCTGGTGCGGGTGACCTTCGACGGGGAGGACCTGGACGACTTCCGTTCCGACGGCCTCGACCAGTCGCTGTCCCTGTTCCTGCCGCAGCCGGGGCAGAGCGAGCCGGTCGTGCCGGTCGAGCTGGGGGACGGCTGGTGGCAGGGGTGGCGCGAACTGCCCGACGACGTACGGGCCGTGATGCGTTCGTACACCCTGCGGGCCCTGCGCCGGGACCCGGACGAGATCGACATCGACTTCGTGCTGCACGGGGTCGAACCCGGCGCGTCCGTGCCCGCCGGGCCCGCCTCACGGTGGGCCGCGCGGGCCGCGGCCGGGGACCGGGTGCTGCTGATCGGCCCGGCGATGGCGGACAACCGGGCCATCCGCTTCCGGCCGCCCGCGGACACCGACCTGGTGGTCGTCTGGGGTGACGAGACCGCCGTTCCGGCCGTCTCGGCCATCGTCGAGGCGCTGCCGGCCGGCACCCGGGCCCGGGTCTGGCTGGAGGTCGCCCGCAGCGGGGACGTGCAGGAGCTGGTGACCGCGGCGGACGCCGAGATCACCTGGCTGGTCCGGGAGAACCGGTGCAGCGAGGACCGGGGCGGCGAGAACCGGTGCGGCGAGGGCTCCCCCATGGCCCTCGACGCCCTTCGCGGCGCCGAACTCCCCGCCGCCGAGCGCCCGTACGTCTGGATCGCGGGCGAGTCGGGGTGTGTGAAGGCGCTGCGCCGGCACTTCGTGCACGAGCGCGGGATCGACCGGCGCCGGGTCACCTTCGTCGGCTACTGGCGGCGGGGTCTCACCGAGGAACAGCTGCGCGAGAACGGGGACTGACGGGGGCGAAGTGACGACAGTCACTGGAGGGTTGGGTTCCGCATGTGTTACCACCAGTGAAATTAGGTTAGGCTTACCTAAGTTGATCAGCGTCGTTCTCTCTCCCCGCCCCCACCCCTCGTACCCCGCACGGACTTCCCCGGAGGACCCCCCATGCGCTCGCACCTGCTCAATGACACGACCGCGGAGCGGTACCGCCGCTCCGTGACCGAAGGAGTCGAGCGGGTGGCGGCCAAACTCGCCACCACCGAACGTCCGTTCACCGGTGTCTCCGTCGACGCCCTCGCCCCCACCATCGACGCGATCGACCTCGACAAGCCGCTGCTCGACACCGCCGCCGCGCTCGACGAGCTGGAGGACGTCTACCTCCGGGACGCGGTCTACTTCCACCACCCCCGCTACCTCGCCCACCTCAACTGCCCGGTCGTCATACCGGCGGTGCTCGGCGAGGCGATCCTCTCCGCCGTCAACTCCTCCCTGGACACCTGGGACCAGTCGGCCGGCGGCACCCTCATCGAGCGCAAGCTCATCGACTGGACCAACGCCCGCATCGGCCTCGGCCCCGCCGCCGACGGCGTGTTCACCTCCGGCGGCAGCCAGTCCAACCTCCAGGCGCTGCTGCTGGCCCGCGAGGAGGCCAAGGCCGACCGCCTCGCCGACCTGCGCGTCTTCGCCTCCGAGGTCAGCCACTTCAGCGTCAAGAAGTCGGCCAAACTCCTCGGCCTGAGCGCCGACGCGGTGGTCACCGTCCCCGTCGGCCCCGACAAGCGCATGCAGACCGTCGCCCTCGCCCACGAGCTGGAGCGCTGCAAGAAGGCCGGGCTCGTGCCCATGGCCGTCGTCGCCACCGCCGGGACCACCGACTTCGGCTCCATCGACCCGCTGCCCGAGATCGCCGAGCTGTGCCAGCAGTACGGCACCTGGATGCACGTGGACGCCGCCTACGGCTGCGGGCTGCTCGCCTCGGTGAAGCACCGCGGCCGGATCGACGGCATCGAGCGGGCCGACTCCGTCACCGTGGACTACCACAAGTCCTTCTTCCAGCCGGTGAGTTCCTCCGCCGTCCTGGTCCGCGACGCCGCGACCCTGCGCCACGCCACCTACCACGCGGAGTACCTCAACCCGCGCCGGATGGTGCAGGAACGTATCCCCAACCAGGTCGACAAGTCTCTCCAGACCACCCGCCGCTTCGACGCGCTGAAGCTGTGGATGACCCTGCGCGTCATGGGCGCCGACGGCATCGGACAGCTCTTCGACGAGGTCGTCGACCTGGCCGCCGAGGGCTGGCAACTGCTCGCCGCCGACCCGCGCTTCGACGTCGTCGTCGAGCCGAGCCTGTCCACCCTGGTCTTCCGCTACATCCCGGCCGCCGTGACCGACCCCGCCGAGATCGACCGCGCCAACCTCTACGCCCGCAAGGCGCTGTTCGCCTCCGGTGACGCCGTCGTCGCGGGCACCAAGGTCGGCGGCCGCCACTACCTGAAGTTCACCCTGCTCAACCCCGAGACCACGACGGCCGACATCGCCGCCGTCCTCGACCTGATCGCCGGCCACGCCGAGCAGTACCTGGGAGACTCCCTTGACCGCGCTTCCTGAGACCACGGACCAGACCTACGACTTCGTGGGCATCGGGCTCGGCCCCTTCAACCTCGGCCTCGCCTGCCTGACCGAGCCCATCGACGAACTCGACGGTGTCTTCCTGGAGTCGAAGCCCGACTTCGAGTGGCACGCGGGCATGTTCCTGGACGGCGCCCACCTCCAGACCCCGTTCATGTCGGACCTGGTCACGCTCGCCGACCCGACCTCGCCGTACTCCTTCCTCAACTACCTGAAGGAGAAAGGCCGGCTGTACCCGTTCTACATCCGCGAGAACTTCTACCCGCTGCGCGTCGAGTACGACGACTACTGCCGCTGGGCCGCGAACCGGCTGAGCAGCGTCCGGTTCAGCACCACCGTCACCGAGGTGACCTTCGAGGACGGGCTGTACGCGGTGCGCACCGAGGGCGGCGAGGTCTTCCGCGCCCGGCACCTGGTCCTGGGCACCGGCACCTCCCCGCACTACCCGGCGGCCGTCGAGGGCCTCGGCGGCGACTTCTTCCACAACTCCCGCTACATGCAGAACAAGGCGGAGCTCCAGAAGAAGGACTCCATCACGATCGTCGGCTCCGGCCAGTCCGCCGCCGAGATCTACTACGACCTGCTCGCCGAGATCGACGTGCACGGCTACCGGCTGAACTGGGTCACCCGCTCCCCGCGCTTCTTCCCGCTGGAGTACACCAAGCTCACGCTGGAGATGACCTCCCCGGAGTACATCGACTACTTCCGCGCGCTGCCGGAGGAGACCCGCTACCGCCTCACCGCCCAGCAGAAGGGCCTGTTCAAGGGCATCGACGGCGATCTCATCAACGAGATCTTCGACCTGCTCTACCAGAAGAACCTCGGCGGCCCGGTCCCCACCCGGCTGCTCACCAACTCCGCCCTCAACGGCGCCCGTTACGAGAACGGCACGTACACCCTCTCCCTCCGCCAGGAGGAGCAGGGCAAGGAGTACGAGCTCCGGACCGAGGGCCTGGTGCTGGCCACCGGCTACGCCTACGCCGAGCCCGAGTTCCTCGCTCCGATCGCCGACCGGCTGGTCCGTGACGCGCGGGGCAGCTTCGACGTCGCCCGCAACTACGCCATCGACGTGACCGGCCGGGGTGTGTTCCTCCAGAACGCCGGTGTGCACACCCACAGCATCACCAGCCCCGATCTGGGCATGGGTGCCTATCGCAACAGCTTCATCATCAGTGAGCTGCTCGGCAGTGAGTACTACCCGGTCGAGAAGACCATCGCGTTCCAGGAGTTTGCCGTATGACCTTCACCTTCCGCCCGCTCGACCCCCTCAAGGACGCCGTCCTGCTGCACGCCTGGGTCACCCACCCCAAGGCGGCGTTCTGGATGATGCAGGACGCCCGGCTGGAGGACGTCGAGCGCGCCTACATGGAGATCGCGGCCGACGAGCACCACCACGCCCTGCTCGGCCTGGACGCCGACGGCACCCCCGCCTTCCTGATGGAGAAGTACGACCCCGCCCACCGCGAACTGGTCGGCCTCTACGAGCCGGAGCCCGGCGACGTCGGCATGCACTTCCTCACCCCGGCCACCGACCGGCCCGTGCACGGCTTCACCCGGTCCGTGATCACCGCCGTGATGGCGCACCTCTTCGAGGACCCCGCCGTCCGCAGGGTCGTGGTGGAGCCGGACGTCTCCAACACGGCCGTGCACGCCCTGAACGCGGCCGTCGGCTTCGTCCCCGAGCGGGAGATCCAGAAGCCGGAGAAGAAGGCGCTGCTCAGCTTCTGCACCCGGGAGCAGTTCTTCGCGGCGACGGCGGTGCACGCATGAGCCTCGCCGAGTCCGTCGCCCACCTCTCCCCCGAGCGCTGGGAGTTCGCCAACCGGCTGCTGGTCCGCAAGGCGCTCGCCGAGTTCGCCCACGAGCGGCTCATCACCCCGGCGGCCACCCCCGACGGTGCCTACGAGGTCCGCAGCGACGACGGTCTGACCCGCTACCGGTTCACCGCCGTCCGCCGCGCCCTCGACCACTGGCAGATCGACGCCGGCTCCCTCTCCCGGCACCGGGAAGGCGCCGAACTCCCACTCGCCGCGCTGGACTTCTTCATCGAGCTGAAGTCCGCCCTCGGGCTGAGCGACGCGATCCTGCCGGTCTACCTGGAGGAGATCTCCTCCACCCTCTCCGGCACCTGCTACAAGCTCGGCAAGGAGCAGGTCCCGGTCGCCGAGCTGGCCCGGCGCGGCTTCCAGGCCGTCGAGACGGGGATGACCGAGGGCCACCCCTGCTTCGTCGCCAACAACGGACGGCTCGGCTTCGGCGTCCACGAGTACCTGGCGTACGCCCCCGAGACGGCGAGCCCGGTCCGGCTGGTGTGGCTGGCCGCGCACCGCTCGCGGGCGGCGTTCACGGCCGGGGTGGGCCTGGAGTACGAGTCCTTCATCCGCCAGGAGCTGGGCGAGGAGACCGTCGAGCGGTTCCACGGCGTCCTGCGCGAGCAGGACCTGGACCCGGGCGACTACCTCCTCATCCCCGTCCACCCCTGGCAGTGGTGGAACAAGCTCACGGTCACCTTCGCCGCCGAGGTCGCCCGCCGGCACCTGGTGTGCCTGGGCGAGGGCGACGACGAGTACCTGGCCCAGCAGTCCATCCGGACCTTCTTCAACACCACCAGCCCCGAGAAGCACTATGTGAAGACGGCCCTGTCCGTGATCAACATGGGCTTCATGCGCGGTCTGTCGGCCGCGTACATGGAGGCGACCCCGGCCATCAACGACTGGCTGGCCCAGCTCATCGAGAACGACCCGGTGCTCAAGGAGACCGGCCTGTCGATCATCCGCGAGCGGGCGGCGGTCGGCTACCGGCACCTGGAGTACGAGGCCGCCACGGACCGCTACTCGCCGTACCGCAAGATGCTCGCGGCGCTGTGGCGGGAGAGCCCGGTCGGCTCGCTCCGGGACGGCGAGTCCCTGGTCACCATGGCCTCGCTGGTCCATGTCGACCACGAGGGCGCCTCCTTCGCGGGCGCGCTGATCGAGCGGTCCGGGCTGGCGCCCGCCGAGTGGCTGCGCCGCTACCTCCGGGCGTACTACACCCCGCTGCTGCACAGCTTCTACGCCTACGACCTGGTGTACATGCCGCACGGCGAGAACGTGATCCTGGTGCTGAAGGACGGCGCCGTCGAGCGCGCGGTCTACAAGGACATCGCCGAGGAGATCGCGGTCATGGACCCGGACGCGGTGCTGCCGCCGACGGTGGAGCGGCTGCGCGTGGACGTCCCCGAGGACACCAGACTCCTCTCCATCTTCACGGACGTCTTCGACTGCTTCTTCCGCTTCCTCGCCTCGAACCTCGCCGCCGAGGGCGTGCTCACGGAGGACGAGTTCTGGCGCACGGTCGCCGAGGTCACCCGCGAGTACCAGGACGCGGTGCCGGAACTGGCCGACAAGTTCCGCCAGTACGACATGTTCGCCCCCGAGTTCGCCCTGTCCTGCCTCAACCGGCTCCAGCTGCGCGACAACCAGCAGATGGTGGACCTGTCCGACCCGGCGGGCGCGCTCCAGCTGATCGGCACGCTGAAGAACCCGATCGCGGGGCTGTAGCGGCCCCACAGACCGGCGGGCACCCCGGAGTACGGTCCTCCGGGGTGCCCGTCCCGCCTTCTCTCCCCCCTTTACCCGGCCGGCCAGGGCACCTGCGGCGCCCGGTGGTAGCCGATGCCCAGCGCCTCCCAGCGCGGGCCCTGCGCGGCCAGCCGCACCCGGTAGGCCTCCCAGTCGTGCGCGGCCGCCGGCGACCAGCCCAGCTCGGCCACGCCCGCGACCCGCGGGAACGCCATGTACTCGATGTGCGCGGACGTCTCCAGCGTCTCGCTCCACAGCGGCGCCTCGACCCCGCGCACCGCCGAGGCGGGCACCCCGGGCAGATAGGCGCCGGGGTCCCAGTCGTAGGAGCGGCGCACGTCGACGTAGCCCGCCCAGGACAGGCCGAGCGGGGTGCTCGCGTCGTACTTCATGTCGAGGTAGATCCGGTCGGCGGGCGAGAGGATCAGCCCGGTGCCGTTCCGGGCCGCCGCCGCGACCTGCTCCTTCTCCTGCGGGCTGGTGCCGTCGAGCCCCCAGTACTGCGCGAGGGCGCCCTTCGCCGGGGTCGCGCCGGTCAGCTGGTGCCAGCCGACGACCGTCTTGCCGTACGCGGCGACGACCGGCTGCACCCGGTCCATGAACTTCACGTAGTCCTCGTGCGGGGTCGAGTGCGCCTCGTCCCCGCCGATGTGCAGGTACCGGCCCGGAGTGAGCGCCGCCAGCTCGCGGATCACGTCGTCCACGAAGTCGTAGGTGATCTCCTTCGACACGCACAGCGAGCTGAAGCCGACCTCGGTGCCGGTGTACAGCGGCGGCGCCACCCCGTCGCAGTTCAGCTCGGCGTACGAGGCGAGCGCCGCGTTGGTGTGGCCGGGCATGTCGATCTCGGGGACGACCTCCAGGTGCCGGGAGGCCGCGTACCGGACGATCTCCCGGTAGTCGGCCTTGGTGTAGAAGCCGCCGGGTCCGCCGCCGACCTCGGTCGAGCCGCCGTGGGTGGTCAGGCGCGGCCAGGAGTCGACGGCGATGCGCCAGCCCTGGTCGTCACTGAGGTGCAGATGCAGCTTGTTGAACTTGTACAGCGCCAACTGGTCGATGTACCGCTTGACCTCGGCGACGCCGAAGAAGTGCCGGGACACGTCCAGCATCGCGCCGCGCCAGGCGTAGCGCGGGCGGTCCTCGACCGAGCCGCCGGCGACCAGCCAGGGGCCGGGCTGCGCGGAGTCCTTCTCCACGGCCGCGGGCAGCAGCTGACGCAGGGTCTGGACGCCGTGGAACAGGCCGGCGGGCGCGCCCGCGGTGATGGTGACGCCCCGGGCGCCGCTGTCCAGCCGGTAGCCCTCGGCGCCGTACGGCCCCTTGGCGAGCCGCAGCCGGATGCCGTCGCCGCGGGTGGTGACGGGAAGGCGGTAGCCGGTGGAGGGCCGCAGCACGCCCGCGAGGTACTCGCCGACCCGGCGCACCTCCCGCGAGCCGTCGACACGGATACGGGTGCTGTCGGTGATGCGGTACGGGGATCCGCCCGGCGCCACCGAGGCGGGGGCCGGGACCACCCGGTCCAGCGGGCTCGCGGCGGCGGACGGCGGGGCCGGTGCCGCGCCGGAGGTGAGGGCTCCGGCCGCCGCGACGAGCAGCAGGGAACCGAGGATCCGGGAGAGACGGGGAGTCGTTCTGTGGTGCCGTGTCACATGAACTCCCTTCGGAATTGGTAGAGACCACCATCCCGCACATCCATGGATCACAGAAGCGGTGGAACAATCCCCCTCATGGTGGAAATCATCCAGAAGGACGGCACCTGGGCCTTCGACGGGGACGCGCTGCGGCTGACGCCCGGCCGGGACAAGAACGTCAGCCTCCTGCGCAAGACCCTGGGTGAACTCGTCGTCCCGCTGGGCGCGTTGGCGGGGATCTCGTTCGAGCAGGGCAAGAAGGCCGGCCGGCTCAGGCTGCGGCTGCGGGACGGCGCGGACCCGCTGCTGCACGCCACCGGCGGCCGGCTCACCGAGCCCCACGACCCCTACCAGCTGCTGGTCGAGCCCGGCCGCTACGGCGTCGCCGAGTACTTCACCGACGAGGTCCGCACCGCCCTGACCCTCGACCAGGTGCCCTCCGACCCGGTCTCGGAGTACCTGCTGCCGGGTCCGGCGGTGCCGCTGTCGGTCTCCGCCGGGGACGGCACCGCGAGCTTCGACGGCGAGCGGATCCGGCTGGAGTGGAACTGGAAGACCGAGGACTCCAAGGCGGCCGCGGGCGCCCGGACCCTGAGCCTCGCGGACATCAGCGCCGTGGAGTGGTACCCGGCGGCCGGCCTGGAGAACGGCCACCTCCGCTTCACCGTGCGCACCGCCCCGACCAAGGCGCCGCCGAAGTACGACCCCAACGCGGTCGAGCTGTGGGGCTTCAAGAAGGACCCCCTGATGGCGCTGGTGGCGGCGGCGGTCCAGGTCCGCCTCCCGCACCCGGCGTCCGCCGCCGCGCGGGAACCGGAGCCCGCCCCGGCCCTCCCGCTGCCCTCCCCCGCCACCGCCGAGGACGGCCACGACGCGCTGCTGCGCCGACTGCGCGAGCTGGGCGAACTGCACCGGGACGGCACCCTGACGGAGGAGGAGTTCACCCTCGCCAAGCAGGCCGTCCTGAAACGCATGTGAGCGGGCCCGCCGCACAGGCCGGGGACGGCTCTCACGGGTGCCTCATATCGCGTTCCCAGCCCTCTGACACGCCCCTGCCCGAAATCGGGCAGGATTCTTGCGAAAGGCTCGCCCGTACCTCAGGATCTACCGGGTGCACGACGAACTTGTTGATCACCTGACGCGGTCCACGCCCCTGAGCCGGGGCGAGGCGCTGCGGGTGGTCCAGGACGTGCTCGCCTACTTCGACGAGACGACCGAGGAGTTCGTCCGTCGCCGCCACCGCGAGCTCCAGGCCCAGGGCCTGGTGAACGCGACGATCTTCGAACGGATCGAGGCGGACCTGAAATACCGGGCGGTCGCACCGCCGGAGCTGAGCCTCCGGCAGCTGCGCCGCATCGTCTACGGCTGAGCTCCACGGCCAGGAAACGGATTACCTCCATATGTGCGGAATCGTCGGATACATCGGCAGGCGTGATGTGGCCCCGCTGCTGCTCGAAGGGCTTCAGCGCCTGGAGTACCGCGGCTACGACTCGGCGGGCATCGCCATCACCGCCCCGAAGACGGCCGGCCTGCGGACGGTCAAGGCCAAGGGCCGGGTCCGGGACCTGGAGGCCAAGGTCCCGGCGCGCTTCAAGGGCACCACCGGTATCGCCCACACCCGCTGGGCCACCCACGGCGCCCCCTCCGACGTCAACGCCCACCCGCACCTGGACGTCGACGGCAAGGTCGCCGTCGTCCACAACGGCATCATCGACAACGCCTCCGACCTGCGCCGCAAGCTGGAGGCGGACGGTGTCGAGTTCCTCTCCGAGACCGACACCGAGGTGCTGGTCCACCTCATCGCCCGGTCCCAGGCGGAGAAGCTGGAGGACAAGGTCCGCGAGACCCTCCGGCTGATCGAGGGCACGTACGGCATCGCCGTGCTGCACGCCGACTTCCCGGACCGGATCGTGGTCGCCCGCAACGGCTCCCCGGTCGTCCTCGGCATCGGCGAGAAGGAGATGTTCGTCGCCTCCGACATCGCCGCCCTGGTCGCCCACACGCGGCAGATAGTGACCCTCGACGACGGCGAGATGGCCACCCTCAAGGCCGACGACTTCCGCACCTACACCACCGAGGGCACCCGGACCACGTCCGAGCCCACCACCGTGGAGTGGGAGGCCGCCTCCTACGACATGGGCGGCCACGACACCTACATGCACAAGGAGATCCACGAGCAGGCCGAGGCCGTGGACCGCGTGCTGCGCGGCCGGATCGACGACCGCTTCTCCACCGTGCACCTCGGCGGCCTCAACCTGGACGCCCGTGAGGCGCGCCGGATCCGCCGGGTGAAGATCCTCGGCTGCGGCACCTCGTACCACGCGGGCCAGATCGGCGCCCAGATGATCGAGGAGCTGGCCCGCATCCCCGCCGACGCCGAGCCGGCCTCGGAGTTCCGCTACCGCAACGCGGTCGTGGACCCCGACACCCTGTACATCGCGGTCTCCCAGTCCGGTGAGACCTACGACGTGCTGGCGGCCGTCCAGGAGCTCAAGCGCAAGGGCGCCCGGGTGCTGGGCATCGTGAACGTCGTGGGCTCGGCCATCGCCCGAGAGGCGGACGGCGGCATCTACGTGCACGCGGGCCCCGAGGTCTGCGTGGTCTCCACGAAGTGCTTCACCAACACCACGGTCGCCTTCGGCCTGCTCGCCCTGCACCTCGGCCGCACCCGGGACCTGTCGGTCCGCGACGGCAAGCGGATCATCGCGGGCCTGCGCAAGCTCCCCGCCCAGATCGCCGAGATCATGGAGCAGGAGGCGGAGATCGAGCAGCTGGCCAAGTCCTACGCCGACGCCCGCTCGATGCTCTTCATCGGCCGGGTCCGCGGCTACCCGGTGGCCCGTGAGGCGTCCCTGAAGCTCAAGGAGGTCTCCTACATCCACGCGGAGGCCTACCCCGCCTCCGAGCTCAAGCACGGCCCCCTGGCCCTGATCGAGCCGGCCCTGCCGACGGTGGCGATCGTCCCCGACGACGACCTGCTGGAGAAGAACCGCGCCGCGATGGAGGAGATCAAGGCCCGCAGCGGCAAGATCCTCGCGGTCGCCCACCAGGAGCAGGAGAAGGCCGACCAGACCATCGTGGTCCCGAAGAACGAGGACGAGCTGGACCCGATCCTGATGGGCATCCCGCTCCAACTGCTGGCGTACCACACGGCGCTGGCCCTGGGCCGGGACATCGACAAGCCGCGGAACCTCGCCAAGTCGGTGACGGTGGAGTAGACCCTCTCCGGAGTGGATCCCTCTCCGGAGTGGATCCCTCTCGATCCGGAACGGCCCCCCACGTGATGCCACCCGTCACGCGGGGGGCCGTTCGGCTCGCCGGGGGCGCCCAACACCCCGGCTGCGGCTGCCCTTTCAGCCGGTGGCCGTCACGCCACGGCCGGCAGCCCGCCTCGGCAGCGCCGTGGGCCAGTGGGCGAGCGCCGCGGTCGCCGCGTACCAGGCGACCGCGCCCGCCGCCACGGCGAACCAGCCTCCGGCGTTGGCGAGGAGGTCGCTCTCCGCGAACTGCGCCACCGCCAGGAGCAGCAGTCCGACGAAGAAGAGCCCGTACGTGCCCTGGGTGAGCTGATCCCCGCCCGCGAGCGTCAGCGAGAGCACCACCAGGGCGAACAGCAGCAGGAACAGTCCGGCGCCGTTGGCCGAGCCCGCCTCGGAGACCGTCCAGGTGAACCAGAGCGCGCCGAGCGCCGAGAAGGCCGTACCCCCGGCGGAGTCCCCGTCCCGGAAGGCCAGCAGGCCGGCGACGAACAGGGCGACTCCGCCCACGTACTGGGCGATTGACGCGGCATCAGCCGCCGACACCCCTTCGATCACTTCGGTGTACCCCAGCCCGAAGGCCAACAGGGTGACGCCCAGGGCGAGTCGGCCGACCACAGAGGTGATTCCGCTTCCCGCGGAGACGTCTTTGTCCACGGCGGGCTCCCTTCGTGCAAGTGCAGTTGCGGTGAGCGTTATATGCCCTTCACAAGGGCACAAACACATCTACGCGCCAGTAGGTTCGCGCGCTGCGAGAAGGGTGCGAAACGGGGGTGCCGAGCCCGCGGGAGACTCATCCCGCCTGGTACGAGGGCGAGTTACGGAATGACGACGACCGGCCGCTTGGCCCGCTTGGCGAGCCGTCCGGCGACGGAGCCGAAGATCCGGCCGACGATGCCGTGGGTGGAGCCGACGACGATCGCGTCCGCCTCGTACTCCTGGCCGACCTCCTCCAGTTCGTGGCAGATGTCACCGCCGCGTTCGACCAGGATCCACGGCACCTCGGAGAGGTAGTCGGCGCAGGCCAGTTCCAGTCCGAGCACCTCGGTGCGGTGGTCCGGCACGTCGACGAAGACCGGCGGTTCGCAGCCCGCCCACACGGTGGTGGGCAGGCGGTTGGCCACGTGCACGATGATCAGGCCGGAGCCGGAGCGGTGGGCCATGCCGATGGCGTAGGCGAGGGCGCGTTCACTGGAGGTGGAGCCGTCGAAGCCGACCACGACGCCGTGCTTGAAGGCGGGGTCGCAGGAATGACGTGGCTCTTCGGCCGCCAGGGGCTCGGCCGCCGTGGGATCGGCGACGGGCCGCTTGCGGTCCGCGGGTTCGAAGAATTCGTGACCGGCCATGGCTGTCTCGGCGTTGTGATCCTTGTGTCGGGTGGGACGACAGTGTGCAGCGGAGCTGTGTCCGGGAATCATCTTCCCAACCCCATACCCCCAAGGGTACGGCCGCACGCCTCCTTAGCCCAGATCCCGCGCTGCGCTCCGCGGGGGGTTCCAGGGAGCATGCACGAGGGGGCGCCCGTAACGCAATGGTTGCTGCGCTGTACAGGCGGTTTGCACAGGGTTCGCGCCCGGGGGCCGCCGGGCGGGTCACGGACAGGTCACGGGCGGACAGTGACCGACCGCCCGACCACGCGTTGATCTCCGTGAGCCACCGACACCGGGGAGCGCGCCATGACCGGACAGCAGCCTCAGGACACCACCACCGACGTGATCCGCTGGGCGGCCTTCTCGTGCGTCCTCGTCCCGGTCGTCCTCCTCTGGTACGGCAGCTCGCTGGCCGGTGCCGCCGGCACCGCGCTGGGCCTCGCCGCCGTCACCGCGGTCTGCCGGTTCCTGCTGCGCCGCTCCGAGCGGGTGGCCGCCGCCACGGCGGCCGAGGAGCACCCCGTACCCCCGCGGCAGCGCGGGCACCGCCGGCCCGCCGGGGCGGGCGCGCACGGGGGCGGTCGCCACCCCGGGGGAAATACACCGGGCGGCTGACCGGTTTCCATGCCCTCAAGCGCTTCTTTTCAGCCAACTTCCGGACCCTGTGCATTCCTTGCCCCAACCACCCCCCAACCCCCGTTCCACCTGCACGGAAAGGGGCTGGGGGGTGTCGCGCACCCTACGTGGATTGGCCACTGCGACAAGGCGCACTTCCCTGCACGGCCCGGGAGTGCAACGCTTCGTGATCGAATGCTTCACGCCAAGTTGCCAAGTCGACAATGCGCCTGGTGTCGAACCGGCCACTGCGGCGCGATGCGACACAGTAGATTCGATCTTGACTGTCTACGGCGGGGGACTCGTGCAGGACCGAGGGGAAACGTGCAGGAGCGACACAACCGAGGAGCCGCGACCACCGAGGGGGGCTTAGCAGGGATGAGCCACGACTCCACTGCCGCGCCGGAAGCCGCGGCCCGGAAACTCTCCGGGCGACGCCGCAAGGAGATCGTCGCGGTGCTGCTGTTCAGCGGCGGCCCCATCTTCGAGAGTTCCATACCGCTGTCGGTGTTCGGCATCGACCGCCAGGACGCCGGCGTGCCACGCTACCGGCTGCTGGTGTGCGGCGGCGAGGACGGCCCACTGCGGACCACAGGGGGCCTGGAACTCACCGCGCCACATGGCCTGGAGGCGATCGCGAGGGCGGGGACGGTCGTCGTACCGGCCTGGCGCTCGATCACCTCGCCGCCACCGGAGGAGGCGCTCGACGCACTGCGCCGGGCGCACGAGGAAGGCGCCCGCATCGTCGGGCTGTGCACCGGCGCCTTCGTCCTCGCGGCGGCGGGCCTGCTGGACGGCCGACCCGCGACCACCCACTGGATGTACGCGCCGACGCTGGCCAAGCGCTATCCGTCGGTGCATGTGGATCCCAGAGAGCTGTTCGTCGACGACGGGGACGTACTGACCTCCGCCGGCACGGCGGCGGGCATCGATCTCTGTCTCCACATCGTCCGGACCGACCACGGCAACGAGGCGGCCGGCGCACTGGCCCGCCGCCTGGTCGTCCCGCCTCGCCGGTCAGGGGGCCAGGAACGCTACCTGGACCGCTCTTTACCCGAGGAGATCGGCGCCGACCCGCTCGCCGAGGTCGTCGCCTGGGCGCTGGAGCACCTCCACGAGCAGTTCGACGTGGAGACACTGGCGGCACGCGCGTACATGTCGCGGCGCACCTTCGACCGCCGGTTCCGGTCGCTGACGGGGTCCGCCCCGCTCCAGTGGCTGATCACCCAGCGGGTACTCCAGGCGCAGCGCCTGCTGGAGACGTCCGACTACTCGGTGGACGAGGTCGCGGGCCGTTGCGGCTTCCGCTCACCGGTGGCACTGCGCGGGCACTTCCGCCGCCAGCTCGGTTCGTCGCCCGCGGCGTACCGCGCGGCCTACCGTGCCCGCCGCCCCCAGCCCGAACGGCCGACGGCGGACGCCGACACCGCCCCCGGCCCGACGCACACGCTCCACCCGGACCCCGGCCCGGTACCCCTTCAGGCCCGTCGCACTCCCGCGGCGAGCACGATGGGACCGGCCCTGGCCACCGCGTCCGCCGAGCACGGCCGCGAGGCGTACATGCCACGCGCGACCCTCCCGGGCCAGCGCAGCGCGACCTGAGCGGAGACCGCCGGAACACGCCGGACGGGCACACCAGCCCGTCCGGCGTCTCGCGTGCCGGGGTCCGACGCGCGGCCGGGACGGTCCGGCGACGACGCGTGGCACCCAAAAGCAGACGTCAGCTTTAGGGTGGTCGCATGAACGATCGCATGGTGTGGATCGACTGCGAGATGACCGGCCTCTCGCTGTCCGACGACGCTCTCATCGAGGTGGCCGCCCTCGTCACCGACTCCGAGCTGAACATCCTCGGCGACGGTGTGGACATCGTGATCCGCCCGCCGGACACGGCGCTGGAGACGATGCCGGAAGTGGTGCGTCAGATGCACACCGCGTCCGGACTCCTGGAGGAGCTCGCCGGCGGCACGACCCTGGCCGACGCCGAGGCCCAGGTCCTCGCGTACGTGCGCGAGCACGTGAAGGAACCCGGCAAGGCTCCCCTGTGCGGCAACTCCGTCGGCACCGACCGGGGCTTCCTGCTGCGGGACATGCCGACCCTGGAGGACTACCTCCACTACCGCATCGTGGACGTCTCCAGCATCAAGGAGCTGGCCCGCCGCTGGTACCCGCGGGCCTACTTCAACAGTCCCAAGAAGAACGGCAACCACCGCGCGCTCGCCGACATCCGGGAGTCGATCGCGGAGCTGCGCTACTACCGCGAGGCCGTCTTCGTCCCCCAGCCGGGCCCGGACTCCGAGACCGCCAAGGGCATCGCCGCGAAGCACGTCCTGCCTGCTCAGTAGCGCCCCGCTCGGGCCCGGAACCGGGCCCCGGCAAAGGGGGGCGCGAGCACCCCTTCGGACCCTGTACACTTTTTCTCGGCCGGTCGGTGAACCACCAGGGAAACCGCCGGTCATGGTGGGTGTAGCTCAGCTGGTAGAGCACCTGGTTGTGGTCCAGGAAGTCGCGGGTTCAAGTCCCGTCACTCACCCTGATCAGTCAGCCGGTGGCCTCGGAAGAGGTCACCGGCTGACTGCGTTCCCGGGCCCCCGCGTACGCTCCCGGGAATGACCGAGCCCCTGCACTCCGCCCGTCTGGACCTCCTGCCGCTGCGGGTCGAGCACGCCGAGGAGATGGCCGCCGTCCTCGCCGACCCGGCCCTGCACACCTTCATCGGCGGCGAACCCGCCGCCCCGAAGGCGCTGCGCGCCCGCTACGAGCGGCTGGTCGCCGGCTCCCCCGATCCGGCCGTGGCCTGGCACAACTGGGTACTGCGGCTGCGCGCCGAGGACCGGCTGACCGGGACCGTCCAGGCCACCGTCGCCGGGGACCGCGCCGAGATCGCCTGGGTCGTCGGCACCGGCTGGCAGGGCCGCGGGATCGCCTCGGAGGCCGCCGGCGCGCTGGTCGAGCACCTCGTCCGGCAGGGCGCGCGGACCGTTCTCGCCCATGTGCACCCCGATCACGCGGCCTCCGCGGCCGTGGCCCGCGCCGCCGGACTGGCCCCGACCGGACAGTGGCAGGACGGCGAGGTGCGCTGGCAGGTCCGGCCGGACGAGCGGGCCGGGCGTATCGTCGGAACATGAGCCGTAGCTGAGGCCGGGAGGCTCGTCATGGCGTCACGGATGCACCGGTGGCGGCTGCTGACCTGGGTGATCCTGGCCTTCAACCTGGCGATGCTGCTGTGGCTGGTGGTCGCGCTGGACGCGGCCGAGGACAGTGGACGGAGCTGTGTCGGGGACCTGTGCGAGGAGGCCGGCGACCCCACCAGCTCGGCCGGGACCTGGCTGGTGGTCCTCGTCTGGCTGGCCGGAGCGGTACTGCTCGGCGCCGCCTGGCTCATCACCCACCACACCGAACGCCCAACCCGCCGCCCCCGCCGCGGCTGGCACCGCTGATCCCACCCGGGGGCGGCAAGCAGCACGCGTGAGCCCACCCGGAGGCGGCAAGCAGCACGGTTGAGCCCACCCAGGGGCCGCAGACACCACAGGTGATCCCGCCCAGCACCACGGCCGACACCCGGTGTACCCCCCTCAGGGCGGCAAGCGGCACGGCGAACCCGCTCAGGACAGCGGTCGGCACCGGCGAACCCACCCCAGCGCGACGGCCGTCACCCAGGGAACCCCCTCAGGGCGACAGTGGGCACTGGTGATCCCGCCCAGCACGATGACCCGCACCGACGAACCCGCTCAGCCACGACAGCCGGCACCGGCAACCCGCCCGCCACGACGGCCCACACCGGCAGACCCGCCCGCCACGGCGGCCGACGCCGGCGAACCCGCTCAACACTGCGGCCGACACCCCGGCGAACCCCGTCAGTGCGGCACCCGGCAGAGGCAAACCCGCTCAGGGCCACCGCCCGCACCGCCAGACCCGCCCGGCGCGATGATCCGCATCGGCGAACCCCCTCAGGACGAGGCCCGCTCCGCCAGTTCGGTGGCCAGGACCACCTGGCGCCGTTCCAGGCCCCGGGAGGCGGCGGGGCGGCGGTCGGCGATCTCCTCCAGCAGCAGGTCGATCATCCGGCGGCCCATCTCCTCTATGGGCTGGCGGACGCTGGTCAGCGGCGGTTCCATGTGGCGGGCGATGGCCGAGTCGTCGTAGCCGACCAGGGCCACGTCGTCCGGGATGCGGCGGCCCGCCTCCCGCAGCGCCTGCCGGGCACCCGCCGCCATCACGTCCGAGCCCGCGAAGACCGCGTCCAGACCGGGCCGGCGCCCGAGCAGCTCCGTCATCGCCCGCCGGCCGCCCTCCTCGGTGAAGTCACCGGGTTCGATCAGCTGCTCGTCGACCTTGTGCCCGGCGTCCCGCAGCGCGTCCCGGTAGCCGTCGGCACGACGGGCCGCGCCGTAGACCTCCAGGCGGCCGGTGATGTGGGCTATCTCCCTGCGCCCCCGGGAGATCAGGTGCTCCACCGCCTGCCGGGCCCCGCCGTAGTTGTCGGCGTCCACCGAGGGCAGGGTCTCCGCGGCGGACCGCGGGCCGCTGATCACGGCCGGGATCTCCAGCTGGGCCAGCAGGTCGGGCAGCGGGTCGTCGGCGTGCACGGAGACCAGCAGGACCCCGTCCACCCGGTGCGCGGCCAGGTACTGCGCGAGCCGTTGCCGCTCCCGGTCGCTGCCCGCGAAGATCAACAGCAACTGCATCTCGGTGTCGGACAGTTCGGCGCCGACACCCTTGAGCATGTCCGAGAAGTACGGCTCCGCGAAGAACCGGGTCTCCGGCTCGGGGACGACGAGGGCGATGGCGTCGGTCCGATTGGCGGCCAGGGCGCGGGCGGCCGTGTTCGGGACGTAACCGAGTTCGGCGACCGCGGCCTCCACCGCGGCACGGGTGGCGTCGCTGACCCGGGGCGAACCGTTGATCACGCGGGACACCGTGCCCCGGCCGACACCGGCACGCGCGGCGACCTCTTCGAGGGTGGGGCGACCACCGCTCCGGCCCCGCGCTCCGTGGCTTGCCATGGGCTCCGCCTTTCGCCGTTGTCCTGTCGCTGGCCTGGAATTTAACAGTCCCGGGCAGCGACGTGACCGGCCACCGGTGGCAACCTGGGCCGCACCGGGTTACGGCCCGGTTCCAGTTAACAGCCCGATAACTGAACGCATCTCGCCGCTCCCATGCCCTTGACACCCCCGCCCGGACCGACGACTCTTCAACACATCACCTGTGGGAGCGCTCCCACAGTACCTGACACATACACATCCCGCACGTTCCCCGCCCGAGCCGCAGCGAGAACTAACGGGCCCAACAATGCAGTTGGCCGGGGGGTCGGCACGTCAGGGCAACAGGAGGACTCAATGCGAGCACGTACCCGAATCCGCCGTAAGGCGGTTGTCCTCGCGGCGGTGGCGTCGCTGGGCGCCGGGCTGCTGGCCGGCTGTGCCGACGACGGCGACGACAAGGACAGTTCGTCGTCCGACGGCGGTGGCGGCAAGATCAAGATCACCCTTGGCCTGTTCGGCGCCGCCGGCTTCGAGGAGTCCGGTCTCTACAAGGAGTACGAGAAGCTCCACCCCGAGATCGACATCCAGCAGACCGTCATCGAGCGCAACGAGAACTACTACCCGGCGCTGCTGAACCACCTCACCACCAACAGCGGTCTCCAGGACATCCAGATGGTCGAGGTCGGCAACATCGCCGAGATCGTCCAGACCCAGTCCGACAAGCTGCTCGACCTGTCGAAGTACGGCAAGAAGAGCGACTACCTGGAGTGGAAGTGGGAGCAGGCCACCACCTCGGACGGTCTGACCGTCGGTGTGGGCACCGACGTCGGCCCGATGGCCATCTGCTACCGCAAGGACCTCTTCGAGGAGGCCGGGCTGCCCACCGACCGCGAGGAGGTCGGCAAGCTCTGGGCCGACGACTGGAACAAGTTCGTCGAGGTCGGCAACGACTACAAGGCGAAGGGCCCCAAGGGCACCACGTTCCTGGACTCCCCCGGCGGTCTGCTCCAGGCGATCCTGAGCAGTGAGAAGGACCGCTTCTACAACGCCTCCGGCGAGGTCATCTACAAGACGAACCCGGCCGTGAAGGACGCCTTCGAACTGACCTCGAAGGCGGCCGAGGACGGGCTGATCGGCAACCAGACGCAGTTCCAGCCCGCCTGGGACACCACCATCGCCAACTCCAAGTTCGCCGCGATGTCCTGCCCGCCGTGGATGCTCGGTTACATCAAGGGCAAGTCCAAGCCCGAGTCGGCCGGCAAGTGGGACGTGGCCCAGGCGCCGAAGTCCGGCAACTGGGGCGGTTCCTTCCTGACCGTGCCCAAGTCCGGCAAGAACACCGAGGAGGCGGCGAAGCTCGCCGCGTGGCTGACCGCTCCCGAGCAGCAGGCCAAGCTCTTCGGCAAGCAGGGCAGCTTCCCGAGCACCCCGGCGGCCTACGAGTCGGCCGAGGTGACCGGTGCCAAGAACGACATGACCGGTGACGCGCCGATCGGCACGATCTTCGCCGCCGCCGCCGCGAACATCCCCGTGCAGACGATCGGCCCGAAGGACCAGATCATCCAGCAGGGCCTGACGGACAACGGCGTGGTCCTGGTGACCCAGGGCAAGTCGCCCGAGGAAGCCTGGGACAACGCCGTCAAGACCATCGACAACGCCCTGGACCAGTGACCCGGATGACCACTGGGCACGACACCGCCGCCGCGTCCCCCTCCAAGGAGGGGGGCGCGGCCCCGGGCCGCCCCGCGGGGAACGGTCCGGAGACCGAGCAGGAGCGGCAGCGCCGGTCCCGGCTGTCCCGCCGCTGGCAGCGGGACGTGCGCTGGAGTCCGTACGCTTTCGTCTCCCCGTTCTTCCTGCTGTTCCTGGCCTTCGGCCTGTTCCCGCTGATCTACACGGGCTGGGCCTCGCTGCATCAGGTGGAACTGACCGCGCCGACCGAGATGAACTGGGTCGGACTGCGCAACTACACCCGGATCTTCGACGACGAGTTCTTCTGGAACGCGGCCGAGAACACGCTGACCATCGGCATCATCTCGACCGTCCCCCAGCTGCTGATGGCGATGGGCATCGCCCACATCCTCAACTACAAGCTGCGGGCGTCGACGTTCTACCGGGTCGCCATGCTGGCGCCGTACGCCACCTCGATCGCCGCCGCCTCCCTGGTCTTCGTGCTGCTGTTCGGCCGCGACTACGGCATGATCAACTGGGCGCTGGGCACGGTCGGCATCGACCACATCGACTGGCAGAACGACAAGTGGGCCTCCCAGATCGCCGTCTCCACCATCGTGGTCTGGCGCTGGACCGGGTACAACGCGCTGATCTACCTGGCCGCGATGCAGGCGATCCCGCAGGACCTGTACGAGTCGGCCGCGCTGGACGGGGCGAGCCGCTGGCAGCAGTTCTTCCATGTCACGCTGCCCTCGCTGCGCCCGACGATCCTGTTCACCGTCGTCGTGTCGACCATCGGCGCCTCGCAGCTGTTCGGCGAGCCACTGCTGTTCGACGCGAACAAGGGCGCCTCCGGCGGATCCCAGCACCAGTTCCAGACGCTCGGCCTCTACCTGTACGAGCAGGGCTGGGTCAACCAGCACCTGGGCCGTGCCTCCGCCATCGCCTGGACCATGTTCCTGATCCTCATCGTGGTCGGGATCGCCAACTACGTCATCTCGCGCCGGCTGCGCGCCAGTAGTTAAGGAGACGGCCGTGACGACGACCCTGACGAAACCCGGGGAACCCGACGCCCCCGACGCGCCCAAGCGGTCCCTGCGGCCGAAGTCGGCGCGGGCGGGCGGCACCCTGCACGCCGGGCCGATCGCGTACGTGATCCTCGGCCTGTTCACCATCGGTTCGCTGTTCCCGCTGGTGTGGACGGCGATCGCCGCCTCCCGCGACAACCAGCGGCTGGCCGAGACACCGCCGCCGTTCTGGTTCGGCTCGAACCTCTTCGACAACCTCGATCTGGCGTGGAACGACGCCAACCTGGGCGAGGCGTTCATCAACACGACGTTCGTGGCGGGTGTCTCCTCGCTGACCATCGTGTTCCTGTCGACGATCGCCGGGTTCGCCTTCGCCAAGCTGCGCTTCAAGGGCCGCAACGCGATGATGCTGATCGTGATCGGCACCATGATGGTGCCGCCGCAGCTCAGTGTGATCCCGCTGTACATGATGGTCGCCAAGCTCGACTGGTCCGACCAGCTCCAGGCGGTGATCCTGCCCTCGCTGGTGAGCGCGTTCGGTGTGTTCTTCATGCGGCAGTACCTGATCCAGGCGCTGCCCGACGAGATCATCGAGGCGGCGCGGGTGGACGGCGCGAGCAGCTGGCGCGTGATCTGGCACGTGGTGTTCCCGGCGGCCCGTCCGGCGATGGCCGTGCTGGGCATGCTGATGTTCGTGCAGACCTGGAACGACTTCCTGTGGCCGTTCCTGGTGCTGACCCAGAACGGCAATCCGACCGTGCAGGTGGCGGTCGCGGGTCTGGGCCGCGGCTACACGCCCGACCAGTCCCTGATCATGGCGGGCGCGCTGCTGGGCACGCTGCCGCTGCTGATCGTCTTCGCGATCTTCGGCAAGCAGATCGTGGGCGGCATCATGCAGGGCGCGGTCAAGGGCTGACGCCCCCCTTTCCCAGGGGCCGGGTCACCGCCGCTCCGGCCCCTTCCTTCCCCCCTCCTCTTACTCGTCGGTCCACCCGACCTCCTTTGGGAGCGCTTCCATGCCTGAGTCCGCACAGCCGGTGACCCCGGTGACCTTTCCTCCCGCCTTCCTCTGGGGCGCGGCGACCTCCGCGTACCAGATCGAGGGGGCGGTGCGGGAGGACGGCCGCACCCCGTCGATCTGGGACACCTTCAGCCACACGCCCGGCAAGACCACCGGCGGCGACACGGGTGACATCGCTGTCGACCACTACCACCGGTTCCGGGACGACGTGGCGCTCATGGCCGAGCTGGGCCTGAGCGCGTACCGCTTCTCGATCTCCTGGTCCCGGGTGCAGCCGACCGGCCGCGGTCCCGCGGTCCAGCGGGGTCTGGACTTCTACCGCAATCTGGTGGACGAACTGCTGGAGCACGGCATCAAACCGGCGGTGACGCTCTACCACTGGGACCTGCCGCAGGAGCTGGAGGACGCGGGCGGCTGGCCGGAGCGGGACACCGCCTACCGGTTCGCCGAGTACGCGCAGATCGTCGGTGAGGCGCTGGGCGACCGGGTGGAGCAGTGGATCACCCTCAACGAGCCCTGGTGCAGCGCCTTCCTGGGGTACGCGTCGGGCATACACGCGCCCGGCCGGACCGACCCCGCGGCCTCGCTGCGCGCGGCGCACCACCTGAACCTCGCGCACGGTCTGGGCACCAAGGCCCTGCGTTCGGTGATGCCGGCCCGCAACTCGGTCGCGGTGAGCCTGAACTCCGCGGTGGTCAGGTCCGTCTCGGACGCCCCCGGGGACCTGGCGGCCCGGCAGCGGATCGACGACCTGGCCAACGGGATCTTCCACGGCCCGATGTTCCAGGGTGCCTACCCGCAGTCGCTGCTGACGGCCACCTCGTCGCTGACGGACTGGGACTTCGTCCAGGACGGCGATCTGGCCCTGATCCACCAGCCCCTGGACGCGCTGGGCCTCAACTACTACACGCCGTCGCTGGTCTCGGCCGCCGAGTCGGCGCCGACCGGTCCGCGCGCGGACGGGCACGGGGTGACCGCGTACAGCCCGTGGCCGGCCTCGGAGGACGTGGCCTTCCACCAGTCGCCGGGCGAGCGCACCGAGATGGGCTGGTCGATCGACCCGACCGGCCTGCACGACCTGATTATGCGCTACAGCAAGCTCGCCCCCGGTCTGCCGCTGTACATCACGGAGAACGGCGCGGCCTACGACGACAAGCCCGACCCCGACGGCCAGGTCCACGACCCCGAGCGGATCGCCTACCTGCACGGCCACCTCGCCGCGGTCCGCCGCGCCATCGAGGACGGCGCGGACGTGCGGGGCTACTACCTGTGGTCGCTGCTGGACAACTTCGAGTGGTCCTACGGCTACAGCAAGCGCTTCGGCGCGGTGTACGTCGACTACACGACCCTGGAGCGGACCCCGAAGTCGAGCGCCCTGTGGTACGGACAGGCAGCTCGCACGGGCGCCCTCCCGAGCGTGGAGTCGGACTAGCCGACAGCGGGCCGCGGCACCCGTGGGGAGGTGCCGCGGCCCGCTGTTCTTCGTGCACGCCCCGGCCGGATGGGGGGGGGAAGACCGGCCGGGGCGCCCCCCGTGGGTCAGTTGTAGGCCGCGAAGGCCTTGGCGAAGGCGTTCTTGTCCTGGGTGATGGAGCTGCACGTGGCGTCGGCCGCGGGCTTCGGGCCGCCGGGGCAGGCCTTGTCGCGGGTCGCCGACCACATCGACAGCCAGCCGAGTCCCTTGGACTTCGCGAAGTCGACCAGCTGGGTGGCGTCCTCGACCTTGAAGATCTCCGTGACCACGTCGTTGACGCCGATCATCGGGGTGACCGCGACGGTCTTCCAGGCGGCGCTGTCGGACAGGCCGAGGACGCCCTTGATCTGGGCCTGGGTGGCGGTGGCCGCCTGCTCGGCGTAGGTGCCCATGTCGCCGCTGTACGCCGGGCCGTAGTCCATCGCCATGATGTTGACGGCGTCGATGGCCACGCCGTTCTTCTTCGCGTCGGCCAGGAGGTCCACACCGGGCTGGGTGAGCCCCTCGGGCATCACCGGCAGGGTGAAGGAGACGTCCAGGTCGGGGTGGTCCTGCTGGAGCTTCGCGATGGCCTGGGCGCGGCGGGTGTTGGCGGCGGTGTCGGGCAACGCGCCGCCCTCGACGTCGAAGTCGACCTTGGTGAGGTCGTAGGCGTCGACGACCTTGGTGTAGGCGGCGGCCAGGGCGCTCGCCGAGGAGCAGGTGGTGGCCAGTTCGCTGCCGGCCGCGCCGCCGAAGGAGACCCGGACGTCGCCGCCCTTGGCACGCAGCGCGCCGATCTGCGCGGCCACCGCGTCGCTCGCCAGGTCGGTCACCCCGCCCCACTTGGGCGTGCAACCGCCGCCGTCGGTGACGAAGGCCAGGTTGTAGTCCCTCACCCCGGTGGCCTCGGCGGTGGCGACCAGGTCGAAGGCCGGGTAGAGGGAGGTGTCCACGTACGGGGCGAAGCCGGCGTTCGTCGTGGTGCCCTCGCCCGGGGTCCGGGTGGGCTCCGCCGTGGGCGTGGCGCTCTGCGTCGCGGTGGCCGTGGGGGTGGGGGTCGGCGTGGCGGTGGCTGTCGGGGTCGCCGTCCCGGTGGGGCGGCCGGTGGGCTCGGGGGTCGCGCCCGTGTCGGTGGAGCACTTGACGCCGTCGATCACACAACCGGTGGGGTCGCCGGAGCCGTTGACGACGAAGCCGACCGTGACCGACTCCCCCGCCGCCAGACCGTCCTTGTCCCAGGCGGCCGGCTTCACGGTGACCCGCGAGCCGCTGACACTGGACTCGGCGTTCCACAGCGAGCTGAGCTTCGCCCCCGCGGGCAGGTCGAAGCCGAGCCTCCAGTCGGCCTTCGTGGAGCCGGTGTCGTTGGTGACGACGTACTGAGCGGTGTACCCCGTCGACCAGTCGCTGGTCCTGGTGTACGCGGCGCCCACCCCGGCCGCCTGGGCGGTACCGGTGAGGAGGACGGCGCCTCCACCGACCACGGCCGCGGCGACCAGACCGCCTATCGCCTTGTTCCTGCCGCTGACCTTGCGCCGGTGGATGCTCATCGCGTGCCTGCTTTCACTGCTCACGGGGGAGGGGTGCGGCAGCACGCTAGCGGTGCCGAATCGGGCAAAAAGCCTGATCGGGACGGTGGTTGAGGATCTTAGGGTGCGCTTAAGGAAGGGATCGGGGGCGGTTAAAGGTCGAGACCAGCCGGCCGGTGCGGCGTCTGCGGACCCGGTGCCCGCGGCGCTCGGGGGCCCGCCCGTCCAGCTGGATCCAGATCCTCACCTCGGTCCCGCCGAGGACGGACGAGCCGATCCGCACGTCACCGCCGGTCGACTCCGCGAGCCGGCGCACGATGTCCAGGCCGAGCCCGGTGGAGCCCGCGCTTCCGGAGCCGCGCCCGCGGGCCATGGCGGCCTCCGGGTCGGGTATGCCGGGGCCCGCGTCGGAGACGAGCACGATCACCGCGTCCTCGCCGTTGTGCACGTCGACGGCGAAGGCCGTGCGCTCCGGGGTGTGTCGGAAGACATTGCCGAGCAGGGCGTCCAGCGCGGCGGCCAGGTCGGCACGGGCCACGGGTATGCGCACCGGCCGGTCGACGCCGGCCACGCGCACCTTGCGGCCCTCGTCCTCGGCGAGCGCCGACCAGAACGACATCCGCTCACGCACCACCTCGGCCGCGTCGCACCCCGCGCCCGGACCGGCGGCGGCCGTCTGCGGCTTGGCCTCCCGGGCCGTACGGATGATGGTGTCGACCTCGCGCTCCAGCTGGGCCACGGCCGCCCGGGTCTGCTCGGCGGCCGGCCCCTCGCCGAGGGAGGCGGCGTTCAGCCGCAGCACGGTCAGCGGGGTCCGCAGCCGGTGCGACAGGTCGGCGGCCAGCTCCCGTTCGTTGGCGAGCAGTTGGACGACCTGGTCGGCCATGGAGTTGAACGCGGCGGCGGCCAGCCGCAGTTCGTTCGGTCCTTCCTCCGGCACCCGGGCGCCGAGTTTGCCCTCCCCCAGTTCGTGCGCGCCCTCGACCAGGCGCTGAGCGGGCTGCACCATCCGTACGCCGAGCCGGTCGGCGACCGCGACCGAGCCGACGATCAGGGCGGCACCGACGGCGGCGAGCACCGCCCAGGCCGTGGAGACGCCGTTGCTGACCTCGGCCTCGGGGACGTACACCTCCACCACGGCGATCTCGCCGGAGCTGAGGGCCACGGGCTGGAGCAGGGTGGAGCCGCCGGGCACCTCGGTGGTGGAGGCGCGGCCGAGCCGCCGTACGGTCGCGATGTCGTCGCGGGCCGCGCGCTGCCGGCCGATGTCGACGGCGGCGGAGCCGTCGGCGGCCGGTATGTGCACGGCCATCTCCGCCTCGGCGCCGGCCGAGGCGACCACGCGTTCGAGCTGCTCGCGGTCGGTGGTGATGGAGAGCGCCGGGGCGACCGCGGCGGCCTCCCGCTCGGCGTTGGAGAAGGCCCGGTCGCGGGCCATCTCCTTGATGACGAGTCCGAGCGGCACCGCGAAGGCGAGCACGACCATGGTGGTGACCGCGAGCGAGACCTTGACCAGGGCCCATCTCATCGTGGCGGCCCTCCCTGCGGACCCGGCGGCTCCAGCTTCACGCCGACCCCGCGCAGCGTGTGCAGATAGCGCGGACGGGCGGCGGTCTCCCCCAGCTTGCGGCGCAGCCAGGACAGATGGACGTCGATGGTCTGGTCGTCGCCGTAGGACTGCTGCCACACCTCGGCCAGCAGTTCCTTGCGGGGCACGACGACACCGGGCCGGCCCGCCAGGAAGGCCAGGAGGTCGAACTCGCGGCGGGTCAGGTCCAGCCGTACGCCGTCCAGTTCGGCCTGGCGGCGCAGCGGGTCGACGGTGAGGCCGCCGACGCGGAGCACCGAGGAGGGGGCGGCCTCGGCGCCGGTGGAACGGGACCGGCGCAGCACGGCCGCCATCCGGGCGGAGAGGTGCTCGACGGAGAACGGCTTGGTCAGGTAGTCGTCCGCGCCGTCGTTCAGCAGCCGGACGATCTCGGTCTCGTCGTCGCGGGCGGTGGCGATGATGACCGGGACGTCGGTGATCCCGCGCAACATCTTCAGGGCCTCGGACCCGTCGAGATCGGGCAGGCCGAGGTCCAGGATGACCACGTCGAAACGGAAATGGGCGACCTCGCGCAGCGCCTCCAGGGCCGTTCCGACGCTGCGCACGGTGTGCGCGGCCTCGGTCAGATGCCGGATGAGGGCGGAGCGCACGAACTGGTCGTCCTCGACCACGAGCACACTTGCCATGCGCCGCACCGTACGCCATGCGGGCGAGCCCGGTCCGGGCCTGTGGACAACTCCGGCGCTGTGGACGGCGGGGAGACACCTGTGGGACGGGTGAGGCAGTATGGCCCGCGATGCGCAGAGGACTCGTACACGTACTGGCTTGGTCGCTCGCCACGGGCGCGGCGGTCACGCTGTCGTGGTGGGGTGTCCACACGGTGATGGCGGGCACCGCCTACGAACCGCCGCGCGCCCTGCCCATCGCGGCGGCGGACGCGACGACTCAGGAGTCCAAGCCGCAGGTCTCGGCCACTCAGCGGTCGGTCCCGTCGCCCTCGACGCCCGCGGCGCCCTCGAAGGGCCCGTCGTCGAAGACGTCCCCCACGCCCCGGCCCTCCGACCCGCCCACCGTGTCGCCGGCCCCCTCCCCCACGGCCTCCGGCCGGATCAAGAGCTACGACACCGACGGCGGCCGGGTCGTCTTCGACCTCGCCGACACGTACGCGACGCTGGTGTCGGCGACGCCGGGCACGGGGTGGTCGATGCAGGTGTGGAAGACGGAGTCGTGGATCCGGGTGGAGTTCGCGTCGGGCGCGGACCGGGTGTCGGTCTTCTGCACCTGGCACGACAGCGCGCCGCGGGTGGAGATCGGGGACTACTGACCTGCCGGCGGTCCGGTCCGGTCCGGTCCGCGGGGTCTAGGGCGACACACGCCCTAACGGAAGACGGACGCCGGGGGTGCCGGTGAGGCGACCGCGGCCGCGTCGGTGACCGGGACGGCGCCGCCGGCGAAGTCGGTGAGGGCCCTGCCGTGCTCGACGCGCCCGGGGTGCGGGTCGGAGGCGGCCCGGCGGGTCAGTTCCGGAACCGGGAGCGGCTGGTCGGCGGCGACCAGGACGGCGTTGCCGAAGCGCTTGCCGCGCAGCACGGTCGGGTCGGCTACCAGCGCGAGTTCGGTGAAGCGGGCGGCCGCGGTGGCGATCTGGCCGCGCAGGTGGGCCAGGGGCGGGCCGTCGGCGAGGTTGGCGGCGTACCAGCCGCCGGGGCGCAGGGCGCGGCGCACCTCGTCGAGGAACTCCGTGGAGGTGAGGTGGGCGGGGGTGCGCGCGCCGCTGAAGACGTCGGCGACGACCAGGTCGGCCCAGCCGTCGGGCACCTTGGCGAGGCCCTCGCGCGCGTCCGTGGACCGCACCCGGATCCGGGCGTTGCGGTCCAGCGGCAGTTCGCGGCGGACCAGTTGGACGAGTGCCGCGTCCCGCTCGACGACCTGCTGGGTGGAGCGGGGGCGGGTGGCGGCGACGTACCGGGCCAGGGTGAGGGCGCCGCCGCCGAGGTGGACGGCCTGCACGGGCTTGCCGGGCGGGGCGACGAGGTCGATGACGTGCCCGATGCGGCGCTGGTACTCGAAGGAGAGGAAGGTGGGGTCGTCCAGGTCGACGTGCGACTGCGGGGCCCCGTCGATGAGCAGGGTCCAGGCGCGCGTCCGGTCGCGGTCGGGCATCAGTTCGGCGAGCCCTCCGTCGACGGTCTCGACGACCGGGAGGGCGGCCGACTCCTGGCGCCGCGGGTTTCTGGACTTGCCCATCCGGCCATTATGCGGAGCCGGTGGTGATCACGCAGAGCGCCCCCGCGCGGCCCCGGTCGTCCGCCGGGGCCGCACGCACCCCCGTCACCGGCAGTTGTCGGCCGCCTCGATCAGCCGTGCCGCCTCGTCCAGCGCCGCCCGCAGGACCGTCGGGTCCGTGGCGAGGTCCGCCTCGCCGGGGGGCAGCAGCCAGTCGGAGCCCTCCGGCGGCGGCTCGGGGACCAGGCTCAGCCCGCGCCCGTCGGTCTCGGTACAGGTACTGCCGGGCACGTCCCACCCCGCGGCGGTGCCGGGCGGCACGACGAAGCCGAGGGTGTCGCACCCGTCGTCGTGCAGCACCGGCCCCACCGCGTCCCCCGCGCCCCGGCGCAGGATGTCGACCGCCTCCAGACCCTGCCGGGCCGGCACCGTCACCAGGTCGCACGCGGCCGAGGTGCACGGCGGCGCGCTGCACTCCTGGGTCGGGGGGTGCCCCACCGTCGTCATCGACGTACGGGGATCGACGCTCTGCCTGGTCTCCATACCGGTCTCCACCACGCAGCCCTCCTCGAAACGGGCGGGTCGGGAGGCGGGCGGCTCCCGGTCCACGCGGTTCAACGTGCCGGGGCGTCAACGGAAACGGCGCAAGTCCGCCGCAAAGGATGGCAGTTCATGGCAGATGCTGGATGAGATATCCGGTTTGTAGCCAAACACCGCATGGCGGGTCCGAGACAGCAGGTACGTTCTTGCCCGCCGGGCACCCGGGGTACGAAGCGAACAAATGGTTCAACTCCCCACCTGTCCGGCATGGTTCGACGGTTCGCACGAGAGGACCGGCCATGACGTCGTCAGAGCTGAACGCGTCCCAGCCCGCCAGACCACCCCGACCGAATCTCGCGTTCCGGCAGTTGCGCGGACAGCGCTCGCCGGCCGAGTTCGCCGCGGCGGTACGCCGGGCCGCCCGCGAGATCGGGGAACGGGTCAGCTGTGACGCTCGTTACGTCGGCCGGGTCGAGGCCGGCGAGATCCGCTGCCCCAACTACGCGTACGAGCGGGTGTTCCTGCACATGTTCCCCGGTCGCACCCTCACCGACCTCGGCTTCGCGCCCCGCGCCTCCGTACGCGGACGGCGGGCGCGCGCCGACGAACTCCCGCCCGGCGCCGCCCTTACCGAAGCCACCGGTGAGACGCAAGGGGCGGACGAGCCGTATGACACGCAGGACCCGTACGACACGCACGAGAAACCCGAGGAGAGCGACGTGCTGCGTCGCGCATTCATGACCGGCGGCGGAGCCACGGTGGCCGCCGTCACGCTGAGCCCGCTCGGGCTCACCATCGACGCCACGGCCGCGGAACGTCCCTCCCGCCGTGTCGGGACCGGCGAGGTGGAGGTACTGGAGGAGGCGGTACGCAGGATCCGGGTGCTGGACGACCGGCACGGGGCGGACGGCCTGTACCGCAGGGCGGCGGCCCCGCTGCGCGCCGCCTACGCCCTGCTCGACGCCGGCACCACCCGGCACCGGGTGGCCGAACGGCTTCACTCGGGCGCCGGTGAACTGGCCATCTCGGTGGGCTGGCTGGCCCACGACTCGGGACGGTTCGACGACGCGCGCTCCCACTACGCGGAGGCCCTGGCGACCGCCCGGATGGCCGGGGACCCGGCGCTGGAGGCGCACGCCTTCTGCAACACCTCCTTCCTCGCCCGCGACGCCGGCCGGCCGCGCGAGGCGGTGCGCGCGGCGCAGGCCGCCCGGCGCGCCGCCGAGCCGCTCGGCTCCCCCCGCCTGCTGTCCCTGCTCGCGCTGCGCGAGGCGGGCGGCTGGGCGGGGCTCGCCGACCGCACGGGCTGCGCCCAGGCACTGGCGCGGGCGCAGGCCCTCTTCGCCCGCGGCCACTCGGACCACGACCCCGAGTGGATGAGCTTCTACGGCGAGGCGGAGCTGGAGGGCCTGGAGGCGCAGTGCTGGTCGACGCTCGGCGACTGGCGCCGGGCGGCCCGGCACGCCGACCGGGCGGCACAGCTCCAGGACCCGCACTTCACCCGCAACATCGCCCTGTACACGGCGGAGCTGGCGGACGACCTCGCGCGCGGCGGCCACCCGGACGAGGCGGCGGCGGCCGGGATGCGGCTGCTGGACCTGCTCGACGAGGTCCAGTCCTCCCGGATCCAGACGATGCTGGCGGGCACGGCCCGGGTCCTGCTCCCGCACCGGCGGGCGGCGGGCGTGTCGGGCTTCCTGGAACGGCACGCGAGCCTGCCGCGCGCGGTATGACGCGGGGCTCAGCCGACCAGGTGCCCGGTGTCGTTCCAGCTCTCCAGCGCCGGCTCGCCGTAGGCCCAGCCCAGCACCGACAGTGACGTCGGGTTCAGACGGATGCGGGCCGCGAAGTCCAGGGGCAGGCCCAGCCAGCGGGCGCCTATGGAGCGCAGGATGTGGCCGTGGGCGAAGACCAGGACGTCACGGTCGGCAGAGCGGGCCCAGGAGACCACCTCGTCGGCCCGCGCGGCGACCTCGGCCAGGCCCTCGCCCCCGGGGACACCGTCACGCCAGATCAGCCAGCCGGGCCGCACCGCCTGGATCTCGGCGGGCGTCATGCCCTCGTAGGCGCCGTAGTCCCACTCCATCAGCGTGTCCCAGCGCTCGGCCCGGTCGCCGAAGCCGGCCAGTTCGCACGTCTCACGCGCGCGTACGAGCGGACTGGTCCGCACCTCCACCCCGGGCAGCCCGTCCAGCGGCGCCCGGTGCAGCCGCTCGCCCAGCAGCTTGGCCCCGCGGCGGCCCTCCTCCAGCAGCGGCACGTCGGTCCGCCCGGTGTGCTTGCCGGACAGCGACCACTCGGTCTGTCCGTGCCGGGCCAACAGAATGCGCGGTGCCATGGCGTCGCGTGCCTTTCCGTGAATATGCGAGGCGGAACCCACCCATCATCCCGCACCCTGTGAGGGGGCAACCCGACGGGCGATCTCAGCGTCTATCAGGGCCGGGGGCGCCCGACGGGGGCGTGCGCGAGCACCGTAAGGTGGCGGGTCCGGGCGACCGGCGCCACGAAGAGATGGGGGAGGCGATCGGATGCCGCACGCCGAGACACCGGCCATGGGGGCGGCATCGCGGATACGTCTGCGCTGGTGGACCGAGCTGCCGCTGATCGTGCTGGTGTACGCGTGCTACTCGGCGGGCCGGCTGCTGGCCCGCGGCGACGTCAGCTCGGCCGTCGACCACGGCCTGGCGATCCTGCGCGTCGAGAAGGTGCTGCACCTCAACGCCGAGCACCCGCTGAACCGTCTCTTCACCAGAGAGCCGTGGCTGGGCGTGCCGGCCGACTTCTGGTACGCCTCGCTGCACTACCTGGTCACCCCGGTGGTCCTGGTCTGGATCTTCCGCTCGCGCGCGGTGCACTACCGGGCCGCCCGCACCTGGCTGATGACCTCCACGTTCATCGGCCTGATCGGCTTCACCCTGCTGCCGACCTGCCCGCCCCGGCTGCTCTCCCCGACGCACGGCTTCGTGGACACGATGGCCTACTACAGTTCGTACGGCTGGTGGGGCGGTGAGGCCAGCGCCCCGAAGGGCCTGGGCGGCCTGACCAACCAGTACGCGGCGATGCCGAGCCTGCACTGCGGCTGGGCGCTGTGGTGCGGCGTCATGCTGTGGCGGTACGGCGGGACCCGCCTCGCGAAGACCGCCGCCGTCATCTACCCGACGGTGACCGTGATCGTGGTCATGGGCACCGCGAACCACTACTTCCTGGACGCGGTGGCGGGCGCCGCCGTGATGGGTGCCGGGTTCCTGCTGACGCCGTACGTGCTGCGCTGCGCGGAGCGCGTCCGGGCCCGCTTCGAGGGCCGGGCCAGCCTGGTCGCGGCCCGCTCGGCACAGCCCGCCCAGGACACCACTTCCGCCACGGAGACCTCGATTGTCAGTGGCGGATGCCAGACTTCCGCGGGTGAGCGATTCCCACGGCAGCGCGAGTCACGGTTCGAACCCGGAGCCGAGTCGGGTGCCTCTCCCACGGACGCGGGGGACGGCGCTCCGGCAAAGGCTCGCTGAGCTGCGCGGTCCCGAGGTACCGGCCAAGGCACTGGACGCCCGCGCGCTGGCCGCGCTGGCCGCCAACCCCGGGTGCAGACGGCGCGCGATCCTGGACGGCGCCGGGGTGAACAAGGCGGTGCTGGCGACCGCGCTGGGCTCGCCGTCGGCCTTCGGACAGTCGCAGTTCGCGCTCACCCGGGGCAACGCCTTCGAGGCGAAGGTGAAGGCGGACGGCGGCGCCGAACTGCTCCGCCTGGCGCACGAGAAGCTGGACCGCTCGGCCGAGCCGCCCGCCCGGGCGTCACTGCCCGACCTCTCCGCGACCGGCCCCGAGGGCCGCGTGGCCCGCACGGCGCTGGCGCTGCGCGAGGCTAGCGGGGCCCCGGGCTCCTGGACGCTGCTGGACCATCCGCTGCTGGCGCTCGACGTCGCGGGCTCGCCCGCCTTCCTGGAGCCGGACGCGGTGGTGGTGCACCCCGACGGCAGCTGGTCGGTGGTGGAGATCAAGTCCTTCCCGATGCTGGACGGCTCGGCGGACCCGGCGAAGGTGGGCGCGGCGGCCCGTCAGGCGGCGGTGTACGTGCTGGCGCTGGAGCAGGTGGCCGCCCGCCTCGCCGGGGGCCCGGACGAGGCCCCGGCCCCCCGGGTACGGCACCGGATCCTCCTCGTCTGCCCCAAGGACTTCTCCAACCTGCCCACCGCCTCCGCGGTCGACGTCCGCAAGCAGCGCGCGGTGACCGCCCGTCAGCTGACCCGGCTCACCCGGATCGAGGAGATCGCCGACGCGCTGCCCGAGGGCGCCTGCTTCGACCCCGGGCTGCCCGCCGAGGAGCTGACGGCGGCCGTGGAGTCCGTGCCGGCGACGTACGCGCCGGACTGCCTGTCCGCCTGCGAGCTGGCCTTCCACTGCCGGGACCGCTCGCGCGCGGCCGGCGCGGTCACCTCGCTGGGCCGCGCGGCCCGTGCCGAGCTGGGTGGTCTGAGCACGGTCGAGGACGTGCTGGCGGCGGCCCGCGGCACGGCCGGGGACCCGGCCGATCCGGCGGTGGCCGCGCTGCGCAGAGCCGCGTACCTGCGGGCCGAGGCCCTCGGCGTCCGGGAGTCGGCCCTGTGTCCCTGATCTCCACCCTCGCCCGGCTGGAGGCGATCAGCACCGGCCGCGCCCAGCCCTCGGCCACCGTCCGCCACCGCCATCTGTCGGAGCGCCCGCTGGTCTTCGTGCCGCTGACCACCGCCGGTGAGGCGGGCGCCCCGCTCGGCGCCCTGGTCGGCACCGACCGGGACGCGCCCCGGCTGCTGGTCGTGCCCCAGCCCCGCGACCGCGATCTGCGGTTCACCTTCCTCGCCGACCTCGCCGACTCGGTGCTGCCGCACGTGGAGGCGTACGCCGACGTGGTCGAGGCGGCCGAGCGCACCGACACCGACCCGGAGACCGGCAAGCGGGTCAAGGTCGAGGTCGACCTGTGCGCGGACGCGCCCCAGCTGATCGTGCCGAGCCGGGCCGGCCTGGACTTCGTCCGCCTCCTCGGCCGCTCCATGCGCTTTCGGCGCACGGCGGAGCAGGACCCGGAGACGCCGTATCCGGCGCCGCCCCGGGTGCCGCTGCTCGGCCGCTGGCTGACGCACTACGGGGAGCGGTCCCGGGTGCCCGGGTCCTCGCTGCTGCTGGCGATGACCGAGGTGCTGGCCCGGCACTGGGCGACGGGCCAGTCGTCCCTGGAGGACCAGCACCTGGGCGCGCTGCTGGCGTGGATCGATCCCCCGCCCGGCGGGACCGGCGCCGAGGCGGCGCTCCGCGCGGAGCTGGCCCGGGACGCGCGGGGCCAGCTGGAGTGCCCGCCCGCGGGACCGGCCACCGACCCCGCCTTCGACAACAAGCTGCTGGCCCCCGCCTTCGAGCGCTACGACCGGGCCCGCACCGCGCTGGCCGCCGCCGAGGACGGCATGGAGGCCGACGACCGGCTGGGCATCCTCACGGCGGCCGAACGGGAGATCCGCGAGCTGGTGGAGAGCCGGACCCGGCCCACCTGGGACGCGGTCTGGCACGGCCTGGACCTGCTGCGGGAGCTGCCCGCCGGCGCCCATGTCGAGGAGCGGTGGACCCGCGACCGCTGGTCCTTCACCGCGCACCGCGACCGGATCACCGCCGGTGAGCCTCCGCAGCCGCGCCGGGACGACGCGGTGACGGCCGCGAACAAGCTCGCCTCGCGCGAGCGGGAGCAGTCCCGGCTCCAGGCGCAGGAGGCGCTCGACGACCCGCTGGTGATGGCGGGGCGGCGGCTGTCCGGGGAGGCGTTCGCGGGCGAGGTCACGGACGTGCTGATGGCGTACAGCGAGGGCAAGCGGCCGAGCCCGCGCCCGCTGGTCACCGTGCGGACGGACGACCGGCCGCAGCTCGGCGAGCGGGTGAAGGTGTACCGCTCGCTGGGCGGCAAGCCGCAGTCGGCGGAACTGGTCGGCGCCGACGGGGATCTGCTGACGCTGCGGGTGCTGGACAAGATGGGCCGCGGCAAGGAGCCCGAACAGGGGTCCGTGCCGGAGAAGGGCGACCGGGTCTGCTACACGCTGTTCGAACACGAGCAGCGGGGCGGGGCGAAGCTGCCCGACCCGGAGCAGACCCCGTGGACGCACGGCGGGCCGCCCGGCGAGGCCGTGCCGGAGACCGCCGACCGGCCCACCGAGGAGGACCTGCTGTGACCACCGTGTTCGACCCGGGAGCGGCGGCGGCGGAGGCCACCGACGCGATCCTCGCCGACACCCTGCACGGCACCCACCGCGGCGTCGTCGTCGACTCCCCGCCCGGCGCGGGCAAGTCCACGCTGGTGGTGCGGGCGGCGCTGGAACTCGCCGGGGCGGGCCGCCCGCTGATGGTCGTGGCGCAGACCAACGCCCAGGTCGACGACCTGGTGCTGCGGCTCGCCGAGAAGGCGCCCGAGCTGCCGGTGGGCCGGCTGCACAGCAGCGACTCCGACCCGTACGACAAGGCGCTGGACGGGCTGGCGAACGTCCGCAAGTCGGCGAAGGCGGCGGACCTCGCGGGCCTGCCGGTGACGATCTCCACGGCGGCGAAGTGGGCGCATGTGAAGGTCGACGAACCGTGGCGGCACGCGATCGTGGACGAGGCGTACCAGATGCGCTCGGACTCCCTGCTCGCCGTGGCCGGGCTGTTCGAACGGGCGCTGTTCGTGGGCGACCCCGGGCAGCTGGACCCGTTCTCGATCGTGGGGGGCGAGCAGTGGGCGGGGCTGTCGTACGACCCGTCGGCGTCGGCCGTGACCACCCTGCTCGCGCACAACCCCGAGCTGCCCCAGCACCGGCTGCCGGTGTCCTGGCGGCTGCCCGCGTCGGCGGCGCCGCTGGTCTCGGACGCGTTCTACCCGTTCACGCCCTTCCGCAGCGGCACCGGCCACGGCGACCGGCGGCTCTCCTTCGCGGTCGGCTCCGACGGCTCCGGTCCCGACCGGGTGATCGACGAGGCGGCCGAGGCGGGTTGGGGCCTGCTGGAGCTGCCCGCCCGGCACACCCCGCGCACCGACCCGGAGGCGGTGGGCGCGGTGGCGGCGGTCGTACGGCGGCTGCTGGAGCGGGGCGGGGCGGCCGTCTCCGAGCGCTCGCCGGACCCGGCGCCGCTGACCGCCGACCGGATCGCCGTCGGCACCGCGCACCGCGACCAGGCGGCCGCGGTCCGCTCCGCGCTGGCCGAACTGGGCGTCCACGAGGTCACCGTCGACACGGCGAACCGTCTCCAGGGCCGGGAGTACGACGTCACGGTCGTCCTGCACCCGCTCTCCGGCCGCCCCGACGCGACCGCCTTCCACCTGGAGACGGGCCGCCTGTGCGTCCTCGCCTCCCGCCACCGGCACGCCTGCATCGTGGTCTGCCGCGAGGGCGTCACCGACCTCCTCGACGACTACCCGTCCACGGAACCGGTCCAGCTGGGCACGCTGGTCAAATTCCCGGACGGTTGGGAGGCCAACCACGCGGTCCTGTCCCGCCTGTCCGAACACCGAGTCGCCTGGCAGCCCTGACCGGCCCCGGCCGCCCCAGCCCGCCGGACGGAGTCCGGCACGCCGCCGGAGGCGGCCGATGAACACAGCCCGGACGGCTGGGAGGCCAACCACGCGGTCCTGTCCCGCCTCTCGGAACACCGGGTCGCCGGCATCCCTGACCGGCCAGGTGACTCGGGGTGCGAGGCCCCCTTGCGCGGGCGCGGGACAATGGACGGTGGCCCGCTTCACCGGGGGTCATCCATGACGTACGTACGAGGAGGAGAAGACATGGCGGAGCCCACGCCGCGTCGGAACGAACCGCGGCTACGCCCCGCGCCCCTGCTCTTCGAGCCCACGCAGGCGGCAGCAGACCCGGAGCACTTCTTCGATCTGGAGTCGATCGACGACCCCCGGGCGCTGCTCGCGCGGGCGACGGAGCTGACGCTGGCCTTCCGGGCGGCGGCCGACCGGGCCGTGGAGTTCCAGGCCGTGGCGGCGGCCCAGCTGGCCGACCCGCGGCGCTTCGACCGGCTGACCACCGCGGACATCGCCGAGCGTGCGGAGTGGACCGAGGACTACGCCGTGAAGATGGTCGAGTTCGGCCGCGACCTGCTGCGGGGGGCCGTGGAGGGCCGGGAGCACGTCGACCCGGTGTGAGCCGCCGCGGGCCTCTCAGGCATATGCCAGACGGGCAAGATCCGGGCAAGATACCCCTCACCCCCCGCTCCTGTCCCGATTTCCCGCAACCCAGAGCAGCGTTCCGCTCACGGACGGTAGATCTTGGAGGCATGAGCAGTTGCCTCGACGCCGCCGGCGTCACCCCGGACGGAGCCGCCTGGCTGGCCTCGGCAGGAACGTATCCCCGCACCACTCTGGCGTTCTGGGAGGAGCGCCCCGACGCCCCCGTGGTGCTGCCCTGCGGCTCGGTTTTCGACGTGGTCAGCGCTCCCGCGATGTTCGGCCGCCGGATGCTCGCCCGGCTCTGGGACGACGGCCCGGGTTCCGGCCCGGTGGCGGCGTTCCGGGGCCGGATGCTGCTGTTCGCCGCGCCGGGCACCGCCCAGCGGCTGCCCTCGCTGATGAGCTGGGAGGAGTGGGGCACCCGCGGGGAGGACGGCACCCCGGAGCGCCGCGCCCCGGCGGCCCCGCCGCTGCTGTGCCACGGCAACGGCGACGCGGTGACCGTGCCCGCCCCGGCCCGCACCGCCGACGGCGCCTCCGCCGGCGCGCGCTGGCTGGTCGCCCCGGACACCCGTCACCCCTGGCTCCCCGGCCCGGAGATCCTGCTCTGGGCGGCCGTCCGGGCGGCCCGTGCCGCCGTGCGGATATCGATTTTTCCTCCCGCCGACCTGGATGCTAAGGTCTACGACGTCAGCAGGCGCCGCTAGCTCAGTTGGTTAGAGCAGCTGACTCTTAATCAGCGGGTCCGGGGTTCGAGTCCCTGGCGGCGCACCGACACGAAGGCCCTCCGGGAAACCGAAGGGCCTTCGCCTTTGAATCCCCGCCTTCCCGG
>NZ_JBEZNL010000006.1:54471-191132 GCF_040653275.1 Streptomyces sp. NPDC048002 | reverse complement strand
CCGACCTCCCGGCACCCCCGAGGTCGGCTGGGGGTCCGGGGGTTATCCCCCGGGAAATACAGCATCAGCGGGTCCGGGGTTCGAGTCCCTGGCGGCGCACCGACACGAAGGCCCTCCGGGAAACCGAAGGGCCTTCGCCTTTGAATCCCCGCCTTCCCGGCACCCCGACCTCCCGGCACCCCCGAGGTCGGCTGGGGGTCCGGGGGTTATCCCCCGGGAAATACAGCATCAGCGGGTCCGGGGTTCGAGTCCCTGGCGGCACACCGACACAAAGACCCCCCGGGAAACCGGGAGGCCTTCGCCTTTGAATCCCCGCCTTCCCGGCACCCCGACCTCCCGGCACCCCCGAGGTCGGCCGGGGGTCCCGGGCACGACAGTGAAGGCCCCTCAGGGTTCGATCCGTACCGTCCACGCCCCCGCCGCCGTGTGGCCCTCCACCTTCACGCGGACTCCGTCACCCGGCACCGTGAAGCTCTCCCCGAGGGCCACCGGGGCGTCGGCGAGGGGCGGGTAGACCGAGTCCTCCCAGCACGCCTCGGTGTCCGGGTGGGCGTCCACGACCTCGACCGGACCGCGGCCCGACTCGGCGCCGCTGCGAACGCGGTACACCAGCACCCCGTCCCGGCAGGCCCCCGCGTCGTTGCCGGTCCGGGTGCGCACCTCGAAGGCGAGCGCGCTGTCCGCCCCGGTGCGGACCACCGCGAGCTTGGTGCCGCCGCCGAGCCCGAAGGCGGGCGCTCCCGCCGCGACCGCGGCCGGGGCGTCCGGTCCGGCGCCGAGCGGCTCCAGGGTGATCCGCGCGCCCCCGGGGTCCCGGACGCAGGTGACCTGGCGGGGATCGAGCCAGCCGAGCTTCCACTTGTGCCACCCGAACAGGTCCGGGGCGAGACCGAACTGGCTGCCCATCAGGTCCCAGTCCCCGACGTAGGTGTCCCAGTCGCCGTCCCCGTCCACCGGGCGGTGGTAGAGGTCGGGCAGGTCGAAGACATGGCCCGTCTCGTGGGCGAGGACCAGCCGGTCGGGCGGATGCTGCTCGAAGACGGTGACGACCCGCCGGATGTCCGTGCCGTCCGCGCGCAGCGGGGTGTCCAGGTTGACGACCTTGGTGGCGTCGGAGTCCACGCCGGGCGCGTCCGGGTCGGCGACGAAGTACACGACGTCGTAGCGGGAGAAGTCCACCTCGGGATCGGCCACCGCGAGGGCGTCGCGCAGGTAGGCGCCCCGGTCCGCCGGCTCCCAGTCCCGCTGTATGGCGTAGGCCGTCGACGGCCGGGGCATCCGGATCCACTTGCGCAGCGGGTCCGTGCGCAGGGCGAACCGGCCGTAGGAGGCGCGTTCGAAGTAGCGGGCGGTGGCCGGGAAGTGGTCGGCCGTCAGCTCCGCGGGGCTGGTCAGGGGCACCGCGTCGGGGAAGGAGAGGAACACCATCACCGCGTTCAGCGAGCGGGCGGGGCGCGGGTAGGCGGCGTTCCAGGTGTCCAGGCCCTCGGAGTGGTGGGCGTCGGTGCGCTTCAGGGCGCAGGGCGCCGAGGAGAACGGCTCGGCGATCGAGGGCGCGGAGACCAGGGAGGTCGCGGCGAGCGCGGACATCGTGGTGCACAGGGCCGCGGTGCTGCGCAGCCGGGGCCACTCCCGCAGCCGGTTCCCGAACCCGCGGAACGTCGCACGGGTGAGTTCCCCGAACGGGAGCTGACGCGGCACGTGGACCTCCGGGAGCGGTTCGCGGGACACCGCACCCAGCCTGTGTGAATTTGTCGTACTACGCCCTGTTTGTCTGCACCGGACGAGTGAGAGGGCCGCACGGAGAGCCGCACCGACACCCCCGAATCGCTCACGGACCGTCACATGTGGTCGAGCGACCGCTGAACCCGGCCAACGGCGGGCAGAAACGAATTGTCAGATGGGCGGCCCACTCCGGGACACTGGAGGGTGGCTGGAAGGGCCTGAGCCCAGCCTCTATGATCGGCACACTTTCCTGACCTTTTCCTGTACTGTCCTGATCCCTTTCCTGCACGGATCCGGTCGGCTGCCGACAGGTCGGCCGGCCGGCGCGACGAGACCATCCGAAGACCGAGTGCACTGCGGGAGCGAGCGGTGAGCGGAACGTCCGAAGGGCCGGTGCCCGCGGCAGATCTCATCGGGCCGGCTGTCACAGAGAGTAGCGAAGGGGACGCGCCCTTCAGGTCCGCGTTCGAGGCGGCCCCCCTGGCGATGGCCGTCGTGGACCGCGAGGGCCTGGTCACGGGAGCCAACCCGGCCCTCGGCGAACTGCTCGGCAGCAGCCCACGGGCGCTGGCCGGGGCGGTCGCCGCCGACCTGGTGGACCTGTCCTCCGACGCCCGCACCTGGCACGCCTACCGCGAGGTGCTGCGCGGCAGACAGGCGCGGTTGCGCTGCACCCGCCGGCTGAAGCACCCCGACGGACACTGTCTGTGGGTGCAGGTCGCCGTCGCGCCCCTGCCCGCCGCGGAGCCGGGCGGGGTGCTGCTGTCGGTCTCGGACATCAGCGCCCGCCGTGAACTCCAGTCCCGGCTGCGGCACTTGCAGAACCACGACCCGGTGACCCGGCTGCCCAACCGCACCCTCTTCTTCGAGCGGTTGTCGGCGGCGCTGGAGGCGGAGGCGTACGACGAGGGCGGCACCGGCCGGATCGGGCTGTGCTACCTCGACCTCGACGGGTTCAAGGCGGTCAACGACACCCTCGGGCACCGGGTGGGCGACCGGCTGCTGGCCGCCGTGGCGGAACGCCTCGGCCGGTGCGCGGACGAGGCGGGCCACACCCGGGTCGGCACCCCGCTGGTGGCGCGGCTCGGCGGCGACGAGTTCGCGCTGCTGGTGGAGGACTCGACCGGCACCGAGCAACTCGCCGACCTGGCCGAGTCGGTACTGGAGGCGCTCCGGCCCCCCTTCGACATCTCGGGCCGGCGACTGTCGGTCTCGGCGTCGGTCGGAGTCGTCGAACGGCACGCGGCCGGGACCAGCCCCACCGCGCTGATGCAGGCCGCCGACACCACGCTGTACTGGGCCAAGGCGGACGGCAAGAACCGCTGGACGCTCTTCGACCCCGAGCGCAACGCGCACCGGATGACCCGTCAGGCGCTCGCCTCCACCCTCCGGCCGGCCATCGAGCGCGGGGAGTTCGTGCTGGAGTACCAGCCGCTGGTGTGCATGGAGGACGGGCGGCTGCGCGGGGTCGAGGCGCTGGTGCGCTGGGACCACCCGCAGTTCGGTCTGCTGACGCCGAATCGGTTCATCGGACTGGCCGAGGAGGACGGCTCGATCGTGCCGCTCGGCCGGTGGGTGCTGGCCGCCGCCTGCCGTCAGGCGCGCGGCTGGCAGCTCGCCCACCCGGACGAGCCGCCGATCTTCGTGAGCGTCAATGTGGCGGTCCGCCAGGTCTGGGACTCCGACCTGGTCGCGGACGTGGCCCGGACCCTCGCGGAGACCGGGCTCGCGCCGCATCTGCTCCAGCTGGAGCTGACCGAGTCGGCCGTGATGGGCTCCGGCGGACGCCCGCTCCAGGCGCTCCAGGCGCTCAGCGACATGGGCGTGCGGATCGCGATCGACGACTTCGGCACCGGGTACTCGAACCTCGCCTACCTGAGCCGGCTGCCGGTGTCGGTGCTGAAACTGGACGGGTCCTTCGTCAAGGGCTTCCAGTACGACGGGGAGGGCCTCGCGCCGAACCCGGCCGACGAGGTCGTCGTCGAGGCGATGATCCAGCTGGCGCACCGGCTCGGGCTCACCGTGACCGCCGAGTGCGTGGAGACCTCGGCGCAGGCGTCGCGGCTGCGGCGGATCGGCTGCGACACCGGCCAGGGGTGGCTGTACTCCCGGCCGGTCGCGCCGGATCGTATCTCCGAGCTGCTGGGTACGCCCGGGGTTCAGGCGGCGGTCGGCAACCCGTAGGCGTCCGCGATCAGTTCGTAGGAGCGCAGGCGCAGGGCGCCGCTGTGGGCGTGCGAGGTGAGCATCAGCTCGTCGGCGCCGGTGCGCTTGTGCAGGTCGTCGAGTCCGGAGCGGACCTCGTCGGCGGTGCCGTGCACGATGTTGGCGCTCCAGGAGGCGATGAACTCCTCCTCCATGGCGCTGAACACGTGCGCCTCCGTCTCCTCGGGGCTGGGGAAGAGACCGGGGCGGCCGGTGCGCAGCCGGACCATGTTCAGCCCGGTGGCCCGTACCTGGCGCGGGGCCTCCCGCTCGTCGTCGGTGGCCAGGGCGGAGACGCCGATGACGGCGTAGGGCGCGTCGAGAAGGTCGGAGGGCCGGAAGGACTCCCGGTAGAGGTCGAGCGCCGGGATGGTGTTCTGCGCGGAGAAGTGGTGGGCGAAGGCGAACGGCAGACCGAGGGCGCCGGCCAGCCGGGCGCTGAAGCCGGAGGAGCCGAGCAGCCAGACCGGCGGGCGGTGCGGGCTCTGGACGCCGCCGGGGGACGTGGCCTGGACGGGGCCGGGCACCGCGTGGATCCGGCGGTAGGGGTGGCCGTCGGGGAAGTCGTCGTCGAGGAAGCGGACCAGTTCGGCGAGTTGCTGGGGGAACGCGTCGGCGGCCTCGTCGAGCCGGTCGGTGCGGCGCAGGGCGGCGGCGGTGGCGCCGTCCGTGCCGGGGGCGCGGCCGAGGCCGAGGTCGACGCGGCCCGGGGCGAGGGCCTCCAGGGTGCCGAACTGCTCCGCGATGACCAGGGGGGCGTGGTTGGGCAGCATCACGCCGCCGGAGCCGAGCCGGATGCGGGTGGTGTGGGCGGCGAGGTGGGCGAGGATCACGGCCGGGGAGGAGGAGGCTACGCCGGGCATGGAGTGGTGTTCGGCCACCCAGTACCGGTGGAAGCCGCGGGACTCCGTGAGGCGGGCCAGGTCGACGCTGGTGCGGAGGGCGTCGGTGGCGGTGCTGCCGGCGCCGACGGTGACGAGGTCGAGTACGGAGAGGGGGGCGGGGGCGGTGCCGTGTGCCGTGCCCCGGATCTCGTCTGCCGCCATCGGTGGGTGCCTCCTGGTTCATGCCGGTGTGGTTCTCCGGGCGGTAACAGGAGGGTGGCTCCGGTTTATTCCCGGGCGGGGGCGCCTGTGGTTGTCTCGCCCCCGCCGCCCCTACCCTTCCCGTCCCTGGGGGCTGCCGCCCCCAGACCCCCGCTTCGGCCCTGAAAGGGCCTTGTCCTCAAGCGCCGGACGGGCTGGAGGGGCGGGCCATGTCCTCAAGCCTCGGACAGGCTGGAGGGGCGGGCCATGTCCTCAAGCCTCGGACAGGCTGGAGGGGCGGGCCATGTCCTCAAGCCTCGGACAGGCTGGGGGCGGGCCATGTCGTCAAGCGCCGGATTGGCCGGGAACCTGCACTACCGGCTCTCGGGTGAAGAGTGTTCCTAGTGTGGGGGCGTTTACCCTGCGGTCCGTCAGGCGGAGTGCTTCCCAGACCGTGACCTGGTTCGCGGTGAGGACCGGCTTGCCCAGGTCCTTCTCCAGGGCCGGGATCAGGGCCGCGGTGTGCAGGGCCGTGTCGGGCAGCAGGACCGCGTCCGCCTCCTCGTGGTCCGCCCGCCGGGCCAGCTCCAGTACCTCCGCCTCGGTCCAGCCGCCGACCTCGGCCGCCGTGACGACCCCGGAGCCCCGCACCGACACCACCTCCGCGCCGCCCGTGCGCAGGAAGGCGGCGAACAGGTCCGCCACGTCGTCGGGGTACGTCGCGCCCACGGCGACCCGGCGCACCTCCAGCTCGGCCGCCGCGTGCACGAAGGCGAAGGAGGTCGAGGAGGCCGGCATGCCCGCCGCACGGGCCAGGGTGCGCACCTGTTCGTGGGCGCCGTCCCAGCCGTGCACGAAGCTGCCGCTGGTGCAGGCCCACACCACCGCCTCGGCGCCGGTCAGGCGCAGCTCCTCCACGCCCGCCGCGAGCCGCTCGGGCGAGCCCATCTCGCGCAGCGCGTCCACCCGGTGCGCGTCCTCACCGATGTCCGTGTGCACCAGGTCGACCCGGATGTCGCTGCCCAGGAGCTGCTCGATGCGGGGATAGTCGTCCTCGGCGGAGTGCCCCGGGTAGAGGAATCCGAGTGCTGTCATGTCGAGCCCTCCTGCTGCTGTTCCACGTCGGGAAGTGCGGGGCCGCCGCGGGCCGCCGGATCGGTCAGCGCCTGGTACGGTCCCACCGCCCGGGTACCCAGCCTGCGCAGGGCTGCCCACATCGTTACCTGGTTGGCCGAGATCACCGGCATCCGCAGCTCCGCCTCCAGTTGCGGGATCACGTCGTACGTCGGCAGGTTGGTGCAGCTGATGAACAGGCAGTCCGTGCCGCGTCGCACCGCCCCGCGCGCCATCTCCACCACCTCGCGGTACGGCACCTTCCATATGTGCCGCGTCAGCCCCATGAACGCACACCCCGTCACCCTGACGCCCGCCTCGGCGACATAGTCGGCCAGCGATTCGGTGACCGACTCGGTGTACGGCGTCACCAGCGCCACCCGGCGTGCCGCGAGATGGGTCAGCGCCTCCAGCAGCGCCCCGGACGTCGTCAGCGACGGCACCTCGCCCGCCCGGGTCATCGCCTCGCACATCGCCCGCTCGCCCGCGATCCCGCCGACGAAACTGCCCGAGGTGCAGGCGTAGGCCACCACCTCGGGGCTCACCGCGGTCAGCGCCCGGACCCCGTCCGCCAGGGTCTCGTGCTCGCTGACCAGCCGGGCCAGGTCCAGGCTCACCTCCACCGGCACGTACGGCGTCCGGGTCAGGTGCAGCGACACGTCGTCCGGGACCCAGCGCCACAGTTCGCGGTCGAGGGCGAAGTCGAAGGGCGCGACGACGCCGACACCGCGCTGCGGGCACGGCCCGCCTAGAAAGGAGACGTCCATGGCAGACACCGCCCCAGATCCGCACCGGTCGTGTTGACGAAGGTAGGTTCGGGTGCGAGCGTGGTCAATCCGCCCATGTCAGACGCCCGGTGACCCTGCTGAAGGGACGGCATGACCCTGCCCACGCTGCTCGTGCTGGACGCCGATCCGCTCCCCCGGCTCGGCAGGCTCACCGGACGGGTCAGGATCGATCACGCGGACGGGGCGACGCTCGCGGCGAAGCTGCCCGCCGCCGATGTGCTGCTGGTCTGGGACTTCACCTCGCACGCCGTGCGGCACGCCTGGCCCGGCGCCGGGCCCCGGCCGCGCTGGGTGCACACCGCGAGCGCCGGCGTCGATCACCTGCTCTGCCCCGAACTGGCCGCCTCCGACACCGTGGTGACCAACGCGCGCGGCATCTTCGACGAGCCGATCGCCGAGTACGTCGCCGCGCTCGTCCTGGCCGTCGCCAAGGACCTGCCGCGCACCCTCGGACTCCAGGCGGAACGGACCTGGCGGCACCGCGAGTCGCGGCGGCTGCGCGGCACCCGCGCCACGGTCGTCGGCTCCGGGCCCATCGGGCGGGCGATCGTACGGACGCTGAAGGCGCTCGGGGTGACCTGCGCGCTGGTCGGGCGGGTGCCGCGGACCGGTGTGCACGGCCCCGGGGAGCTGGATCGGCTGATCTCCCGGGCGGACTGGGTGATCGCCGCCGCGCCGCTCACCGAGGCGACGCGCGGCATGTTCGACGCCCGCCGGTTCGGGGTGATGCAGCCCTCCGCCCACTTCATCAACGTCGGGCGGGGCGGGCTCGTGGTGGAGGAGGCGCTCGTGGAGGCGCTGTCCAAGCGGTGGATCGCGGGGGCCGCGCTCGATGTGTTCGCGCACGAACCCCTCCCGCCCGACAGCCCGTTGTGGCGGCTGCCGGGGCTGATCGTCTCCCCGCACATGAGCGGCGACACGGTCGGCTGGCGGGACGAACTGGCCGCTCAGTTCGTGGAGTTGTACACCCGCTGGGAGGCGGGCAGAACCCTGCCGAACGTCGTCGACAAGCAACGCGGGTACGTGCCGGGACGCTGAACTTCGCACCGCTGGAGGGCGTATGACCGACCTGACCGGACTGACCGCCGTACAACTCCTCGACGGATACCGGACGGGGGCGTTCAGTCCCGTGGAGGCCACGCGCGCGGCGCTGGAGCGGGCCGAGCTGGTCCAGCCGGAGGTGAACGCGTTCGTGCGGATCACCGCGGAGGGGGCGCTGGCGCGGGCCCGGGAGTCGGCCGAGCGGTGGCGGCGCGGGGAGCCGGCCGGACTGCTGGACGGGGTCCCGGTCACGGTGAAGGACATCCTGCTGATGCGCGGCGCCCCGACCCTGAGGGGCTCCCGGACCGTGTCCGAGCGGGGTCCCTGGGAGGAGGACGCGCCGTCCGTCGCCCGGCTGCGGGAGCACGGCGCCGTCTTCCTGGGCAAGACCACCACTCCGGAGTTCGGCTGGAAGGGCGTCACCGACTCGCCGTTGACCGGTGTGACCCGGCATCCGCTGGACCCTGCGCGCACGGCGGGCGGTTCCAGCGGCGGCGCGGCGGCGGCCGTGGCGCTCGGCGCCGGACCCCTCGCGCTGGGCACGGACGGCGGCGGCAGCGTCCGCATCCCGGCGGCGTTCTGCGGGATCTTCGCACTGAAGCCGACGTACGGGCGGGTGCCGCTGTACCCGGCGAGCGCGTTCGGGACGCTGTCGCACGTGGGGCCGATGACCCGGGACGCGGCGGACGCGGCGCTGATGATGGACGTCATCGGGGTGCCGGACTCTCGGGACTGGTCGGCGCTGGGACCCGCGGCGGGTTCCTTCACGGCGGCCCTGGAGGGCGGGGTGCGGGGGCTGCGGGTGGCGTACTCGCCGTCCTTCGGCGGTCAGGTGGCGGTGCGCCCGGCGGTGGCCGCCGCGGTCCGGCGGGCGGTGGAGCGGCTCGCGGGGCTCGGCGCCCATGTCGAGGAGCGGGACCCCGATCTCACCGACCCGGTGGACGCCTTCCACACCCTGTGGTTCAGCGGCGCCGCCCGGGTCACCCAGCGCCTGGGACCCGACCGGCTGGCGGAGCTGGACCCGGGGCTGCGGGAGATCCGGGCGCGCGGCGCCCGGTACAGCGCCCTCGACTACCTCGCCGCGGTCGACGTCCGGATGGACCTGGGCCGCCGGATGGGCCGCTTCCACGACACCTTCGACCTGCTGGTCACGCCCACCCTGCCGATCACCGCGTTCGAGGCGGGCGCCGAGGTGCCCAAGGGGTCCGGGTACCGCCGCTGGACGGGGTGGACGCCCTTCACGTACCCCTTCAACATGACCCAGCAGCCCGCCGCCACCGTCCCGGTCGGCACGGACGGCGACGGGCTGCCGGTGGGGCTGCAACTCGTGGCCGCCCGGCACCGGGACGACCTGGTGCTCCGGGCGGCCCACGCGCTGTACGAGGGGCAGGTCAGCGTCGGCGGAAGCTGAGCGTCTCCCCCGCCGCCCCGGTGCGCCACAGGTCGTTGCAGGCTTCGGCCATCCGTTCCAGGCCGTCGGTGATCTCACCCCAGACGGTGCCGGGCACCCAGCCGACATCGCCGTTGAGCAGCAGGTTGTTGCGTTCGTAGAACAGGGCGAGGTCGACCAGGGTGGCGCCGTGGCGGACCTCGCGGTCGTAGCCGTAGGCCCGGGTGCCCAGCTCGGCGCCCGCGAAGGCGAAGTAGCACAGGTCGCCGGGGATGGGGGTGACGGTCGGGTTCTCCAGGGGCGGCTCGGTGTCCGCGAAGGGCGGGAAGAGGGCGTAGATCTCGTTTCGGGCGTATTTGGCGTGGTAGACGTCGCCGGACAGGGGAAGGGCGTCCCAGACGGCCGCGCAGGTGATCGGCGCGCGGTCGTCCAGGAGTTTCGCCGTGCAGTGGATGTCCCGCTTCACGAGCGAGACCTCGATGAACCGATCAGTCATACGAACAGGGTGCATACATCGCATCGGCTCGGGTAGCCGCGCCGCCATGGCTCCACCACTGGCACATGACGACCACACATCCGGAACCAGGCGAAGAACGCTGCTAGCGGGGGTGGCGGCACTCGGCGCGCTGGGCGCCGCGGGCTGCTCGCGCGTCGCCACCGCGTCGGACACCGAGGGAGGTGAGCTGCTGGAGCGGCTGCGGGCCCAGGGCGTCGCCCGGCTCGGCATAGCCGGAGAGATCCCCTTCGGATACATCGACAAGAACGGCGAACTGACGGGCGAAGCACCGGAGTTGGCGAAAGTCATCTTCAAACGGCTCGGGGTGGACCGCGTGCAGGCGGTTCCCACAGAGTTCGGTTCCCTCATTCCGGGCCTCAACTCCCAGCAGTTCGACATCGTCGCCGCCGGGATGTACATCAACCCCGAGCGGTGCGAGCAGGTCATCTTCTCCGACCCCGACTACCAGATGCTCGACTCGTTCATCGTGCGCAAGGGCAATCCGCTGGACCTGCACGACTACCAGGACGTGGTCGAGAAGAAGGCCAAGTTCGCGACCGGCACCGGGTACGCGGAGATCGCGTACGCCGAGGAGGCGGGCTACGACCGGGGCGACATCCTGATCGTGCCGGACCAGGTGGCGGGGCTGAACGCGGTCGAGACCGGGCGCGCCGATGTCTTCGCCGGTACGGCGCTGACCACCCGGGAAGTGGTGAAGAAGTCCTCGAAGGCCGAGGTGACGGACCCGTTCAAGCCGATCGTCAACGGCGAACCGCACGTCGACGGCGGCGCGTTCGCCTTCCGGCCGGGCGAGACCAACCTGCGTGACGCCTTCAACCGGGAGCTGCACAAGCTGAAGGAGAGCGGCGAACTGCTCCGGATTCTCCGGCCGTTCGGGTTCACCGAGAACGAGATGACGGACATGACCGCGAAGGAGCTCTGCGGCGGATGACATCCGGACTCTGGGAACTCGTCCTCCAGGGCGTCTGGACGACCGTCCAGCTGCTCGTCCTCAGTGCCCTGCTGGGCGCGGCGGTGGCGTTCGTCGTGGGCGTCGCCCGTACACACGAGTCCCGCGCGGTCAGGTTCCTCGCGGGCCTCTACACCACGGTGTTCCGCGGCACCTCGGCACTGATCATGATCTTCTGGATCTACTTCGTGCTGCCGCTGAGCTTCGGCTGGCAGCTGGTGCCGATGTGGGCGGGCACGCTCGCCCTGGGGCTCACCTACGGCGCCTACGGCTCGGAGATCGTGCGCGGTGCCATCGCCGCCGTCGACCCGGCCCAGAAGGAGGGCGGCATCGCCCTCAGCTTCACGCCCTGGCAGCGGATGCGGCTGATCCTGCTGCCACAGGCGGTGCCGGAGATGATCCCGCCCTTCTCCAACCTGCTGATCGAGCTGCTCAAGGGCACCGCGCTGGTGTCCCTCATGGGCATGGGCGACCTGGCGTTCAGCGGCAATCTGGTGCGCCTGGCCCTCCAGGAGAGCGCGGAGATCTACACGTACATCCTGTTGATCTACTTCGTCATCGCCTTCCTGCTCACCCGGCTCATGCGGGGCCTGGAGAAGAAGCTGAAGGCGGGCGTCGGCCAGGAGCCCCGGGGCGGCGTCACCGCCACCCGGCAGCCCGAGGCCACCGGTGTGGGAGGTGTCGCGTGAACTGGGACTGGAACGCGGTGGCCGACTTCATGCCGCACTTCTGGGACGGACTGCTGGTCACCCTGCAGATCCTGGCCATCGGCTCGGTGATCTCCTTCCTGCTGGGCCTGGTCTGGGCCCTGCTGATGCGAGTGCCCTCGCGCTGGGTCACCTGGCCGGTCGGCACCGTCACGGAGTTCATCCGCAACACCCCGCTGCTGGTGCAGCTGTTCTTCCTCTTCTACGTGATGCCCGAGTGGGGCCTGACCTTCTCCGCCCTGACCACCGGCGTGGTCGGCATCGGCCTGCACTACTCGACCTACACCATGCAGGTGTACCGGGCGGGCATCGAGGCCGTGCCGGTGGGCCAGTGGGAGGCGGCCACGGCGCTGAACCTGCCGCTGCGCCGGACGTGGACCGCGGTGATCCTTCCGCAGGCGATCCGCCGGGTCGTGCCGGCCCTCGGCAACTACGTCATCGCCATGCTGAAGGACACCCCGATCCTGATGGCGATCACGGTGCTGGAGATGCTCGGCGAGGCACAGCTCTTCGCCCGCGAGAACTTCCAGTTCACCGAGCCCCTGACGGTGATCGGCGTGGCCTTCATCGTCATTTCCTACCTGGCCTCCCTTGCCCTGCGAGCCCTGGAGCGACGCCTTGTCCACTGACACCCCCGAGACCGTGCCCACGCCCGAGAAGAAGCCCGCGGCCGGCGGCCGGGAGCTGATCCGGCTGGATCAGGTGACCAAGCGGTTCGGCGACAACACCGTCCTGGACCACCTCGACTTCTCCGTGGACGCGGGCAAGCACGTCACCCTGATCGGTCCGTCCGGGTCGGGCAAGACCACGATCCTGCGGCTGCTGATGACCCTGCTCAAGCCCGACGAGGGCACGATCACCGTCGACGGGCGGAAGCTGTTCCCGGCCTCCGACGCGGAGGTGCGGGAGGTCCGCAAGAAGATCGGCATGGTCTTCCAGCAGTTCAACCTCTTCCCCAACATGACGGTGCTGCGGAACATCACCGAGGCGCCGGTCACGGTCCTCGGCCTGTCCAAGGACGAGGCGGTGGAGCGCGCCAAGGGGCTGCTGGACATGGTGGGCCTGGCCGAGAAGTGCGACGCGCACCCGGCCCAGCTCTCCGGCGGCCAGCAGCAGCGGGTGGCCATCGCCCGCGCCCTGGCGATGCAGCCGCAGGTGCTGCTGCTGGACGAGGTGACCTCCGCGCTCGACCCCGAACTGGTCGCGGGCGTGCTGGACCTGCTGCGGGACATCGCCCGCTCCACGGACATCACGATGCTCTGCGTGACCCACGAGATGAACTTCGCCCGGGACATCTCCGACCAGGTACTGATGTTCGACTCCGGTCGGGTCATCGAGTCCGGCTCCCCGGAGAAGATCTTCAGCGATCCGGAGCACGACCGGACCCGGGATTTTCTCGCCGCGGTGCTGTGACTACGGGTGGTGAGCGGGCCATCACGGGAGGTCCGGACGGCGTGACATACCCCTGGCATATGCCAGCGAGCCAGTGACCCTGTTGAGGGCGCCACATTCTCGTCAACACCCGCTCACTACACGCCGTTTGCCGGTTATCGTGGAGATGTTTCGCCGACCTGATTACGGCCCAGTAATAGTGCGACCGAGCGAGCGCAGGGGGAAACCGTGGCGCTGAAGCACGAGCCGACCGCGCCGTACCACTCCGCCCAGGACGCGCTGCGCGTCCTGGAGACGGTGGCGCGGCACAGCACCGGAATCACCGACGCCCAACTCGCCCGGCACACCGCCCTCAGCCCGGAGCGCCTGACCGGCCTGCTGAGGATGCTGCGCCGCGAGGGGTACGTCGAGCAGGTCGCCGACGGTGCGTACATGACCGGCGAGGCGCTGGCCCGCCTGGGCTCGGCGCACGACCGGGAGGACGCGCTGCGCGAGAAGCTCCAGCGCACCCTGGACCGGCTGCGCGACTCGGTCGGCGCCGCGGTCTACATCAGCCGGTACGAGGACGGCGAGGTGAAGGTCACCCAGTACGCGGACAGCGCGGCCGCCCCGGCGGTCAACGAGTGGGTGGACTTCCGCTACTCGGCGCACGCCACGGCGGTCGGCAAGAGCCTGCTGACCCAGCTCGACCACAACGGCCGGCGGGACCATCTCTCCCGGCACAAGATGGCGCGGCTCACCTCCCGGACCATCACCAGCGACAAGCTGCTCCTCTCCCGGCTGGAGTCCCAGCCGCCGACCGTGCCGGTCCTGGACCTCCAAGAGTACGCGGTGGGCACGGTGTGCGCCGCGGTGCCGATCACGGCGGGGGCGGCCGTGGGGTGTCTGGCGCTGTCCCTGCCGGTGGAGCACGCGCATCGGCTGAAGCAGGCGGCGGACGCGCTCAACCGGAACGCGGCGCCGGTGCTGCTTTCTCTGGCGATCTAGGTCCTGGGTGGTTCTTTCGGCCGCGGGGCGGTGGGGGCTTGTCGCGCAGTTCCCCGCGCCCCTGGGTGGGTGCGCCTCGGGCCCGGTTCGGAGCACCCCGTCGGAGCAGGTAGTATTTTCTCTGTCGTCAGCCGCGAGACATCGGATCTTGCCGCTGGCGCGAGTCATGCGCCGCTAGCTCAGTTGGTTAGAGCAGCTGACTCTTAATCAGCGGGTCCGGGGTTCGAGTCCCTGGCGGCGCACAGAAGAAGGCCCTCCGTGACAACGGGGGGCCTTCACCTTTCCCAGCGGGCTCCCCCTCAGCGCCGGGGAAACTGCCGGGGGTCCGGGGGTCGCCCCCCGGAAGATGCAGCATCAGCGGGTCCGGGGTTCGAGTCCCTGGCGGCGCACAGAAGAAGGCCCTCCGTCATTGCGGGGGGCCTTCACCTTTCCCAGCGGGCTCCCCTTCAGCACCGGGGAAACTGCCGGGGGTCCGGGGGTCGCCCCCCGGAAGATGCAGTATGGGTGAGCGTCCCCCGCGCGGACCACAGCCCCGGGCGGTGATCACCCCAGCGCGCGCCTACGAGTTCGGCGATGCTCGTGGACTCCATGGCGGCGCACCATAGTTGACGGAGCGTCAGATAGCCATGCCGATGCCCCGCACGCCGGCCGATCGGGCCGGCGCACGGGGAACCCACCGTGGGGGGAGGCTCAGAACGTGACGTCCGAGCAGGCGTAGAACGCGTTGGTGGTGTCGGCGACGGTCCACACCGCCACGATCACATGCCGTCCGCTGAGCCCGGACGGCACCGTGCCACTGTGCGAGAGCGTGGACGGCGGCCGCTGACCGTTGTACGGCACCGTCAGGAAGGGGGTGAGGTTGAGGTCGGAACGGGCCAGGTTGTGGTTCTGGTTCCAGCCCTGCTTGGTGATGTAGTACTTGAAGTCGCTCGTGGCGTGCATGGCGGTGAACTGCCAGCGGAACGTGTAGCTCTGACCGCCCGTCACCTTGCTCGCCGGCCAGGCGGCGCCCGAGGGGGTACGCGGGGCGCTGAGCTGGCTGAACTGACTCAGTCCCGCATTGCATATCTGCCCGTCGGCCGGGCCGGAGCCCGGGAAGCCCTTGGGCCCCTCGACGCTCTGCGGCTCCCACTGGATGTTGCCGCAGTTGGTCACGGAGCCGTTCTGACAGAGCTTCTGCCTGCTGATGGGGAGATCGGTGTAGCCGTGGCCGCTGGCCCCGCCGGACGAGAGCACGAGGGCTCCGGTGGTGGCGAGACCGACCACGGCAGCGGACAACTTGGTCTTTCTGCGCATGCTGCCGCTCCTGGGAACGTGGGGGATGTGCAGTGAGCCGTGCAGAGTAGGTCTAGACCAAGTTCGAGAGTATGACCGTTAGTTGAACATGTCCATACCAATCACGTGCCCGATTCCCCGCGCCCCGCGCAGAACGCCACCGTCAGGTCCTTCACCAGCGCCTTGCGCTCGTAGTCGTCGAGTTCGACGAGCCCCCGCACGGTCAGCCGGGTCACCGTGTCCTCCACCGAGTCCACCACCGAGGTGAGGACCGAGGCCCGGTGCTGGGCGTCCAGCGCGGCGATCCGGCGCCGGTGCATGGCGGCGGCGACCTCGGGCGCGTACTCCACCCGGACCGGCTGCACCGAGAAGACCTCGACGCCGACGGCGGCCGCCTCGGCGGCGACCGTCCGGGTCAGCGCCTCCCCCGCCGCCTCGACCCCACCGCGCGCCGACCCCGGCGCCTCCACCGGCACCCGGGCCAGCGCCGCCTCCACGCACTCGCGCAGATACGCCTCGTGGTCCTCGACGCCCAGCGTGGCCCGCGCGGTGTCCCGCACCCGCCACACCGCGAGCACCACCACCCGCAGCGCCACCCCGCCCGCGTCGGCGGCGGGCATCGGCTCGCTGCGCCAGTGCCGCAGCCGTACGTCCACCCGGCGGCGCAGCAGCAGCGGGTTGACCCACATCAGGCCGGTGCGCCGGACAGTCCCCCGGTACCGGCCGAACAGGCCCAGCACCCAGGCCCGTCCGGTCCGGCCCCGGGCGAGCCCGCCGAAGCCCATCAGGCCGAGGGCGCCGGCCCCCGCGTAGGCGGCCCACTGCGCGGGGCCGGGGCCCGCCCCCGCGAGCGCGGGCAGACCCAGCGCCTCCAGGACGAGCGGTGGAAGCGTGCCCGCCCACCAGGAGGTGACCGCGCAGCCGGCGAGACCGCAGGTCCCAGCGAGCACACCCGCCGCGCCGGGCAGCACCCGCGCGGGCCGCTCGGCGAGTTCGGGGTCCAGCTCGGGCACGGTCCGTGCCCGGACCGCCGGGCGGCGCAGCCGGGGCTGCTCCCCCGTGCCCTCCCGGCGGCTGACGACCGCGGGCCCGAGCGGGACGGCGACCGGGGCGGGTTCGTCACGGAAGAGCAGGTGGACGGGGATCTCGGTGGTGGACTCGTTCTGAATCAGCCGGGCCGGGCGAGCCGGTCCCTGGGACTCCGGTGTCGGTGAAGCGGTCGTGGTCATGGGTGCCTCCAGCCTCCGCGCCAGATGCGTCACAACAGGGGATTGCGGGCGGCCCCACTCGGGAGCGGCCGCCCGTGGATGCGGTCTCAGGAGAAGAGCCGCCGCCAGGTCTCCGGACCCGGGTAGCCGTCCGCGGCGCCGCCCCGCCAGCCCTGGGCGCGCTGGAAGGCCTCGACGTTGCGCCGGTCCGCCTCGCTCCAGCGGGGTCCGGGACCGGTCGTGTAGTACTTGCCGAACCCTTTCTTCACGAGCTGCCTGCCGAGCAGCGTCACCGAGGCGTTGTTCGCCCCGGGCCGGAACGCCGACCGCCCCGGGTACCCGGGCACCCCGTGCGAGGAGGGTGGCGCGGGCGGTCCGGCCGCCCCGGTGGTGATGTTCCTGCCCTTGCCGGTGACCAGCAGGGTCCAGGTGTGCGGTCCCGGCAGCCCGTCGGCCTCCTGGCCCCGCCAGCCCTGGGCCTGCTGGAACGCCTGGGTGGCCCGCCGGTCCGACTCCGACCAGCGCGGTCCGGGCCCCGAGGAGTAGAAGCGGGCCGCCCCGCGCTCGACCAGCATCTGCCCGAGCCGGGTCACGTGCTTGTTGTTGGCGCCCGGCCCGAAGTACGCCCGGCCGGGGTATGCCTTCGACTCGGCGGGCTCCGCCGGCTCGGCGGGCCCCGCCGGGTCCGGCGTACTGCCCGCCGCACCACCGGCGAGCCCCTTGTACCGGTAGGGGACGTAGCGGTCGGAGTAGCTCCAGTAGGTGTACGGGGTGGACTGCCGGCGGGCGGTCGGCCGGGTCTGCTCGTAGGCGACGTAGTAGGTGTGCGTGTAGTCCGTCCAGCCGCCGAAGATCACGACGTGCGACCCCTTCTGGGGGTCCGCCGGGTTGTGGAAGAGCAGGATGTCGCCGGGCTGGAGGTCCTCCTTCTCGATGCGCACGCCGTACTGGCCGAGCGAGCCGGTCCACTCGTTGCCGGGCAGGTTCCAGGCCATCGAGACGAACCCCGAGCAGTCCTGCCGGTACCCGTCCGTCCAGTACTTGGTCATGCTGTACGGCACCTTGGCGGCCACCCACAGCTTGGCCCGGTTGATGATCTCCGCCCGGGTGGTGCTCGGTGTCTTCGCCGGCTCGGCCGGCGCCCCGCCGGGGCCGTGCAGCGGAGCCTTGGTCCCCTGGGGCGTCTCGGGCCCGTCGGCCGCCGGCAGTCCCGGCAGTCCCGGCAGTCCCGGAGCCTGCGGGGCCGCCAGCGCCGGTACGGCGTGCCCCGCGCCGAGCGCCGCGGTGGCGGCCGCCGCCACGATCACCGTCCGGTGGGCCGGATGGGCGCCCGTGCGACCCGCCCCGGCGCGCGGCAGGACGCGGCGCCAGTGGACGCATCCGGGACAGTCGCAGTCGCTCGCGGGATCGATTTCCTCGAAGACCGGAGTCCCCATGCGATGCCCCTCACATTTCGGGGTGAAATGTCCGTGTGTGTACACGTTCGTCAGTTTCTCAACTCTCCTGGGCGCGCGCATGCTGACGGTCCGAATGATGTACAGCACCCCGCTGACCGGCCCCCGAGCGGAGCCGCGTGGTCCGGAGCACCCTCCGGGGTCCGGTAGAGTTCTCGATGTCAGCAGGCGCCGCTAGCTCAGTTGGTTAGAGCAGCTGACTCTTAATCAGCGGGTCCGGGGTTCGAGTCCCTGGCGGCGCACAGACCGGGAAGCCCCTCGTGGACGCGAGGGGCTTCCCGTATATCCGGGCAGGGTTTCCACAACAGGCCCACAAGACCCCCACAGGCGCCACAATGAACGCGTATGACCGGTAAACACCGCGTTTCGTATCTTGCGATCATGCTGAACGCCGTAGAACCCTGGTTCTTCAAGATGCCGCCCGTGCGCGGCACTTGGGGGGCTGGGAACCGGTTGCGCGTTTCGACGGGGAGAGGGACCCCGTCCACGAGCCGATGCCGAGGGGGGGCATCATGCAACCGGAAGGTCGCGTTTCCATGTCTATGAAGCTGAAGATGTGGTGACGCCGACCCACCACTGATACGTCTGTGAAGGTCGAGGGGGACCGAAGCAGACGAAAGAACCGACAGACACGCGGTGACCTGCGTGTGGGGGGATGACTCATGACGTCGACGCCGACGGGCGCCCGGCCGAACTCCGACCCGTCCGAAACCACTCAGCTCAGAGTGCCCACCCATCGGACGGGCTCATTCCGGCGGATCAAGAAGACGCTGCCGAAGTACGACTACGAGCACTACAGCCGGCTGGCCGGTCCCCTCACCCAGCCCGATCCGAACAAGCCGTACCGGGTGCAGTACCGCTCGCTGATCTCCCAGGAGCCGCACCGCATACGCGTCGCCCTGATGCTCGCCGCCGCGCCGCTGCTGTCGCTGGTGCTGCTGGCCTGGCTGCTCCAGCCGGAGCACTGGACCGAGCGCGACTACCCGGCCTACGACTTCCTGCCCACGCTCGACGTCGTGATGCTGGTCTCGATCGGTCTGATCGAGTTCTTCCGCTGCATGAACGTGCTGTCCAACGCGCACGCCACCCTGGTCGCCCGCGACCCGATCCCGGTGGTGCCGGAGACCGGCACCAGAGTGGCCTTCCTGACCTCCTTCGTGCCCGGCAAGGAGCCGCTGGAGATGGTGACGAAGACCCTGGAGGCGGCGGTCAAGCTGCGCCACCGGGGCCTGCTGCACGTCTGGCTGCTCGACGAGGGCGACGACCCCGAGGTCAAGGAGGTGTGCGCCCGGCTCGGCGTGCACCACTTCTCCCGCAAGGGCATCGCCAAGTGGAACCAGGCCAAGGGACCGCACCGCGCCAAGACCAAGCACGGCAACTACAACGCCTGGCTGGACGCGCACGGCGACGACTACGACTTCTTCGCCTCCGTCGACACCGACCACGTGCCGCTCCCCAACTACCTGGAGCGCATGCTCGGCTTCTTCCGCGACCCGAACATCGGCTTCGTCATCGGCCCGCAGGTCTACGGCAACTACGACAACTTCGTCACCAAGGCCGCCGAGTCCCAGCAGTTCCTCTTCCACGCCCTGATCCAGCGCGCGGGCAACAAGTACGGCTCCCCGATGTTCGTGGGCACCTCCAACGCGGTGCGGATCAAGGCGCTCAAGCAGATCGGCGGTCTGTACGACTCGATCACCGAGGACATGGCGACCGGCTTCGAGATCCACCGCCACAAGAACCCGGCGACGGGCAAGAAGTGGCGCTCGGTGTACACCCCCGACGTGCTCGCGGTCGGCGAGGGCCCGAGCGCCTGGACGGACTTCTTCACCCAGCAGATGCGCTGGTCACGAGGGACCTACGAGACGATCCTCAAGCAGTACTGGAAGGGCTGGTACTCGCTCCCGCCGAGCAAGCTCTTCAACTACACCATGATGATCATCTTCTACCCGATGTCCGCCCTCAACTGGATCCTCGCGGCGCTGAGCTGTGCGCTGTTCCTGGGCCTGGGCGCCTCGGGTGTCGACATCGACCCGACCATCTGGCTGATGCTCTACGGCAACGCCTCCGCCCTCCAGATCGGCCTGTACGTCTGGAACCGCCGCCACAACGTCTCGCCGCACGAGCCCGAGGGCTCCGGCGGTGTCGCCGGCATGGTGATGTCCGCGCTGTCGGCGCCGCTGTACGCCAAGGCGCTGATCGACTCGGCGCTGCGCCGCAAGAGCAAGTTCGTGGTGACGCCCAAGGGCGACTCGGCCAGCCCCGACCGGTGGTTCGGGACCTTCCGCTACCACTGGTACTTCATCCTGATCTTCGGCGCGTCGATCGCGGTGGGCTTCGTCTACGGGCACGCGCACCCCGCGATGGTCATCTGGGCGACCTTCGCCATGCTGATCACCGCCACCCCCATCTTCGCCTGGCGCCACATGCTGCGTCAGGAGCGGAAGAAGCCGGCCGTTCCGGCCGAGCCGGAGTCGGGCGCGCCCGCCCCGGCGTACCAGGCGCAGCCGCTGCCCACGCAGCCCGGCCCGCACCACAACCCGCAGCACAAGCCGAGTTGGGCCGCCTCGCAGGGCGGTGGCACCGACCAGACCATGCAGATCGCCCTTGGTGGACTTGGGGGACGTAAGGAATGAAAGACCAGGCCGGCCGCCGCCGTGTCCGTCGACTCGCGATAGGCACGGCGGTGGTGCTCGCGCTGGCCGGGATGAACGGTCCGTGGCTCTACCGCTTCGGCACCGAGAAATACCACCAGTACCAGATCAACCGACCGGAGTACAAAGCCGACAACGGTCACTGGGAGATCGTCGAGTTCCCCGACGAGTACAAGCAGAACACCATCCACGCGGCGCTGCTGCGCACCGGGAAGGTGCTGCTCGTCGCGGGCTCGGGCAACGACCAGGAGAACTTCGACGCGAAGAAGTTCGACACCCGGATCTGGGACCCCGTCAAGGGCACCATCAAGAAGGTGGACACCCCGAGCGACCTGTTCTGCACGGGCCACACCCAGTTGGCGAACGGCAATCTGCTGATCGCCGGCGGCACCAAGCGGTACGAGAAGCTGGAGGGCGACGTCACCAAGGCCGGCGGCCTGATGATCGTCCACAACGAGAACCCGGACAAGCCGATCACGCTGCCCGCGGGGACCAAGTTCACCGGCAAGGAGAACGGCAAGACCTTCGTCTCCAAGGACCCGGTGCTGGTGCCGCGCGCGAAGAAGGTCTTCGACGAGGAGACCGGCGAGTTCCTGCGCAACGACCCAGGGCTCGGGCGGATCTACGTCGAGGCGCAGAAGAGCGGCACCAAGTACGAGACCGGCACCGAGGACAACTACCGGGTGCAGGGCCTGTCCGGGACGGACACGCGCAACACCTACGGCATCGCGCAGAAGCTCGCGCTGGACAAGAAGGACTTCCAGGGCATCCGCGACGCCTACGAGTTCGACCCGGTCGCCGAGAAGTACATCAAGGTCGACCCGATGAAGGAGGCCCGCTGGTACCCGACGCTCACCACCCTGAGCGACGGCAAGATCCTCAGCGTCTCCGGGCTCGACGACATCGGGCAGCTGGTGCCGGGCAAGAACGAGGTCTTCGACCCCGAGACCAAGAAGTGGACGTACACCGACAAGGTGCGTCAGTTCCCCACGTATCCGGCGCTGTTCCTGATGCAGAACGGGAAGATCTTCTACTCGGGCTCCAACGCGGGCTACGGTCCCGACGACGTCGGGCGCGACCCTGGTATCTGGGACGTCGACACCAACAAGTTCACCAAGCTGCGCGGCCTCAGCGACGCCGACCGGCTGGAGACCTCCGGGACCGTGCTGCTGCCTCCGGCGCAGGACGAGAAGTACATGGTCATCGGCGGTGGCGGCGTGGGCGAGTCCAAGCTGTCCAGTGAGAAGACCCGGATCATCGATCTGAAGGCGGACGACCCCGAGTTCGTGGACGGGCCCTCGCTGGAGAAGGGCACCCGCTACCCGCAGGCCTCCGTGCTGCCCGACGACAGCGTGCTGATCTCGGGCGGTTCCGAGGACTACCGGGGCCGCGGGGACTCCAACATCCTCCAGGCCCGGATCTACGACGCCACGGACAACACCCTGGATCAGGTCGCCGACCCGCTGGTGGGCCGCAACTACCACTCCGGGTCGATCCTGCTGCCCGACGGACGCGTGATGTTCTTCGGCTCCGACTCCCTGTACGCCGACAAGGCCAACACCAAGCCGGGCGAGTTCGAGCAGCGCATCGAGATCTACACCCCGCCCTACCTCTACCAGGGGTCGCGGCCCTCGCTGGGCGCGGGGACGAAGACCATCGAGCGGGGCGGGTCGGGAACCTTCACCTCGCAGCACGCCTCCTCGATCAAGAAGGTGCGGCTGATCCGGCCCAGCGCGGCCACGCACGTCACGGACGTGGACCAGCGGTCCATCGCGCTGGACTTCACCACCGAGGGCGACAAGGTGAAGGTGACCGTGCCGAAGAACAAGAACCTCGTCCAGTCCGGCTGGTACATGCTGTTCGTCGTCGACGACCAGGGTGTCCCGTCGGAGGCCCAGTGGGTCGAGGTCCCCTAGGGACCGGCCCGCCCGCCGCTGGAGAAACGAATCCCCGCGCCCCCTTCTCCCAGGGGGCGCGGGGATTCGTCGTACCGCTTCGCTACTTCGAGGCCCTGGCCAGGCCCAGCGCGTACTGGGGCCACCACTGGCCCGCCTTCGGGCCGCCCTTGCACTCGCCGTCCGACTCACCGGGACGCTTGACCCAGACGTAGGCGTCCACCAGCGGGTCCGAGGTCTTGGTGGTCGGGGTCTCGCCCAGGGCCCGGCCCGGCGGGTTGCACCAGCGCTCGCCGGCGTCACCCTGCTCGTAGGGGCCGTTGCCGTTGCGGCTGGTGTCGATGACGAAGGGCTTGTTGCCGACCTTGGCCGACAGGCCCTTGCCGTACGCGACGGAGCTCTCGGTGGTGTAGAAGTTCGAGACGTTCACCGCGAAGCCGTCCGCCTGCTCGATGCCCGCCCACTGCAACGGCTCGAAGATCTGGTCGGGGTGGCCCCAGCCGGCGTTGCCCGCGTCCAGGTACACCTTGGTGTTCCGAAGGGACTTCAGCTTCTCGATGGCCCCCTTGAGCAGGTCGTAGCGCTCCTCGTGGAACTCGTCCGGGGTGCAGCCGTCCACCAGGTGCAGGACCGCGTCCGGTTCGAGGACGACCGTCGCCGCTCGGTCCCCGATGCCCCGGGCCACGCCGTCGATCCAGTCGCGGTAGGCGTTGCCGTCGGCGGCGCCGCCCTGCGAGTACTGGCCGCAGTCGCGGTGCGGGATGTTGTAGAGGACCAGCAGGGCCGTGCGGCCCGCCTTGTCCGCGGCCTCGGTGTAACCGCGGGCCTCGTCCTCCGGGTTCTCCGGGCCGATCCACTCCCCGGTCGGCTGCTGGGCGATCTTGCGGATCTGCTCGGCGTCGCCGTCCTTGCCGGCCTTCTCGTAGGCGGCCACCTGCTGTGCCGCGTTGCCCTCCGGGTTGACCCAGAAAGGGTCGACCTCCTTGGGCTGCTGGGTGATCCCGGCGCCCGCGCCGTCCGGCGCGCCGTCCCCGTCGTCCCCGCCGTCCGAGCACCCCGCGATCAGCAGCGCCGCCCCCAGCACCATCGCGGAAGCCCCCCTGCGGGCCCCCCTCCTGCCGTACATCCAACTCCCCCTTGGGTGCCCCGTTCCAAGGCTCAATCCTGACATACCTGTCCTGGGGCACACGAGATCGGTCCGTGCCTTGTCCGCGAGCTGTTACACCGCCCGGGGCGGGCGTAGGCGCGCCGGCGAGCGGGGAGGCCGTGGGGGAAGGGGGTGGCGGGCATGCGAGGCACCGACCGGGAGGCCCGGCTGGCGGCGGCCCTGGTGGCGGCGGCGGACACCCTGACCGCCTCGTTCGAGGCCACCGAACATCTGCGGCGGGTCGCGGACCACTGTGTGGAGCTGCTCGGCGCGCGGGCCGCCGGGTTCATGCTGATCGAGCGGGGCGGGACGGTGTCCCTGGCGGGCAGCACCCGCCCTCCCGGCCTCGCGCTCGACCTGCTCCGGGCGCAGACCGGCGGCGGGCCCGGTCCGGACGCCTACGGCAGCGGGCGGCCGGTGCCGCCGGTCCCGCTCGGCCTCGCGCACGCGCGGGGGCGCTGGCCGCTGTTCACCGAGCGGGCGCTGCGGCACGGGGTCGCGGCGACCTTCGCGGTACCGCTGCGGCGTCGCGCGCGCCTGCTCGGCGCGCTGAACGTGTTCGCGTCGGCGCCGCCCGGGGGTGCGGCGGGCGGTGGCGGGGAGCTGCGGCTGGCGCAGGCGCTGGCCGACGCGGCGGCCGTGGGCCTGGAGAACCACCGTGCGTACACGCGGTGCCGGACGCTGGCGGGCCAGTTGCAGGAGGCGCTGTCCAGCAGGGTGCGGGTCGAGCAGGCCAAGGGCATGCTCGCCGAGCGCTGGGGGACCCCCGCGGACCACGCCTTCGTGGCGCTGCGGCGGTACGCGCGGCGGCACCGGCTGGCGCTGGACCTGGTGGCGCAGGCCGTGATCGACCGGGCCCTCGACGACGCCGAGTTGCGGTACGAGCCCGGGGACACGGCCTAGCACGGCGGGAGGGGGCCTGGCGTGGCCCGGGGTGCGGTCCTCTAGGCCGCGGCGCACATCCGTTCTACAGTCGTAGCGGACGGCCCCAGCCCCCGGCCTCCTCGCTCCCCGTGGTGTTCATCAGAGCCTCCCGTGCCTGCCGCTGGACTACTCCCGCAGTCCGAGCGCGCGCGGTCGAGGACCAGCCCGGTCGGCGGCTTCAGGGGAGCGGGTCGTCGACCGGGCCCGGTGGCCGTCACAGTCCCGTTCCCGTGAGGTAGGCCGAGACCACGACGTTCGCGGTGTAGCTGCGGCTGGCCCGGTCGAAGGTGCCGCCGCAGGTGATCAGCCGCAGTTCGGCGCGGCCCGGTTCACGGGCGGCGTAGGCGCGGGCGGCGTCGAAGCCGGCCCGGTCGAGGACCTGGACGTCGTCGACGGTGAACTCGGCGACCCGCCCGTCGTCGCGGATCACCCGGACCGTCTCCCCCGGCTTCAGCGCGCTGATCTTGTAGAAGACGGCGGGCCGGGTCTCGGTGTCGACGTGTCCCACGAGGAGTGCGGCTCCGGTGGCGCCGGGTGTCGCGCCGGCCGCGTACCAGCCGACGACACCGGGCTGGTCGAAGGGCGGCGGGTCGACGGCGCCCTCCGGGTCGAGGCCGCGGGCCACCACCGGCGCCTGGACGGCGATGCCGGGTATGTCCACCCGCTGGGGGAGGGCCTCCCCCAGCGGGCTGGCCGCGGGCGGCAGTTCACCGCCGGGCGGGCGGCCCACCGCCGCCATGTCGCCGGTGGTGGGCGCGGAGGTGCCGGGGTGGACGTCGGTGACCTCGCGGCCCCACAGCCACAGCCCGAGCAGCAGCATGGTCCAGGCGGTGACCGTCACCACCCGGCCGGAGAAGGAGAAGCGGTCGGATCCGGACACGGTCAGGCCGTTCCGCGTCTCCGGCGGGCGCTTCTGAGCGCCACGGCCGTCGCCGCCGCCGAGGCGAGGAGCAGGCCGACCACGGCGTGCGTGGTGCCGGGCCCGCCGGACCCCTCGGCGTCCTCGGCCGCGAGGTCGACGGCGGAACCACCGCCGCCGGCCTTCACCGGGGCGACCGGTGAGGCGGGCGTGGACGGGGTGTGGCCGACCGGCATCGACACGGTGTGCCGGGCGTCCCCGCAGGTGACGGTGACGTCGTAGGCGCCGATCTCCAGCGAGGACCGGACGCGGCTCTCGCCGACGAGGGTGCCCTCGCCGTCGGTGACCGTGAGCTTGACGTCGCTGACGAACGCGGCCGAGACGGCGCTCGCCGTCTTCTCCGAGCAGCCCGTCATCCGCAGCGCCACGTCGCCGCCGGGGGCCGGCGAGGCGGGGTTGACCGAGAGGCCGCCCCCGTCCGCCGCGTGTGCGGCCGGTCCGAGCGCCGTGAAGGCGACCACCAGCCCTGTACAGAGAGTGACTTTCAGTGAGCCCATCGTGAACCTCCAGTTACCTGGAGCGTCCTCCTGGGTGACGGACCCCGCATCCTCAGCGGGGTCCCACTGCTCCGTCCGGGTTGTGTTCGCCTCCCGGGGGTTTTCAGATCCGCTCGACCAGGTCGGCGATGGAGTCGACGATCCGGGAGGGCCGGTACGGGAAGTTCTCCACCTGCTCGGGCCGGGTCAGGCCGGTGAGCACGAGGTACGTCTGCATCCCGGCCTCGATGCCGGCCAGGACGTCGGTGTCCATCCGGTCGCCGATCATGGCGCTGGTCTCGGAGTGGGCGCCGATCGCGTTCAGACCGGTGCGCATCATCAGGGGGTTGGGCTTGCCCGCGAAGTAGGGCTGCTTGCCGGTCGCCTTGGTGATGAGGGCGGCCACCGCGCCGGTGGCGGGGAGCGGGCCCTCGGTGGAGGGGCCGGTCTCGTCGGGGTTGGTGGCGATGAAGCGGGCGCCTTCGTTGATCAGCCGGACGGCCTTGGTCATCGCCTCGAAGGAGTAGGTGCGGGTCTCGCCGAGGACGACGTAGTCGGGCTCGTGGTCGGTGAGGATGTAGCCGATGTCGTGCAGGGCCGTGGTCAGACCGGCCTCGCCGATCACGTACGCCGAGCCGCCGGGACGCTGGTCGTCGAGGAACTGGGCGGTGGCCAGCGCCGAGGTCCAGATCGCCTCGATCGGCACCTCAAGGCCCATGCGCCGGAGCCGGGCGTGCAGGTCGCGCGGGGTGTAGATGGAGTTGTTGGTCAGTACCAGGAACGGCTTTCCCGATTCGCGCAGCTTCTTCAGGAAGGCGTCGGCGCCGGGAATCGGAACACCCTCGTGGATCAGGACACCGTCCATGTCGGTGAGCCACGACTCGATGGGCTTGCGGTCTGCCATGTGCGGACTCCAGGCGTACGTGCGGGATGAGCTGGGGCGCCGGAACCACGGCGTACCGACGCCCTCAGCCTAGTCAGGAAGTACTGACCTTGACCCCGTCGATCACCCGGTACCGGTTGTCGGCACCGGTGCTGACGAGAGACGCGTTCACCGGGCGTACCCGGGAGGGCGCGGTGTCGCCGGGTCAGTTGCCGGTGGCGGACTTCCAGTGGTCGACGTAGTCGGTGAGGTTCTTCTCTATGTCGTCCCAGTCGGGCTCGAAGACCTCGACGTCCTTGATCAGGGCGTTCAGGGCGATGGCGTCGGCGTCGACCGCCTTGACGTCCTGGCGGGCTGCGAAGCCGCCGCCGATCTCGCTGACCTGCTGCTGTGCCGTGCGGCTGAGCATGTAGTCCAGAAGCTTCCTGGCGTTCTCGGAATGCGGGGCGTCGGTGACCAGACCGGCCGCGTACGGCAGCGCGAACGTCGTCGGCTCGCCGCCCTCCTTCGCGGGGAACCAGATCCCGAGGTTGGGCATGTCCTTGGACTGTGCGTAGTTCATCTGCACATCGCCGTTGGCGACGAGCAGTTCGCCCTTGTCGACCTTGGGGGCGAGCTTGCCGGTGGAGGCGGAGGGGCCGACGTTGTTGGACTGGAGTGCGCCGAGGTAGTCCAGCGCGGCCTGTTCGCCGCCGAAGTCGTGCATCGCCTTGATGAGGACGGCGGTTCCGTCACCGGCGACACCGGGGGTGGAGTACTGGAGCCTGTCCTCGTACCGGGAGTCGAGCAGTTCCTCCCAGGTCGCCGGGGCCCGGTCCAGCTCCTTCTTGTTGTAGACGAACCCGAAGTAGTTGTTGACCACGGAGGTCCAGGTCCCGTCGGGGGACTTGTCGGCGCCGCCGACCTGGTCGGCGCCGGCGGGCACGTACTTCTGGAGCAGCCCCTTGGCGTCGGCCTGCTGGATGAACGGGGGCAGGGTGACCAGTACGTCGGCCTGCGGGTTGCTCTTCTCGCGGGCGGCGCGCTGCACCATCTCGCCGGAGCCGCCCTCCACGTACTCGACCTCGATGCCCGTCTCCTTCTCGAAGTCGGCGAAGATCCGGTCGTACCAGCCGTCGCCGTTCTCCCCCTTCAGGCCGTCAGCGCTGTAGACGGTGACGGTCTTCGCGTCGGCGGCGGAGTCTCCGCCGCAGGCGGTCAGCGTGGGAGCGGCGAGCAGCGCGAGGGCTACGGCGAGCGTGCGGCGGTGTCCGGGCGGGACGCTGCCGGACAGGACGCTGCCGGACGGGACGTTTCTGGGCATGGCGAGGCGAACTCCTTGCACGGTTGGGGTGGGCGGCCGGCCGGTGTGCCGGTCGGTCAGCGGTAGGAGGCTTGGGTGCGCACGCGGGACACGGCGAGCAGGACCAGCAGCGTCGCCGTCATCAGGACCACGGCGACGGCGGACCCGGTGAACAGGGCGCCGCGGTCGGTGGCCGCGTGGATCAGGACCGGAAGCGGGGTCCAGTCCGGCGGATAGAGCATCATCGTGGCGCTCAACTCCCCCATGGACAGGGCGAAGCAGAGGCCGGCGGCGGCGGACAGGGACGGCAGCAGCAGCGGAAGCCGTACCCGCCGCAGCACGTAGGAGGGGCTCGCCCCGAGGGAGGCGGCGGCCTGCTCGTAGGCGGGGTCGAGCCGGGTCAGCGCGGCCGACACCGACTGGTGGGCGAAGGCGGTGACCAGCACGGTGTGGGTGACGATCACGATCCACCGGGTGCCGTTGAGCAGCATCGGCGGCTGGGAGAAGGCGACCAGGACGGCCAGTCCGACGACCACGGAGGGCACCGCGAGCGGCAGCACGAACAGCGCGTCGAGCAGGCGGCGGCCGCGGCGGCCCAGGGCCTGTGCGCTCAGCGCGGCCCAGGTTCCGGCGGCGAGCGCGATCAGGCTCGCGGTGGCGGCCGTGACCAGGCTGGTGGTCAGCGCCTGGAGGGCCTCGCCTCGGGTAGCGGCCGCGTAGTGCTCGGTGGTGGGGCCGGAGGGCAGGACGCCGGACCAGTGGGTGGCGAAGGAGGCGGCGAGGACCACCAGCAGCGGCAGCGCGAACAGGGGCAGGAAGAGCAGGCCGAACAGCGCCCACACGGCCCACCTGGCTCCGCGGCTATGCACCAGCACGACGGCTCACCACCCGGTACAGGCCGTACAGGCCGACGGAGATCAGGACGTTGACGACGGCGACCACGCAGGCGCCCGGGTAGTCGGACTCCAGGATCGCCTTGCCGTAGACGAGGGCGGGCAGGGTCGTGACGCCCTTGGCGCCGGTGAAGAGCACGATGCCGAACTCGTTGAGGCAGAGCACCAGGACCAGTCCGGCGCCGGCCGCGAGGGAGGGCAGCGCCTCGGGCAGGATGATCCGCCGCACGATCCTGGGCGCCCGCGCGCCGAGGGAGGACGCCGCCTCCAGTTGCGCGGTGTCGAGCTGGGCGAACGCGGCGAGCAGCGGGCGCATCACGAACGGCGTGAAGTAGGTGATCTCGGCGAGCAGGACGCCCCAGGGCGTGGCCAGGAACCGGAAGGGCCCCTCGGCGGCGCCGGTGACGGACGTCCACGCCCCGTTCGCCATGCCGACGGTGCCGTAGACGAACAGCAGGGCGAGGGTGATGAGGAAGGAGGGGAAGGAGAGGAAGACGTCCACGAACCGGGAGACCGTCCGGGCCCCGGGGAACGGGACGAAGGCGATCACCAGGGCCAGCAGGAAGCCGAGGACCACGCATCCGGCGGTGGCGGCGAGCGCCAGCCAGACCGTGGTCCACAGTGCCTCACGGAAGGACTCGGAGGCGAGGACCTCGGTGTAGGGCGCGAGGGAGGTGCCGCCGGTGTCGGGCCGGAAGGACTGCCGGACGACGAGGGCGAGCGGGTAGAGGAAGAAGAGGGCGAGGAGCCCGACCGGGGGCAGCGCCCACAGCCAGGGCCGCATCCGGGCGGGGAGCGGGCGCACCCGGAGCGGGCGGTGCGGGGCGGGCCGCACCGCCGCGGGTTCAGCCGTCATCGCCGCGGGTTCAGCCGTCATCGCCGCTCACCCCCGCGGGCAGCAGTACGGCGTCCTCCGGGGCGAAGTGCACGGTGACCGGGTCGCCGAGGGCGGGCGGGTCGCGCAGTTCGCGCAGGTCGGCCATGACCCGGTGCCCGTCGACGTCGACGTGGAGGCGGTGCGTGGGGCCGCGCCACTGGAGTTCGGCGAGGGTGCCGCGCAGCCGGTTGGGGCCCTCCCCCAGCCCCACCAGGTGGGGCCGTACGCACAGGGTGGCCGCCGCTCCGGGCGCGATCCGCGCGGTGTCGACGTCGATCCCGGTCCCCGCGAAGGAGGCGCCGCCCGAAGTCACCTTCACCGGAAGCAGGTTGGCGTTGCCGACGAAGGAGGCGGTGAACTCGTCGGCCGGCGCCCGGTACAACTCCCGCGGGGTGCCGCAGGACTGGAGCCGGGCGCTGTCCATGACGGCGATCCGGTCGGCGAGGGTGAGCGCCTCGACCTGGTCGTGGGTGACGTACAGGAAGGAGACGTCGGGGAGTTCGCGGTGCAGGCGGGCCAGTTCGGCGAGCATGCCGGAGCGCAGGCGGGCGTCGAGCGCGGAGAGCGGTTCGTCCAGGAGCAGGACGGAGGGCCGCACGGCGAGGGCCCGCGCGATGGCGACGCGCTGCTGCTGGCCGCCGGACAGCTCCCGGGGGTGGCGGCGGGTGTAGGCGGCCATGCCGGTCATCTCCAGCGCCTCGGCGACCCGTTCGCGGAGCTCGGCGCGGGGCACCCGGCGGGCCTTGAGGCCGAAGGCGACGTTCTCCTCGACGCGCAGGTGCGGGAAGAGCGCGTACTGCTGGACGACCATGCCGATGCCGCGCCGGTGCGGGGGCAGGCCGGTGACGTCCCGGTCGCCGAGGAGGACCCGCCCCGCGGTGGGCCGTACGAATCCGGCGACCGCCCGCAGCGCGGTGGTCTTGCCGGATCCGGACGGCCCGAGCAGGGCCATCACCTCGCCGGGCGCGACGGTGAGGTCCAGGGAGTCGAGGACGACCTGGCCGTCGTAGGCGACGGTGACGCCGTCGAAGCGGATGCCGCTGTTCATGCGAGGAGGTCCGGCAACTGCGCGACGGAGTCGAGGACTTGGCCGGCGCCGGCCGCGCGGAGCGCCGCGCGGTCGTGGGCGCCGGTGAGGACACCGGCGACCAGGCCGGCGCCCGCGCGGACGCCGCTGAGCATGTCGTAGGAGGTGTCGCCGACAACGGCGGTCTGCCGGACGTCGTCCGCGGCGGCCGTGCGCAGGAAGGCGCTGAGCACCATGTCCGGGTACGGGCGTCCGCGGCCCCCCGCGTCGGCCGGGCACAGCGTCAGCGGGACCAGGTCCCGCCAGCCGAGCGCGTCGAGGATGGCGTCCTGGGTGGGGCGGGCGAATCCGGTGCTCAGGACCACGGTCCGGCCCTGGGCGGTGAGCTTCTCGATGGCCTCGCGGGCTCCGGGTACGGGCGCGATCCGGCCCTCGTCGACGAGGTGGGCGTAGGCCGCCTCGAAGGCGGTGTTGGCCGCCCGCGCCTTCGCCTCGTCGCCGAACAGGTGCCGGAAGACGGAGATCTTGGACTCGCCCATGGTGGCGCGGACGTGGTCGAGCATCGGGGCGGGGTCGGCGCCGAGGTGCCGCGCGGCGGCGGCGAACGCCTGCTCTACGAGGCCGCCGTCGGCGACGGTGGTACCGGCCATGTCGAGGACGACGAGCCGGATGTCGTGGGGGTCGTCGGGGTCGTGGGCGCGGTCTGGTTCGCGCGCGCGGTCTGGTTCGCGGATGCGCTGGGTGTCGTGGGTGTGGTTGGTCATGTCTGTCACCAGCCCAGTTCGTTCGCGGTGGTCTCGGCTATCGCGGGCGAGCAGGTCATGCCGCGCCCGCCGGGCCCGGTGACCAGCCACACCCCGTCGCGCACCTGCCGGCGGTGGACGACACGGGCGGGGTCGGTGCACTGGGCGTACACGCCCGCCCAGCGGCGCCGCACCTTGGGCAGCGGGCGGCCGAGGAAGGATTCGACGACCTCGGTGAGGTGGTCGTAGGGGTCTTCGAGGGTGTCGAAGGCGAAGGGGTGCTCGTACTCGTGGGTGTCCCCGATGGTCAGTCCGCCGTCGGCGCGCTGGACCATGAGCAGCTGCATCCGGTGCCGGGCGGCGGTCTCGGTCTGCGGCTGCCCGGCGCCGAGCGCGTCGAGGGCGCCGCCGCCGTAGGCCGGGTAGTAGCGGAAGCTGTCGGCGTCGGCGACCGAGGTGGTGAGCGGTTCGCCCAGCGGGTCGGTCTGCATCATCTGGAGGCGGACCCGGCGCACCGGCAGTCCGGGGCCGGCCAGTTCGCGGACGAGTCCGCCGAGCCAGGCGCCGGTGCACAGCACGACGACGTCGCCGCGGTGCACGTCGCCGTGGTCGTCGCGGACCGCGCCGGGGCCGGTGACCTCGCGGACCTCGCGGCCGGGCAGGAAGGTGTACCTCGGCGACCTCAGCAGCTCCTCGCGCAGGGCGAGTTGGGCGGTGCGGGGCTCCACGGCGGCGTCCCGCTCGCAGTACAGGGCGGCGGTGAACGTGCCGCGCAGGGCGGGGTTCAGGGCGCGGGCCTCGGCCGGGGTGAGCAGCTTGTGGCCGCGGGCGGCGGCGTCCGGCGCGGCGACCGCCGCCTCGGCGACGGCGAGTTCGAGGTCGCCGCGGACGGGCGTGAGGGAGCCGTTGGCCCGGAAGCCCAGCCCCGGCACCCGGGCGCCGATCTCCTCCCACAGTTCGCGGGCGCGCAGGGCGGTCCGCAGCTCCTCGCCCGCGGCACGGCCGCTGACCCAGATCTGGCCGAAGTTGCGCAGTGAGGCACCGCGGGCCTCCGCCTCGCGCTCGATCTGTACGACCTCATGGCCGCGTTCCACTGCCTGCCGGGCGTGCAGGGTGCCCACCACGCCCGCTCCGACGACTATCACTCTCACGACGGCAACGCTCCTCGGACTCGGGGAACCGGAATGGTCCGGCTACCAACGGGAGCGTGAACGACCCATCACGTTTGGGCTAGACCCGTTATCGTTTCGTGATTCTACAAGGCGGGTCAGAAGGGTGCTTTTCAGCCGATTGTCAGCCGCTCAGATGGGCGCTGAAGGAGAAGCGGTCGCCTCGGTAGAGGGTGCGGACGCGCTCCAGGGGCTCACCGGAGGTGTCCCGGGAGATCCGGTGGATCAGCAGCATCGGCAGGGCGGGCGGGGTGCCGATGAGCAGGGCCTCGCGGGGGGTCGCGAGCACGGTCTCGATGCGCTCGTCGGCGTCCCCGAAGGCGATGCCCTCGGAGTGGAGGTAGGCGTAGAAGGAGGAGTCGGGGTCGAAGGCGGTGTCCAGACGGGGCACCCGGGCGACCGCCACGTAGGTGCTCTCCAGGCCGACCCGCTCCTCGTCGGCGAGCAGGACGCGCTCCAGGTGCCAGACCGGTTCACCGCGGGTCAGCCCGGTCTCCGCGGCGAGCGCCTCGGGGCAGGGGAAGCGGTCGAGGGTGACGAGGGTACGGCCGGGGGTGCGGCCCTGCCTGCGGACGCCCTCGGTGTAGCTGGCGAGCGACAGCGGCTGCTCCAGCTTCGGCCCGGCCACCACGGTGCCGCGGCCCTGCCGGCGCAGCCTGCCCTCCAGCACCAGTTCGCGCAGCGCCTGCCGTACGGTCTCGCGGGCGACGTCGTACTCCTCGGAGAGGTCCCGCTCGGTGGGGATGGCGCTGCCCTCGGGAAGGTCCGCCAGCAGCCGGTCGATGCGCGCCTTGACCGCGTAGTACTTCGGGATGCGTCCGTGCTCGGGGATGCCGGAGCGGACGGGGGCGCCGGGAGCCTGGTCGTTCGGGTAGTCCACGCAAGGGATCGTCGCAGACCGGCCCGCCCGGTTCGGCGGCGCCTCCGCGGGAGCAGCGGCCGGTTCGGCGGCGCCTCCCCGGGGAGCAGCGCCCCGTTCAGCGGCGCCTCGGCAGAAGCAGCACCCGAGTCAACGACGCCTCCGCAGAAACAGCACCCGAGTCAACGACGCCTCCGCAGGAACAGCAGCGCGGAACCGGCGGCGACGAGCAGCGCGGCGACGGTCCCGGCGACGGCGGTGGGGGTACCGGTGCTGGCCAGTTCCTCCCCGGCGAAGTCCAGGGGCGGCGGGGTCGCCCCGGCGGAGGTACCCGGGTCCGCTCCCCCGGTGGCCTCGCCGTCCGGGGAGGTGGGCCGGGGTGCGGAGGTGGCGGCGGGTCCGGTGGCGGCGGGCTCGGTGGCCACGGGGTCCGTTCCGATGCCGAAGCGGTAGTCGCCGCTCTGACCGATCCACTCCCCGTCGTCGTCGTGGCGCTGCACCACGGCGGCGTTGACGGTGACGCGGTTGGGCGCGGCCTCGGAGGTCAGCGCGAGCCGGACCTTCACGCTGACGGTCTCTCGGGGACCCACGGTGAATCCGGGGAACCCCTCGAAGGGGCCGACGAGTTCGTCCTCGTCGGTGGTCTCGAAGCGGACCGGGTGGGCCCGGCCGCCGGCGTAGAACTCCAGTTGGGGCTGGTCGGGCTCCAGGGCGCGCCGCTCGTCGACGAGGACCACGACGGGGTGGACATCACGACAGGTCAGGCCGGTCTTGTTGGTGAGGTCGAGATACCAGGTGCCGTAACCGCCGCCGGGTTCGTAGCGGTCGGGGCCCCCGCGGATCTCGGTGCTTAACGGGAAGGTCCGGCCGTCGGAGCCGGTACAGGTGTCCCCCGGGTCGGCGGCGTGCGCCACGCCCGGCGCGCCGAGCAGGGCGAGGCCGAGGAGCAGAGGGGCGGCGGAATCAGACAGTCGCATGAACACATGACCATGCCGGAGGGGGTGGCCCCTCCGGGTCAGCCACCCCGTACGGCCCCGCAAGTCCCCTCGATCAGAGCAGCGGCAGCACCAGCAGGGGGCGCCGCCCCGTCACCCCTCGCCCCGCCCGAACAGCGGCGCCAGCAGCAACTGCGCCGCCCCCTCGGCGACCTCCCGCCCATCGCCCGGCGCCAGCCGTACCGGCACCGCGGCCTCCCCCGTCCGCCGGCCCCGTTCCGCCAGCACCGACGCCGCCCCGCCCACGAAGCACTCCGGCCGGGCCGCGACCGTACGGCCGCCCAGCAGCACCACGTCGATGTCCAGCAGCGCCACCAGGTTCGCGGCGCCGGTGCCCAGCACCCGGGCGGCCTCCTCGAAGTCCTCCCGGCCCACGGCGGCCAGGCACAGGGCCTCCACGCAGCCCCGGTTGCCGCAGTCGCAGACGGGACCGTCGAGCTGGAGGATCTGGTGCCCGAACTCCCCCGCCCCGGTCCGCGCCCCGCGGTGCACGACACCGCCGAGCACCAGCCCCCCGCCGAGCCCCGCCCCGAAGTGCAGATAGGCGAAGGACTCACCGACCCCGCCGACCGCGAGCCCGAGAGCGGCGGCGTTGGTGTCCTTGTCGACCACCACCGGCACCGCGAGGGCCCGCTCCAGCTCCGCGCGGAGCGGAAAGCCGTCCCAGTCGGGGAAACCGGTGACCCGGTGCAGCACCCCGCGGGCGTGGTCCAGCGGGCCGGGCAGGCCGACGCCGACCCCGAGCAGGGTGCCCAGCGGCCGGCCCGCGACCAGCGCGGTGACCTCGCGCACCACCCCCGCCACCACCGCGGGCTGGCCCGCGCCCAGGTCCAGCGGGGCGGACCGCTCGGCCACCACCGTCCCGGTCAGGTCCACCAGCACCGCCCGCAGCGCGTCCCGGTCCAGGTGCACGCCCACCGCGTGTCCGGCCCCGGGCACCAGGCGCAGGGCCGTGCGCGGCTTGCCGCCGGTGGACGCCCGCCGGCCCGCCTCGGCCGCGAGTCCGTCCGCCCGCAGCCGCGCGGTGATCTTGCTGACGGCCTGCGGGGTCAGCCCGATCCGCTCGGCCACCTCCAGCCGGCTGATCCCGTCCGGACCGGCCGCCCGCAGCAGGTCGAGGACGAGCGCGTCGTTGTGCCCGCGCAGCACCGGAAGGTTCACCCCCGCCGCGCCACTGATTCCCTTTGTACTGCTCACGCCCCCCATTCTGCCCTCCGCTTGCACTTTCGCAACAGCGTTGCGAAAGTAGGGGCATGACTGGCACTCCCCTCCGCACCGGCCTGATCGGCTACGGCCTCGCCGGCTCCGTCTTCCACGCCCCGCTGATCGCCGCCGCCGAGGGCCTCGTCCTCGACACGGTCGTCACCGCCAACCCGGAACGGCAGGAGCAGGCCCGCGCCGCGCACCCGGGCGTCCGGGTCGCCGCGACCGCCGACGAGCTGTTCGCCCGCGCCGACGAGCTCGACCTGGTCGTCATCGCGTCCCCGAACAAGACGCACGTCCCGCTGGCCACCGCCGCCCTCAAGGCCGGCCTGCCGGTCGTCGTGGACAAGCCGGTCGCCGGCACCGCCGCCGAGGCCCGTGACCTCGCCGCCCTCGCCGAGGAACGCGGACTGCTGCTGTCGGTCTTCCAGAACCGCCGCTGGGACAACGACTTCCTCACCCTGCGCAAGCTGATCGACGAGGGCGAGCTGGGCGACGTGTACCGGTTCGAGTCCCGCTTCGAGCGCTGGCGGCCCCAGCTCAAGGGCGGCTGGCGCGAGTCCGGCGACCCGGCCGAGATCGGCGGCCTCCTCTACGACCTCGGCAGCCACGTCGTCGACCAGGCGCTGGTCCTCTTCGGCCCCGCCGCCTCCGTCTACGCCGAGTCCGACGTCCGCCGCCCCGGCGCCGAGACCGACGACGACACCTTCATCGCGATCACGCACGCGAGCGGGGTCCGCTCCCACCTCTACGTCTCCGCCACCACCGCGCAGCTCGGCCCCCGCTTCCGGGTGCTCGGCTCGAAGGCGGGCTACGTCAAGCACGGCCTCGACCCCCAGGAGGCGGCCCTGCGCGAGGGCGAGCTGCCCGGCGACGGCTGGGGCACCGAGCCGGAGTCCCTGTGGGGCCGCGTCGGCGCCGGTGAGTCTCCGCTGACCGGCGAAGGCCGCGCCGAACCGACCCTGCCGGGCGACTACCCCGCGTACTATGCGGCCGTGGCCAGGGCCATCACCAGCGGCGGCGCCAACCCGGTGCCCGCCACTGAGGCGGCCGCCGCCCTCGACGTCCTGGAGGCGGCCCGCCGTTCGGCCCGCGACGGAGTGGTGGTGGCACTGTGACGCACAACACCGGGATCACCCCGAAGTTCACCCCGGAGATCACCCCGACCATCGAGGAGCTCCAGGCGCAGGAACACCGCCTGGTCTTCCGGGAGTTCACCCCCGACGACGCCTGGCGGCTCGGCTCGCTGCTGGTGGAGATGGCCCGCGAGCGCCAGGCCCCGGTCGCCGTCGACATCCACCGCGCCGGTCAGCAGCTCTTCCACGCCGCGCTGCCGGGCGCCACGCCCGACAACGACGCCTGGATCGCCCGCAAGCGCCGGGTCGTCGAGCGCTACCAGTCCTCGTCCTACCTGGTCGGTGCCCGTGCCCGTGCCAAGGGCACGACCTTCGAGGAGTCCGCCCGCCTCGATCCCGACACCTACGCGGCGCACGGCGGCTCCTTCCCGCTCACCGTGGAGGGCGTCGGCGTGATCGGCGCGATCACGGTCAGCGGGCTGCCGCAGCTGGAGGACCACCGGTTCGTGGTGGCGGCGCTGGAGGAGTACCTGGCGAAGGACGACCGGGCCTGACCGGGTCGTCGTCCGGAGCGGTGTGAGGTCCCCGGCCGTACGCCGGGGACCTCACCACACCCCTCTCACGCGTCCTTGAACTCCTGGCGCTGGCGCCCGAGTCCGTCGATCTCCAGCTCCACCACGTCCCCGGCCCGCAGGAACGGCTTGGGCTCCGGCTGCCCGAGCGCCACGCCCGCCGGCGTACCGGTGTTGATCACGTCCCCCGGGTACAGGGTCATGAACTGGCTGACGTAGCGGACGACTTCACCCACCGGGAAGATCTGCTCGGCGGTCGTGCCGTCCTGCTTCAACTCCCCGTTGACCCACAGCCGCAGCCGCAGGTCCTGCGGGTCGGGCACCTCGTCCGCGGTCACCAGCCAGGGGCCCAGCGGGTTGAACGTCTCGCAGTTCTTCCCCTTGTCCCAGGTCCCGCCCCGCTCGATCTGGAACTCCCGCTCCGACACGTCGTGCGCGACCGCGTACCCGGCGACATGCCCGAGCGCCGCCTCGGCCGACTCGACGTAGCGGGCCGTACGCCCGATGACGACGGCCAGCTCGACCTCCCAGTCGGTCTTCACCGAGCCGCGCGGGACGAGCACCGTGTCGTGCGGACCCACGACCGTGTCCGGTGCCTTGAAGAAGACGACCGGCTCGCCGGGCGGCTCGGCCCCCGTCTCGCGGGCGTGGTCGTGGTAGTTCAGCCCGATGCACACGATCTTGCCGATCCGCGCCAGCGGCGGCCCGACGCGCAGCCCCGCCGCGTCCAGGACCGGCAGCCCACCGGCCGTGGCACGGATCCGGGCGAGCGCCTCGTCGTCGGCGAGCAGCCCTCCGTCGATGTCCGGCACGACGCCCGACAGATCGCGCAGGACGCCCTCGGCGTCGAGCAGCGCGGGCCGCTCCGCTCCGGCCGTACCGACTCGCAGCAGCTTCATGGTCACAATCTCCCTCGATCGCGGGGGCGCCCGCCGACGGGTGCAGCCATCGGCGGACTTGGCCGATCCTCCAAGTTCGAGGTCCAGTCCGCAATACCCGGTTCACGTACTGGACCGCGGGTCACCGGTAGAACGCGGGTCACGGCAAGACCGCGGGTCGCCGATACAGCGCGGGTCACCGGTAGAACGCGGGGCACGGACGGCACGCGGGTCACCGGTAGAACGCGGGCACGGACGGCACGCGGGTCACCGATAGAGCGCGGCCCGTTCCACCGCGCTCCAGGTCGAGCTGGTGACCACGTACAGCGCGGCGGCGAGCGGTACGACGGCCACGGTGACCAGCGTGAAGAAGGAGATGAACGGCATCACCTTGGCGACCGCGCCGGCCCCCGGGGTGTCCAGGGGCGCGGAGCCGGCCAGGACCACCTTGCTGCGGCGGAAGTTGAACAGGGCGACCCCGAGGACGAGGAGGAACAGCGCCGGATACACGAACCCGGCCGCCCCGCCCAGGGCCAGGGCGTCGGTGAAACGGCCGCCGAGGGGCGCGGTGAACAGCTCGTGGGCGAGGAGTTCATTGGCACGGCCGCCGATCTCCTGGCTGGAGAAGAGGTGATACAGCAGGATGAAGGCGGGCGCCTGAAGCAGTCCGGGCAGGCACCCGGCGAGCGGCGACACCTTGTGCTCGGTGTGCAGTTCCAGCACGGCCCGCTGGAGCCGCTCGGGGTTCTTGGCGTGCTTGCGGCGCAGTTCGGCGAGTTGCGGCTGGAGCGCGGTGCGGGCCTTCTGCCCGCGGGCGGCGGCACGGGACAGCGGGTGCACGAGCAGCCGGACGAGCGCGGTGAACAGGACGATCGCGGCGGCGGCCGCCGAGCCGTGGAAGAGGGGCTGGAGCAGCTCGGCGAGCTGCTCGACAAGGCGCGCGAAAACGGACATGGGTGAGCCCTCCGGGGGTCCCGTCGTGCCGGATGAGGAAACAGCGGCATGACGACCCGCGCGAGGTCGGACAACGTGGAAGCGGTGCTTGCCCTGCTGTACGGCCCTACGCGGCGGTCGCCGGGAGGGCGCGTCCGGGGGCCCGGGGACGGGTGCGGCCCCTGGCGTCGGGGTCGCGCTGCGGGAGGAACGCGGTACGGCGGGCCCGGTCACGGATGGCCGTACGGACCCGGGTGGGCGGCACGGCGGGCGCGGAGCGCGCGGCGATCAGCGAACAGACGGCGAGCGCGGAACCGGCCGCGGCGGTGGCGGCCAGGGCGACGGTCGCGAAGAGGCCGCCGGATTCGAGCAGCAGGACGTCGAGGAGGACGGCGAGGAGGACGAGGACGGGCCGCAGTGCGGGCCAGCGCGCGAGGGTCACCATCGTGCCACCCCCTCCCCGTCCCGCATGTCGACTCGACCGTGGGTCCGTTATACCTCAACGCGGCCGCATGGAGCTGAGCGTCCCCCACACCACGAGGCGGTACCGGGAGGTGTACTCGGGCGTGCACGTGGTGAGGGTGATGTAGTACCCGGGCTCGCGGTAGCCGCGCCCGGGATGGACGAGACTGCGGGGCACGGCCCGGATGACCCCGGTGTCCCGCGCGGAGGTCTGCGCCAGCACCTGGTCGACGGTGTACGTGTACACGGCGGCCCCCGTCTCGACGACGATCTCGTCCCCCTCCCCGAGCCGGTCGAGCCGCCGGAAGGGCTCGCCGTGGGTGTTGCGGTGCCCGGCGAGGGCGAAGTTGCCGGGCCGGCCGGGCTGTTGGGTGCGCGGGTAGTGGCCGACGTACCCCTGGTCGAGGACCCCGCCCCTGCTGACTCCCTCGGCGACCGGGACGCGCAGGCCGAGGGCGGGGACGGAGAGGATGGCGTAGGCGAGGGAGCGGTCGGGCGGGGTGTCCGGGGCCGTGGGCCGACCGGCCGGACGCCGGGAGGGTTCCGGGGCGGGGTCCGGCCGATCCGGCTGCGGCCCCGGCTCCTCGGAAGGGCCGGTGGCCGCCCACTCCCGTTCCAGCGCGGCGACCCCGCGGCCGGCCTCCGCCCTGGCCTCGCGGTTGGTCCACCACAGCTGGTGGACGACGAGGAGCAGCAGGACGAGCCCGACGGTGACGAGCAGTTCGCCGCCGGTCCACAGCACCCGCCGGCCGAGGGCGCGCCGCCGCCGGGTCCCGTACCGGACGACGCGGGCTCGGCGCATCACGGACGCCTCCTTCACGGACGCCTCCTTCACGGTCGCCCCGGCGCTCCGCGGGAGCCCGAACGATAGGCGGAAGTCCTCCAAGTCACCAGAGCCATGGCGCCCGTTCGAGACTTCGTACACCGGTTTTAGAAAGGGCTGTCGAAACCCTCGACAAGCCCCCGACCGCCCCCCGATGCTTCCTGATGGCATGTACGGGACAGGCCATCCAGAGCGGAGAAGTCATGATCCGACGCAGAACTCTGCTGGCGGCGACGGGCGGAGCGGTCCTGGGCGGCGCCCTGGCCACGGGCGCCGCGCACGCGGACGCGACCATCGCGGTCAACCCCGGTACCCGGTACGGCACCTGGGAGGGCTGGGGCACCTCCCTGGCCTGGTGGGGCAATGTCTTCGGCACCCGCGACGACTTCGCCGACCTGTTCTTCACGACCAAGTCCGTCACCTACAACGGCACTTCGCTCCCCGGCCTCGGCCTGAACATCGCCCGCCACAACCTCGGCGCGTGCAGCTGGAACAGCGTCAACGGCGAGACGATGACCGTGTCGCCGAACATCCCCGCCTTCAAGCAGATCGAGGGCCACTGGCAGGACTGGTCCAACGAGGACCCGGCGTCCTCGGCCTGGGACTGGACCGCGGACGCGACCCAGCGCGCGATGCTCCAGAAGGCCGTACAGCGCGGAGCCGTCACCGAACTCTTCGCCAACTCCCCCATGTGGTGGATGTGTTACAACCACAACCCGTCCGGCGCCGCGGACGGCGGCAACAACCTCCAGACCTGGAACTACCGCCAGCACGCCTCCCACCTGGCCGCGGTCGCCCTGTACGCGCGAACGAACTGGGGCGTGAACTTCGCGACCGTCGACCCCTTCAACGAACCGGCGTCCAGCTGGTGGACCGCCACCGGCACCCAGGAGGGCTGCCACCTCGACCCGGCCGTCCAGGCGGCCGTACTGCCCTACATGCGCAGCGAGTTGGACAAGCGCGGCCTGACCGGCGTACGGATCTCGGCCTCGGACGAGACCAACTACGACACCGCGCGCAGCACCTGGGCCGCCTTCGGCGCCTCGACGAAGGCACTGGTCGCGCAGGTCAACGTGCACGGCTACCAGGGCACGGGCGGGCGCCGGGACCTGCTGTACACGGACGTGGTGACGACCTCCGGCAAGAAGCTCTGGAACTCCGAGACCGGCGACAGCGACGGCACCGGCCTGAGCATGGCCCGCAACCTCTGCTACGACTTCCGCTGGCTGCACCCGACCGCCTGGTGCTATTGGCAAGTGATGGATCCCTCGACGGGCTGGGCGATGATCGCGTACGACGCGAACACCCTCCAGCCGACCACCGTCCAGCCCAAGTACTACGTCATGGCCCAGTTCAGCCGTCACATCCGCCCCGGCATGACCGTCCTCGACACCGGCGTCAGCTACGCGGCCGCGGCCTACGACGCGACCGCCCGCCGCCTCGTCCTGGTCGCCGTGAACACCGCGACCACCGCCCAGACCCTCACCTTCGACCTCTCCCGCTTCACCACGGTCACCGGCGGCTCCGGCGGCCTGGTCCCGCGCTGGAACACGGTCACCGGAGGCGGGGACATGTACCGCGCGTACAACGACACCTACCTGAGCGGAAAATCGGTGAGCGTGCCGTTCGCGGCGGGCGCGGTGCAGACCCTGCACGTGGACGGGGTGACGATCTAGGAACGGGCACCCCTGCCGGACGGTGACGCCCCGGCGACGGGCAGCTGTACGAGGCGGGCCTGGCCTGCGGGTATCTCACGCTCGCCGGGCCCCCGCAGTACGGTGTCACCCATGCGCCCCGACACGCCTGCCGAGAACGTCGACCACACCGCCGAAGCGGCACGCCTGGAGCGGACCGCCGGACTGTATCCCGAGGACGCCGAAGCCCTGCTGCTCCAGGCCGCGGCCCATCTGGAACTCTCCGGCGACCGCCCCGCCGCGTCCACCCTCTACGACCGCCTGCTCTCCTCGGCGGGTGCGCTGGAGAGCCCCTACCTGGTGCGCGCCCTGAAGGCCGCGAACCTGTGGGAGTACGGCCACGAGGCGGAGGCCCGCGCGATCATCGACGGCGTCCGCGCGGCGGCGCCCCGCGATCCGGCCCCCTGGGTGATCGTGGCCGAGGCCCTGGAGTCGCACGACGAGCTCCAGGCGGCGCAGGAGACGTTCACGGAAGGCGTCCGACTGCTCCTGACGGACGTCCAGGAACCCCCGTACCCGACCCACCCGCTCCTCTACGGACGGCACCGGGTGCGCCGTATGCAGGGCGCGGCCCACGACGACTGGGACACCCTGGCGGACACGCTCCACCTCGCCCAGTCCTCCCCCACCTCGGGCGTCTCCCTCGACGAACTCCACGACCCCAAGCGGATCTGGTCCCTCGGCTCGGACAACCCGGCGGAACTCCAGGCGGAGATCTCCCGTCTGCGCGCGGAACTGGGCGCGTACCGCGAGGCGCTCTCCCGGCCCTTCCCGGTGGCGGTCCTGCACTGGCCGGCGACCGAGCTGGCGGAACTGCTGGAGGCGTACCCGCCGCTGGCCGAGGAGTACCCGTCCCACGACTCCCACCTCGCGACGATAGAGGCGTCGCTGCGCGAGCTGGCCGGCTCCGGCACCCCGAACCTGGGCATCGTCACGGGCACGGTCCCCTCGTACGAGGCGTTCGCGGCCTCGGAGGGCACGTCCCCGAGCGACAGCTCCCTCCTCCCCCAGTACGCGACCACCCTCGCGGCCCGCGGCCGGGCCACGGAGTGGCCGCCCCAGCGGGGGACGACCTGCTGGTGCGGGTCGGGCCGGGCGTACGGGGAGTGCCACGGGGCGGAGTGAGGCGAGGAGGGGGCCGGCCCCGGCCCCCTCTCCACCCGGGCTCAGCCCTTACCGCGCCCGGCCCTCCAGGGCCGCCGCCACGTCGTCGAGATCCTTCTCGATGGCCTTGCGGACGGCACGGGCGCCCACGGGCCCCATCACCTTGGCGAGCACGTTCATGATCCCGCCCCCGGTGGACGACGCGCCGAACGTCATCCGCACGGTGGTCGTCTCCGGCCCGTCCGCCCGCAGCTCCCACTCCGACACATAGTGGGACCCGTGCGACTCGGCCTCGACGACGTACCCCTCGGGCGCCTCGCACCGGGTCACCCACATCTCCTCGGTGGCGTCCTTCCCGAACATCCGCCGAGTCTCCCGCCACCGCGTCCCGACCCCGAACGCCCCGTCGGACAACACCTCGACCTTGGTGACCCCACTCAGGACGCGCTCCATCCCCACCAGATCGGTGAGCGCGGCCCACACGGTCTCGCGGGGCACGGCGATACGACGCTCGACTGTGACGCTTTTGCTGGTCATGGGTCCATGAAAGCAGTGGGGGTGCGTGACCGCGCGACGGCGGGGAGAGCCCGTACCGACCTTGTCGGTCGACTTCTCGCGCTCAAGACACCCGCGCCCCGCGCGCCGGCAGAATTGCCCTCGTGCCCCATGCCGTCCCGTCCTCCCCCGCCGTCTCCGCCCGGATGAGCAAGCAGAGTTCCCGCGACACGGCGCCCGAGGTCGCGGTCCGACGCCTGTTGCACGCGGCGGGCCTGCGATACCGGGTGAACGTGCCGGTACCCGGGATGCCTCGCCGCACGATCGACATCGTGTTCACCAGGGCCAGAATCGCGGTCTTCCTGGACGGTTGCTTCTGGCACGGCTGCCCTCAACACGCCACGCAACCCAAGGCGAACGCGGAGTGGTGGCGGAACAAGCTGGACAGGAACATGGCGCGCGACAGCGAGACGACCCGGCACCTGGAGGCGGCGGGCTGGACGGTGCTGCGCTACTGGGAGCACGAGAGCCCCGACGCGGTCGCCCGCTCCGTGGCCGCGGCGCGCAGGCTCGCCGTCGACGACCGGGACGGGCCGAACACCCCCGGCTGACCTCCCTGTCGGGCCAGACCCGGACCGACCACCCATTGTCCGACCCGCGCAATAGGGTCACCATTGATCGCATTATCGGCTGCACCTCGAGGCGAGTACATGACCACCGACTGGCAATTCGACGTTCCCACCGCCGGCAGCAAGCGTCTTCCCCCCGACGCGCGCTACATGGAGGCCCTGAGCAGTCAGGGCTACGGCTTCGAGGTGGCCGTCGCCGACCTGGTCGACAATTCGATCGACGCCGGAGCGAAGGACGTGGTGATCCACTTCCTTCGGGACGGCGACCAACTCGTCAGTCTCCTCGTGGTCGACGACGGCAAGGGCATGACGGACGAGGAACTGGACATCGCGATGACCGTCGGTGGTCGGCGCGACTACGCCGAGAACGCCCTCGGTATGTTCGGCACCGGCCTGAAGTCCGCCTCCCTCAGTCATGCCTCCTCCGTGACCGTCGTCAGCACCACCAAGCGCACCCGTGCCACGGGGCGCCGCTGGCTGATGGAGCGCGCCGTCGCCGGATTCGAATGCGACATCGTGGAGCCGTCGTACGCCCAGGCGCTCGTCGATCGGTACGCGGAGCGTCCCATCGTCTGGCAGGGCACCGTCATCCGATGGGACGGCGTGAAGGACTTCCCCAAGCACGGTGGGGGCGGTCAGACCGACCGCTACCTGCAACGCACCATCAACAAGCTCGGCCTTCACCTGGGTCTGTACCTGCACCGGTTCCTGGCACGGCCCGACTTCAACATCACGATCGCCGTCGAGGACGTACGAACGGGCACCGTCTACCTGGACTTCGGTGTCGAGCCCCTCGACCCCTTCGGCTACCCGGTGAGCGGTCACCCCGAGTACCCCCGCCGGTTCCGCGCGGCCCTGACCTCGGCCGGGGAGGTGTCGCTCTCGGCGCACGTGTGGACGCCGAAATCGAATCTCGACGAGTACAAGGCCGTCGGCTCCGTCACCGAACGGCAGGGCTTCTACTTCTACCGGCACGACCGTCTGGTCCAAGCGGGAGGGTGGAACAACTTCCGACAGCCCGAGCAGCATCTCTCCCTCGCCCGCGTCGCCATCGATCTGCCCGGCACCGCCAACGACGTCTTCCGGCTCACGGTGAAGAAGGCGGGTGTGGAGACCTCGCCCGAGTTCTCGGCCGCTCTGGAGAGCGCCGCCGACGCCGACGGCCGCACGTTCCTCGACTACTTGACCGAGGCGGACGGGGTCTATCGCGACGCGCGCAAGCGGGCAGGCACCACCCGCAGGGCCGTCATCCCTCCGGGCAAGGGGTTCGACCCCACCGTGCGCGAGACGATCGCCGACGAACTCCCCACGATCCCGCACGAGGAGCCGATCTCCATTCGTTGGCAGAAACTGGACAACAGCCTCTTCTTCGACATCGACCGCGGCATCCGCACCATCACGCTGAACCAGCACTACCGGACGGCCATCCTGGGCGGTCGCCGCGGCGGCCTCAACGACGCGCCCCTGCTGAAGTCCCTGCTCTACATCCTCCTGAACCAGGTCTTCGAGAAGGAGTACAGCGGCAGCCGCGAGAAGGACAACCTCCAGTTGTGGCAGTCCATCCTGGTCTCTGCGGCCCGTGCCGAACTCGACAAGGTGGTGGACGATGACTGACGGCCCTCACGTCGCGTGGACGGAGGTCGAGTACTTCCTCGGCCAGGGGCAGGCCACCACCTTCCCGCTCTCGCCTCCCTCGGCCCGTCCCCAGGTCTCCTACGTCGTCGGCCGCGGCGGACGGGACATAGCCCTGCTTGTGGAGCTCGATCGACGCCACCGCCCGCCACGCTCCTCGTTGCCCACGATCCAGATCGACCAGATCAAGGATCGGGCCGGCATGAGGCTGGCACGCATCAGCACGACCCAGGTCACGCTGATGCGCGACTTCCACGACCTGTTGACCGCGGTCGCGGACCGCATCGTGACGCACGGCCGTACCCTCGACCAGGCATTCGAGGAGACGGTACGGGCCTGGAGCGCGTTGCTCAGCCGCCCTCGTGGCCTGAGTACGCAGAAACGTCTCGGCCTGATGGGGGAACTGGCCACCATGCGCTGTGTCGCCGGCAAGCACGGTTGGGAGACCGCCGTCGAGGCATGGACCGGCCCCGAGGGCGAGGAGCACGACTTCGGCCTGCCGGACTACGACCTGGAGGTGAAGACGACGGCGGCGGAACGGCGACGCCACACGATCCACGGCATCGGCCAGCTCGACTCCGCCCCAGGACGTCCGCTGTGGTTCGTCTCCGTTCAACTCACGCGGGGCGGAGCCAACGGTCGGACTCTGTCCGACTGCGTCCGAGCCGTGCGTGCGGCCGTGGCGGAGCAGGCGCCCGCTTCACTGAATCGTCTGGACCGGCAGCTGGCGGCGTCGGGTTGGGCGGAGGACGTCCCCGACGACGAACGCTGGACGCCCCGGTCGGAGCCGAGGGTGCTCGACGCCCCGTCGTTGCCGCGCCTCGACACGTCGTCGTTCTCGGACTCGGCACGGGATCGCGTCACCGACGTCCAGTACACGATCGACGTCACCGGCCTCGACCCGACCCTCGAACCCCCCTCCGTAATGGCTGACTTCCGCCTCCCCTAAGAAGCTTCGAGGAACCCTCTCCATGAACAACGACGACGTCGTGCGCATCACGCTCCACAAATCGGCCCTCGGAGGGATGCAGGCCAACCGTCCCAAGAACCTTCAGCGCGCGCTCGCCTACCAGGCGGAGGACGAGGGCCCCGAGGCCGAACGCCTCGCCGACGAGGCGGACTTCCAGCACGCGCTCCGCGCCTCGCACTCCACGGACCAGTTGGTGGAGCTGTGGCGCAAGCAACTGACCCAGTGGGACTACGCGGAAGGCCCTGCCTGGTCCCACACCGACCCGCGCACCGATCAACGTCGAAGCGAGGTGTTCGACCTCCTGGGACTGCGGGAGGAGACCCGCCAACTGCTGTCCTCCTTGGTGCCGGTGCCGCACGCGTCGGGTGATGTGGTCATCAGCGATGACTTCACACCCTGGTACACGCCTCAGTCCCAGCAGGGGCGCAGTTGGTACTGGCCCGCCTACCGGCGCCTGCTGGAGGACAAGGGTTGGCCCGAGACCGCGGTGGCCGCGCTGGACACCGCCTCGGACCATGTCGTCGAGCGGCTGGCGAATCCGACCGACGAGGCCGCGTACCAGTCCAAGGGACTGGTCGTCGGATACGTACAGTCCGGAAAGACCGCCAACTTCACCGGCGTCATCGCCAAGGCGGTGGACGCCGGCTATCGCCTGGTCATCGTGCTCGGCGGCACGCTCAACCTGCTTCGTGCCCAGACGCAACGCCGCCTGGACATGGAACTGGTGGGACGCGAGAACATCCTGCGCGGAGCCGCCGAGTACGAGTCCGACTACGCGGACGACCCTGCCTGGTCCCAGGGGAAGTTCCTCTCCCACAAGGGACTTCCGTCGACTCTCGGCGCCTTCGACATCGTCCGCATGACGACCAGGGACAACGACTACAAGAGCCTCCTCCAGGGGATCGTCGCTCTCGAGTTCGAGAAGCGGGAGCCCGCGCTCCCGCTCCACCACCCGCAGAACCTGCACCGTTCCTCGGCACGTCTGATGGTCGTCAAGAAGAACAAGACGGTCCTCACCAAGCTCGTCCAGGACCTCAACAAGATCAAGACACCGCTCTCCGAGATCCCGGTCCTCATCATCGACGACGAGTCCGACGAGGCTTCGGTGAACACGGCCAACCTGAGCAAGCCCGACTCCGAGCGCACGGCCATCAACCAGAAGATCTCGGAACTCCTGCACATGCTGCCGCGGGCCCAGTACGTCGGGTACACCGCCACACCCTTCGCGAACGTCTTCGTCGACCCCGGCGACACCGAGGACATCTTCCCGAAGGACTTCATCGTGTCGCTGCCGCGCCCAGACGGGTACATGGGTGTGCAGGACTTCCACGACCTGGACTCCGTGATCCCGTACGCGGAGCGAACGTTCGCCAACTCGAACGAGAAGGCGCACGTACGCGACGTCGTCCTCGCGGACGACGAGGACGACACCGCCCTGCAGAAGGCCATGGACATGTTCGTCCTGTCCGCCGCGATGAAGCTCTATCGCGAGGAGAACGGCCTGGGTCACCGGTACTTCCAGCACCACACGATGCTCATCCACGAATCCGTCCGCACCCTGGCGCACCGCGAACTGCTGGGCCGGGTCACCAAGCTGTGGTGGGACGCCGGTTACACGGGAGCGGCAGGCCACGAGAGGCTGCGGAAGCTGTTCGAGACCGACCTCCTGCCGGTCTCCCTCGAGCGTGCCGACGGACACGCCGTCCCCGACACGTACGACGACCTCGCACGGCACATCGGAGCCGCCGCGATGCGGATCGGCGGGGACGATCAGCCGATCATCGTCGTCAACGGTGACAAGGACATCGAGACGGGCGAGGCGGACTTCGACAAGCGGTCCATCTGGAAGATCCTCATCGGCGGCCAGAAGCTCGCCCGCGGCTTCACCGTCGAGGGACTCACCGTCACCTACTACCGTCGCCGCACGAACAACGCCTCGACTCTGATGCAGATGGGCCGCTGGTTCGGCTTCCGCAACGGCTACCGGGACCTGGTGCGCCTGTACCTCGGGCGCGAGGAGACCATGGGCGCCAAGGAGGTCGACCTCTACGAGGCGTTCGAGGCGATCTGCCGTGACGAGGAGACCTTCCGCGGAGAACTCAAGCAGTACGCGGAACTCGTGGACGGCAGACCGCAGGTGACGCCCGCCCAGGTTCCGCCTCTCGTCTCGCAACACTTGTCGTGGCTGCCGCCGGCCAGCCGCAACAAGATGTTCAACGCGCAACTCGTCAAGAAGAGGTCTCCCGGGCAGTGGGAGGAACCCACCGCCTACCCCGAGAACGCTCCCGCTCTCCGTCACAACACCGGCCTGTGGTTGCCCGTGCTCGAATCCCTGTCGTCGACCCCGACCGACTTCGCCTACACGTACTCCGATGCGAGCCATCGGTTCAGTGCGCTGACCGGCCGTCTCACCGCGGACGAGTTCCTTTCCCTGGTCCGGTCCCTGATGTGGGGGGCGCCGTCGCAGTTCGCCCCCCATCTCGGCTACTTGGAGGAGATCTGCGGAACGGCGCACCCGGCCGTGGACGACTGGATCGTCCTCGCCCCTCAGCACGCGACGGGGAACAAGCGGGTCACGATCGGCACGTCGAGCCGGTCCTTCTCGTGGTTCGCACGAGAACGGCGGCGGGGCCCTCTCTTCGGAGCCATTCGGGACCCCAAGCACACGTCGGCCGCGTACCGCATCGCGGGCGCTCTCCCCGAGAGTGGCGACGCCGCCACCGAGGGGTACGTAGCGGAACGACGAGGGGCTGTGGTGCTCTATCCGATCGTCGAACCGCGGTATCGGGACGAGGCGGCGGGCTCCGGTGCGATCGACCCGAGCAAGCTGGTGATGGCCTTCTCCTTCGTGGCTCCGGCCTCCGCCCACGGCCGTGACGGCAAGGCCGTGGTCTTCACCACGATCAACTCCTCCGACGCCCCGATCATCACCAGGACGGAGAACTGATCTCCTGGCCTGATTCGTTCGTCCTGCGGGGCGCAGCACACCTGGTTGTGCCCGCAGGACGTCACGCACCGGTCCCGCGCCCTAACCTGGGAATCGCGCGATCGGTCGCGCGCGGCGGGTAGGGGGACGCACACGCATGCAGGAACACCGATTCACCGTGATCGAACTCTGCGCGGGAGTCGGAGGCCAGGCCCTCGGCCTCGAACAAGCCGGCTTCGACGTTTCGGCGGCGATCGACATCGACGCCGACAGCTGCGAGACGATCTCCCGCAACCGGCCCCACTGGTACACCGTGCACCGCGACCTGAAGCGCCTGGACCCTTTGGACCACGCGCCGCTGGACCACGCCGACGTGCTTAGCTGTGGTCTGCCGCGTTCTCCGTACACGATCGCGGGCAAGCAACTCGCCACGGTGGACAAGCGGGACACCTTGCAGGCGGTCCTCGACATGGCTTCCTTCGTGCGTCCGCGCGTGCTCCTCATCGAGAACATCCCGACCTTCGTCCGGGCCGACAAGTTCGAGGCCGAGCGGCAGAAGGTGGAGGAGGCGGTGGAGGACCTCGGCTATCGAATGACCTGGGGCGTGCTCACGGCAACGGACTTCGGTGTGCCGCAGCATCGAGCCCACGGCTTCATGATCGCGATGCATCCGGAGGATCTGGCCTGCTTCGCCTGGCCCGACCCGACCGAGGCTCGATGCCCGACCCTCGGGGAGACCTTGCTGGAGTCCATGGCCTCCCGAGGGTGGCCCGAGGCGGCGGAGTGGGCCGCCCGCGCCTGCGAGCCCGCACCGCTGATCATGGGCGGCGCCACCGGGCGCGGGGGAGCCGATCTGGGCGCCAGTCGGGCGAAGTCCATCTGGGCCCGGTGGGGCGTCTACGGCGGAAGCATCGGTGACGCCGTACCCGGACCGGACTTCCGGCTGAACCACGGGATCGAGCCTCGCTTCGGCCTCCCGCGCCTCACGGTCGACCAGGTGGCCCTGCTCCAGGGCTTCGCCCCGGACTGGAAGATCGTCGGCCGGAAGACCTCCGCCTACCGGCAGATCAGCCAGACGACACCACCACCCGTCGCGGCCGCCCTGGGTCACCGCATCGCGCTGGCACTGCGCAGGTCGCCGCGCACGTGATCGAGGGACGGTCGCCCCGACGGCCGCCGATCGTCCCGCTCACGGGCTGCTGGAGTGCCGTCCGCCCTCCGCTTGATCGCCTAAACTCTCCTCCCATGGCCAGCCTCTCGTCCGACCCCGCAGCCGGTGCCGTCCCGGCCGAATCGTCGATCACCGTGGTCGATCTGTTCTCCGGGGCCGGCGGATTCTCGGCGGGTTTTCGCGCCTACGAGCCCGACGGCCCTGGTTCCTCGCCGTTCCGGTCCATCGCCGCGGTCGAGTTCGACGAGGCGGCGGCGGCCACGTACGCGGCCAATTTCGGTGGCTCGCACGTCGCCAATATGGACATCGCGCTGTGGGACGCGAGGCCCTACGCGGGCAAGGTCGACGTGATCATGGGTGGGCCGCCCTGCCAGGGCTTCTCCGGCCTCCACCGGAACAACCCCGAGAAGCCGAAGGCCGACGATCCTCGTAACCGCCTCTGGGTGGAGTACGTACGCGTGGTCAAGGACATACAGCCCAAGATCTTCGTTCTGGAGAACGTGGACCGCTTTCTGAGCTCCCAGGAGTTCGACGGCCTCAAGGCGGCCACCGCGGAGGGCGGTCCGCTGGCCAACTACACGCTCCGTTGGAAGGTGCTGAACTCCGCCGACTACGGCGTCCCCCAGGCGCGCAGGCGGGCCATCGTCATCGCGACCCGCAACGACGTCGGGGAACCCCTGGAGCATCCGCGGCCCTCGCACTCCCGTGAGGGCGGCCCCGCCCAACCCGGCCTCGACGAGCCTGAGGACACGTCCGGCGAACTCCTCCGCTGGGTCCCGGTCGGCCCGACCGTCTTCGCCCGCACGCCCAAGGACGCACCGGACCTGGACCTCCCCCCCGACCGCGCCAAAGACCCGCTGGGCGTCTTGCTGCCCGGCCCGTTCAAGACCACCGAACTTCACATCGGGCGCAGTCCCACGGCGCTGTCAAAAGCGCGCTACAGGGCCATTCCCCCGGGTGGAAACCGACACGACCTGAGAAACAAGTGGGAAGTGATCGAGGGCGTCGACACCTATCTGTCGACCCCGAGCTGGGACCGGCACAACAGCGGTTCCGGCGATGTCATGGGACGCATGCACTTCGACCGCCCGTCCGTGACGATCCGCACCGAGTTCTACAAGCCCGAGAAAGGGCGCTACCTCCACCCGAGGAGCAACCGGCCGATCACTCACTACGAAGCCGCGTTGATCCAAGGCTTTCCAGCCGATTTCGAGTGGTTCGGAAGCAAGATCCAGATTGCTCGCCAGATCGGCAACGCGGTCCCGGTCGGCCTGGGCCGTTCGTTGGCCCAGGCCATCCACGAGCGCCTAAAAGGGTGAGTACGCCTTGTCGAGGCTGACGCCCTGGCTCGGCACGGCCGGCACCGGCTGCTCCTTCTCCCGCCCTCGAATCGGAGCCTCGGTGAAGAGCGCCGCGAAACGACGGACCAGGACGTCCACCGATTCGGACGGAATCCGGCCGTCGTCAGGACCGGTGGGCAGGTGGTCCAGGGGTACCGGGCCCGCGTTCTCGGCCTCGTCCGTCCAGTAGCGGTGTGCCCTTGCGTCCGGACCCTCGTCGGGAGCGAGCACGTCGTACAGGAGCGTGCTCGCCGCGGTGTTGATCGCCGTGGCCAGCCCGTTCACCTCACGGCCCGTGCCGACCACGCCCTTCTCCAGCAGGCGCACCACGGCCCGGGCCGTCGGCCGGTGATCGATGATCTCCAGGCGGAGAATCGTGTTCAGGACGTCCTGGTTTCCGCAGGCGACCCGAGCCGGCTCGTAGTCGTCTCCGTCCCTGAACATCTCGGCGGCCCACCACAGACGGGCGAAGGTCTGCTTGTAGTGCACACCGACGAAACGGTCGGCCGTCGCCCGCTCGCCTTCCTTGGTGTGCCCCTTGTGCCGCCACAGAACGTAGTCGGGGGCCACGACCAGGGCGAGGAAGTTCCAGAGCCCTGAGTCCGCCGCCTCGCGCCGCGTCATCCTGAGGGTCGCGTGCAGCCTGGGAGCCAGCCAGGCATCGGCCGCCGCACGATCGCCCTCGTGCCGCCGCGTCGCCGCGTCGATCAGCTGCCGCACGGGAAGGACGTTCCAGCGCGCCGCGGCCGGCTCTATCGACCGACTCGCTCGTACGAGGGCCACCCGGGGTGGGGGCTCGTTCCCCGAGAGAACCCCGTGAGTGAGGTGCTTGGAGGCGGCGATGTCCGACAGCCGAGCCATCTGCTCGGGGAGGTCCGTGGAAGAACGGTTCACAGTTGGTCGCCCTCCACGGCCCGGCTCATCGCCCGCAGCCCGTTGCCGATGTTCCTGGGTGCCTTCGCACGTTTGGCGGCCGCGTACTGGATGCGGGGCTGCAACTCCTGCCAGCCCCCTTCCGTGCGGCGCAGGTGGATCTCCACGAGGGCGTCGCCCGCCGACAGTTCGGGCAGGACGTCGGCCAGCATGGAGCGCAGCACTCCGTCCTTCCACCCCGTGGGCCACTGCGGCGATCCGTCGTCGTCCCACTCCAGGTCGCCGACGGCGGCGTGGAACATGGCCGTCCACGCCTCGGTGGCGATCTGCGCCGCCAACATGCCGCGCACGCCCTTCTCCACAGCGCTCCCGCCACCGCCCAGGAATTCGGTGAGTCCCTCGAATCCGGTGTTCAGATGGACGGTGGGCATGTCACCACTCGTCTCCACGACCCACGGAGCGTCCTGGAACTGATGCAGCCATTCGAGGGGTCCGGATCGGAAGTCCACCTCGTGAATGTTCAGTTCCTGCTTACGGGCGGGCGCACGCTCGTTGAGTTCGACGGACCACGTCTCCTCCGCGGTACCGATCACCCTGCCCGCTTCTCCGTCCACCGTGGCGACCACGACGACCGTGAGCGCGGCCCTCGTGTGGTGCGCGTCCCGGGCGAACTCTAGGCTGCCGCCCCAACCGCCTCCGCCCGTGGGCGCCAGCCTCCCCACGGTCCGCGCGTTGGTCGCGGCCTCGGTCAGCACGGCGAGGCAGACGACGTCCGTCCAGGGTCCTCCCGCCAGTTCTCGCTCCGGCAGCGTCGCCCGGATGTCCAGGCGTGCCTCGTCCCACGTGGACCGCTCCGCCTCGTGCAGAGCTACGACTCTCTGGTCCCGCGAGATCATCGTCAGCGGAAGGGCCCGGCCGTCGAGTCGGGCGGACGTGACCTCGAGGACGACGTCTCCGGCCAGGGTGCTGTAGGGGAAGACGATGTTCACGCCGTAGTTCCCTTCGCCTTCTGCAGATCCACGATCAGTCGGGCCATCCGTCCGGTCACGGGGTGGCCGGTCACGTCCGTCACTCCGCTGAAGGAGGCGCTGCCGGCTCCCGGCTCGAAGTACAGCGTCCCGTCCTCGACGCGACAGTTCTCGCCGGCGAGCAGCTCGGCCCAGGCGACGACGGGTCTGCCCCCCGATCGCACGTCGAACTTGGCCACGGGGGTCAGCGACCAGGGGTCCGCCCGCCTCGGCAACTTCACCTCGACCCTCACGTTCCAAGCGCCGCGCGCGTCGACCTCGCCTTCCACATGACGTACGACGGGATGCCTTTCCGGCCGACGTGCGCCCGTGCCGGGGGCGTCGATACGCAACAGTTCCCTGAGTACCGCGGGCCCACCCGTGTTCCGCACCTGGGGACGACCGACGAGTGTCCGGACCGCGGCGGTCATGTCCTTGCGGAAGTCCTCTATGCGCTGACGGGCGCCGCGGGCGTACGTGGTGACGAGATCCTCCGTCCTGGTCCAGTCGTTGTGCTCCGGTGGCTCCGCGGCTCGCAGGAATCCCTCCGCCAGTTCGGCGTCCCTGCCGCCCGATCCTGTCGCCCGGCCCGCGAGGAGGACCGCCTGAAAGGCGTCCGTGCTCAGGGGCAGGTCGGTCACACGACGCGTCATGACGGTCATGCGGTTCCCCCGCATGCAGACCAGCCGATTCGGCTCGCGGTCGTTGTCGTCCGCCGCCGTCACGAGCAGAACCGCTCCGTGCTCCGTGCTCGTTGCGCCGCGGCCCGCGCCCTTCTCCGGCGGCACGAGGAGCGGAACGCGCGCCATGGCGACCTGTGTGGTGTCGGTCCGCTCCTCGACCGCCTCACCGTTGAGGAAGGCTCTGAGCGCGCGGGTTCGCGCGGGTTGGTGATCGGCGGGATCGACCCGCTGCTCGGGGATGACGACCTGTCCGTTGCGGAGTGTGGTGACCGATGCCTCCAGCACCGGGATGCTGTCCCGTCCGGAGGTCATCGCGGCCCAGAAGTTGTCCGCGAGCGCTTTGACGAGCTTCTCGTGCATCTCCTGAAGGTTCTGGGCGTCGCCCGCGGCATCATGGGCACCGACGATCAGGAAGGACGTGCCGGGGTCGCGGTTCTCGCGTTTCAGGCGGAGGGACGCGACGGTCTCCTCGTCGGCCCACCACGATCGAGCCGTGCCCTGGCGTCCCGGCTGCGTCTCCGTCTCGCCGAACGCGGCGAGGCCGGCGCAGGCTCCCTCCGGTCCTTCGTGCCAGGGCAGTTCGAGACGACCGTAGAGACGACGCTCGGTGCGGCCCTCGTGGGGGGTGGACAGGGTGCTGTTGACCAGGACCAGCCCGAGGCGACTCGTGGCCCAGAGCGTGATCTTGCCCAGCCCGTACGAGCCGCCCGCTGTTCCCGTGCCCTTGTGGCTGTTGAGCTGATCGCGCAGCACGGCGGCGAATTTGCTGTCGTCACCGTGGTCGGCGCCGGTCAGCCCCGTGCAGTTGTAGTCGTCCACCCTCAGGAGCAGCAGCGAGTCGGACTCACGCATCTCGCGCAGTCCCTCGGCGATGACCCTGCCCACCTTGTGGCGCTGACTGGCGGCAGCCTCGAAGTGGGGTTCGATCGCTTCCCATTGGAGGGCGTCCAGAAAGGCTCTGCGGTACTCGCCCGAGAGTTCGTCGAGCGTGTACCGAACGCGCACGGGCCGATTCCGGTCGTACTGCTCGTCGAGGCTGTTCTGCGTGGCCTCGCGGGCGAGCACGGCGACATCGGCGTCGAAGGCGAAGGCGGCCGCGTTGCCGAACTCCCGGCCGCCGTCCGCGTGCGCGGGTCGGTGATGCCATCTCAGGGACGACGCGCCGGTGACTCCCGCGGCACGACGCAGAGCGGCCTCCTCGTCCAGACCGAGCACGGCCGCCACCGCCCTCTTCCTGTCCTCGCGCGGCTCGGCCCGCCCCGTGATCCAGGCGGACACCGCCGCAGGGGTGACGTCGAGGGCGTCCGCGAGCGCCGTCTGCGTCATCTGCCGAATTTGGAGCTGTCGCTCCAACCAGACGCCGAAGTCCTCTCTCCGATCGACCACGTTCCCGCCCCCTTGATCAATTGATCAATCAACCCAGGGAGCGATCATACTCAGGGATATTTGAAGACGGACGGGATCAACAAAAGCGATTGCCGAGCCACTTGAAAGGCAAAGTCCGCATTACTCGGTGGACTTGCTCTCCGGCCGGCTGAGCACTGTGCCAGCACCCGCTTCCGCCTCGAAGTGAGTCTGCGCCCGATCCAATACGTCGTCCACGTCATGTCCGTGCGCGCGAAGCCAGTGGAGAAGGTCGGCGATGGCCTTCACCACTGCGCCCTCCTCCACACGTGAGTCGAGTCGGTGCGATCGCGTCCGAGGGGGCCGATTCTCCTCCGCATGGGCCCGAAGAAGGGCGTCGGCTCGTGCCACCCCAGGGGTGTCCACGTGGCCGGTCGACGCGGAGAGCCCTGTCGCCAGCTCGCACCACGTGATCTTCCGGTCGGGGCGCAGCAGGACACCCCAGCGGTCGGCGACCGCGTTCACCAGTGCCATCCCTCTGCCGCACTCCGCCTCGGGGGCCGCGTCGAGGAGGGTCGGAAGCGCACGCGTGTCGGGGTCGTGCACCTCGATGCGGAGGTACGTGCCGCTCATCGAGACGGCCAGGGTGGCCGGGGTGCCGTGACCGGCGTGGGTGAGGACATTGGTGACCAGTTCACTCATGCACAACTGGGCCGCGTCGAGCGTGCCGTGCAGCCCCCAGATGCCCAGGTGGAGCCGTAAGACACGGCGCAGTGCGGCGACTTCCGCCGGTTCGGCGGTGAAGGCCAACTCCCAGGGCCTTCGCGACATGCACCCTTCATGAGTCACGAGGACTCCTCTCGTCGCAGCGACTCCAGACGGCAACCACGCGGCACCGAGTGCTCTCACGATGAAGTGCCGCGCACACCCAGAGTGACGAAGGCGTATCCCGTCCTGCAATGTGCAGGTCGGGATTCCCACTTATGAGTGATTGGCATCGACCACCCTCGGCGCGAGACTGAACGTCCGCTATGTGAAAGAGGGTTGGGATGGCCGAGTCACCGACGGCCCGTCGCCGGCGTCTGTCGATCGAGCTCAAGAAGCTCCGCGAGGGGAGTTCACTGACGTGCGCGCAGGTGGGTGAAGCCCTGGACTGGAGTGGCTCGAAGGTGAACCGGATGGAGACCGGCAGCGGCCGGGTCCAGCCCTCGGACATCGACGCGCTCTGCCGCTTCTACGACACCGGCGACGAGTTGCGCGAGTTCCTCAAGTCACTGGCGCGCCAGGCCAAGATGCGCGGCTGGTGGCAGGTCCACGGCACCGGTGTGCCCGAGTGGTTCAACGTCTACGTCGGCCTGGAACAGGACGCCACCACGCTCCGCCAGTACCAGTGCGAGGTGATTCCCGGCCTGTTGCAGACGGAGTCATACGCCAGCGAGTTGCACACGGCCGGTGCCCACATGCGCGCGGAGGACATCGCCCGCGCGGTGCACGTGCGCATGGAGCGCCAGACCATGCTCGGGCGCCCCGACGCCCCGGACGCCTGGTTCATCGTGAGCGAAGGCGCGCTGCGCCATGTCATCGGCGACCGCGCGGTCATGCGGGACCAGTTGGACCGCGTCCTTCGGTGCGCCGAGTTGCCCGGGGTGACCTTGCAGGTCCTGCCCTTCGACTCGGGCACCTACCCGGTCACCGGCTCGTTCACCATGCTGGGATTCCCCGCCCCGGAGGACCCGGACATCGTCTACCGGGACGGCATCACCGACGCCGTCTACCTGGAGGGCGAGCATCATGTCCGTGAGTACACCCGGGCGTTCGACGGGCTCAGGGCAGCGGCCCTCAGCCCCCAGCGCTCCCCCCGGCTGATCGAATCGATCTTGGAGGAATACTCAAGGTGAGCAGTGCAGTGTCCGGCGAACGCAACGCCCGCAACGCCCCCGAGTGGTTCACCTCGTCGTACAGCAACGGCGCCGGAGGTGAGTGCGTCGAGTGTGCGCTGAGCGACGACCACGTACTCGTGCGCGATTCCAAGACAGCCGGCGGTCCGGTGCTCACTTCGCAACGCGGGCCCTGGCAGACCTTTATACGCGGGGTCGCGCGGGGACCCTTCCGAATACCGGTGGGGCAAGGTCACTGCCCGGAGTGAAGAAGGCCGGGGTGCTCGTGCGCACCCCGGCCGTCGGCGTCACGTACCGTCCGTCAGAGCTGGCCCGACTCCGAGATCGTGATCTTCGCCGCAGTGCGGCCGCTGTCCGAGCCGAGCGCCTCGATCTTCTTGACGAGCTTCATGCTGTCCTCGTCGGCGACCTCGCCGAAGACGACGTGCTTGCCGTCCAGCCAGCCCGTCACGATCGTCGTGATGAAGAACTGGGAGCCGTTGGTGTTCGGGCCCGCGTTCGCCATGGAGAGCAGACCCGGGCGGTCGTGCTTGAGCTTGAAGTTCTCGTCCGCGAACTTCTCGCCGTAGATGCTCTTGCCGCCGGTGCCGTTGCCGGCGGTGAAGTCGCCGCCCTGGAGCATGAAGGCGGGGATGACACGGTGGAAGGAGGACCCGGCGTAGCCGAAGCCCTTCTCGCCCGTGGCGAGGGCGCGGAAGTTCTCCGCCGTCTTCGGGACGACGTCCTCGAAGAGGTTGAAGTTGATGCGCCCGGCGGGCTCGTCGTTGATGGTGATGTCGAAGTAGACCTTGGTAGTCATACCCCCCATCCTGCACCCTCCGGCGGGGTGCCACCGTCGCAGGGCCTCGGGAAGGGGTGCGGAGCACCCTCGCAGCCCGCCTTCGCACGGAACGACTCGCACGCGCATTCGAGAGCGCCGAAAGGGCACAGGCAGCCCTGTGGGGGCCTGCCGGGCCCCTCGACCCGTTGTCGAGCGTGCCGACTAGCCTCGTACACCGTAGTCACGGGTAGTCACACCAGCGCGCGCCCCCGCGGCGCGCGACGGCAGGAGGCAGGCGGACATGGCGAGGATTCCCAGCGCGGTCATCGCGGCCGGCGGGCTGGTCGGCGGGTACGGCGTGGCCCGGTGGACGAAGAAGCGGCCGCTCGGCGGTGCCGTGCTCGCCGCCGCCGGGGCGGCCGCGGCGCAGCAGTGGCGGCAGCGGGCCGGCGGCCCGGCCGCGGGCGCGCTGACCGCGGCCTACGTGGCGGCCTTCGCCGGGTCCCACCCGCTGGCCAAGAAGGTCGGCGCCTGGCCGGCCGTCGTCGGCGTGGCCGGTGCCGTCGCCCTCGCGTCCTGGGCCGTCGCCGACCGCAACGCGGGCTGAGGCCGACCACCCTCATCAGGGGGCAGGGGCGAACACAGAACGCCCCCGCCCCCGCCCCTGCCCGACGCCCGGGGCGACCCGGGCGACCCGGGCGCCCCCCGGCAACCCCGGCGACCCCGGCAACCCCGACGCCCCCGGCGACCCGCCTCAGCCGAACATGCCCACCTTGTAGTCCCCGGCCGGCTGCTGAAGCATCACGTTCACACGGTTGTACGTGTTCATCAGCGCGATGATCCCCACCAGCGCCCCGAGCTGCTCCTCGTCGTAGTGCTTGGCCGCGTTCTCCCAGACCGCGTCCGGGACGCCGCCCGCCGCGTCGGCGATGCGGGTGCCCTGCTCGGTCAGCTCCAGCGCGGCGCGCTCCGCCTCCGTGAAGACCGTCGCCTCGCGCCAGGCCGCGACCAGGTGGAGCCGCTGGGCGGTCTCCCCGGCGGCCGCCGCGTCCTTGGTGTGCATGTCGGTGCAGTAGCCGCAGGCGTTGATCTGACTGGCGCGGATCTTGACCAGTTCCAGCGTGGCGGGCGGCAGCGTCGAGTCGCCGACGACCTTCCCGGCGGAGTTGATGTGCCGGAGGAACTTACCGAGGACGGCGTTCTCGAAGAGGTTCATACGGGCTTCCATGGCGGGCTCCTCTGCCGTGCCGGGTGCCCGCGCCGTCGTGGGCGCCGACACCGTCGTAGGTGCTTACACCCCTATGACGAGGCGGCCCGGCGCCCTGTGACACGAGCGGATGTGGCCTGCATCACCATCACGGAAGGCCTCAAACGCCCCCTAAACCCCCCTAAGACCCCCCTCTCCCCCCTACGCCCCCAGCGCCCGCGAAACCGTGTAGATCACCAGCCCCGCCAGCGCCCCCACCACCGTGCCGTTGATCCGGATGAACTGGAGGTCGCGGCCGATGTGGGCCTCGATCTTCTTCGTGGTGTGCTCGGCGTCCCAGCCCGCCACGGTGTCCGTGATCAGGGAGGTGATCTCCTTGCGGTAGGTCGTCACGACGTAGACCGCCGCGCCCTCCACCCAGCTGTCGACCTTGCCCTGGAGCTTGGGGTCGACGGCCATCCGGGCGCCCAGCGACAGCAGCGAGGCCCGCACCCGCAGACGCAGCTCGCTGCGCTCGTCCTCCGCCGCCGAGACGATCATGGATCGTACGGCCGTCCACGCGGAGGCGATCAGGTCCTGGACCTCGCCCCGGCCGAGCACCTCGCCCTTGAGCCGCTCCACACGCGCGCGGGTCTCGGTGTCGGACTGGAGGTCGGAGGCGAAGTCGCCGAGGAAGCGGTCTAGGGCGCCGCGGGCCGGGTGCGAGGGCATGTCGCGCATCTCGGTGACGAAGCGCAGCAGCTCCTTGTAGACGCGCTCGCCGACCCGTTTGTCGACGAAGCGGGGGGTCCAGCCGGGCGCCCCGCCCTGGACGGCGTCCATGACCTGCTCGTCGTGGAGGACGAGCCAGTCGTGGGCGCGGGAGACGACGAGGTCGACGACGCGCTTGTGGCCGCCGTCGGCCACCACCCGCTCCAGCATCTTGCCGATGCCGGGGGCGATCTCCTGGGCGTCCGCGCGCCGGGTGATCGCCTCGCCGACCACGGCCTGCACGTCGGAGTCGCGCAGCACGGTCAGCGCGCCGCGCAGCGCGGCCGACAGCTCCGCCGTCACCCGGTCGGCGTGTTCCGGTTCGGCCAGCCAGGCGCCGAGCCTGCTGCCGATGCCGACGGACCGCAGGCGCTGCCGTACGACGTCCTCGGAGAGGAAGTTCTCGCCGACGAACTCGCCCAGCGAGACACCGAGCTGGTCCTTCTTGGTGGGGATGATCGCGGTGTGCGGGATGGGGATGCCGAGCGGGTGGCGGAAGAGGGCGGTGACGGCGAACCAGTCGGCCAGCGCGCCGACCATGCCGGCCTCGGCGGCCGCGGCGACGTAGCCCGCCCAGGCTCCGGCGCCCTCGTTGGAGGCCCATTTGGCGAGCACGTAGACCACGGCGACGAAGAGCAGCAGGCCGGTCGCGGTGAGCTTCATCCGGCGTACGCCGCGCTGCTTCTCCTCGTCGGCCGCGCTGAAGGTCGTCATCGCACGGACGGCCGACGCCGGGGCGCCGGTCTGATTGGCCGGTGCGCCGGGTCGGGAAGGCTCCCCGACGTCCGACGGACCCGAAGATCCCGTTTCATCAGTTTTCGATCGTTCCATCCGCTCCACCCGTTCACGATCCCCGTACACATTGTCCCTTCCTGACCGACTCCTGGAACGAAACGAGAGTTCCCGGCGTCTGACCGGGCGGGGGAGGACACTGGGGAACTCCACGGCCCAATGGGGGGTCTGTTCAAGTCCTCCTGTCCTCATGACGCATCATGAGGTGATCACATCGGAGCCTCGGGGCTCCCATCGCCCGAGGAGACACGCACCGCATGACCAGGCGTCACGGTTATGCCCTGCTTTCCGCCATCGTCGCTCTCGTCCTGGGTCTGTCCGCCGCGATCTACGTGGGGGTCGCCGCGGACGACGGCAGCCGCGGCGGGACCGCGGTACGCGAAGGCACCACCCCACGGAACCAGGCGGCACCGGTGTCCACCGGCACCTGGGTCGGCGCCTGGTCGGCCTCGCCGGCCGCGGCCGAGCCCGGTACGGAGACGGACGGCCTGGCGGGCCGCTCGATCCGCAACGTCGTGCACACCTGGGTCGGTGGTACGAGTGCCCGGATCACGCTGTCCAATCTCTACGGCCAGTCCCCGCTGACCGTCACACACGCCTCGGTGGCCGTCGCCGCCGGGGACGGCACCGCGGCCGCGGTGACGCAGACCATGCGCCGGCTCACCTTCGACGGCGGCAACACCACCGTGGTCGTCCCGCCCGGCGGGCAGACCATGAGCGACGCCATACGGATCACCGTCCCGGCCGACTCGGACCTGCTCGTCACGACGTACTCCCCGACCCCTTCCGGGCCGGTCACGTACCACCCGCACGCCCGCCAGATCTCCTACCTCGCCCGCGGCGACCGGACGGAGGACGCGACGGGGACCGCGTACACCGAGGAGGTCGCGTACTGGCGCTACCTCACCGCGCTGGACGTGCTGAGCAAGGACTCCGACGGCACCGTGGTCGCGCTCGGCGACTCGCTCACCGACGGCATCTCCTCCACCGAGGGCGCCAACCTCCGCTGGACGGACGTCCTTTCGCAGCGGCTGCGCCGGGCGGTGGAGTCCGGCGAGAACCTGCCCCGCTACAGCGTGGTGAACCAGGGCATCAGCGGCAACCGCATCCTCACCGGAGGACTCGGCCGCCCGGCGGACAACCCCAGCGGGCTCGACCGCTTCCGGCGCGACGTACTGAGCCGCCCCAACGTCAAGGTCGTCGTCATCGACCTCGGCGTCAACGACATCCTGCGCAGCACCGAACTCGCCGACCCCGAGCGCATCCTCGACGGCCTGCGCACCCTCGTCGACCAGGCGCACGCACGCGGGGTGAAGGTGATCGGCGCGACGCTGATGCCGTTCCAGGGCCACCGCGGCTACACCGCGGAGCGCGAGGCGGTGCGCCAGCGGATCAACGCCGAGATCCGGGGCGGCACGGTCTTCGACGCGGTCGCCGACTTCGACGAGGCCCTGCGCGACCCGTACAACCCCCGCAAGTTCCGGGCCGAGTACGACTCCGGCGACCATCTGCACCCCAGTGACCTCGGCTACGAGGAGATGGCGAACGCCTTCGACCTGAAGACCCTGAAGGGCGCCGCACCCGCCGAGCTGTGACCTCGGCGTGCCACGACGACCGGTCCTCGGCGGGCCACGACGACCGGTCCTCCGCAACCGGCGGACCTTCGCGACCGTCAGTCCTCCGAGGAGGGCCGGTGGTGGAGGCCGTGCCCGTCCAGGGCCCGGCGGGCCTTGCGGTCCAGCTTCTCCTGGCGGCGCTCCTCGCGCAGCCGCTGCCGCTCCGCCCTGGTGACCTTGCGCTCCACGCCCACCCCGCCCCAGAAGGCGAAGCCGGTCACGATCACCCGAGGCGCCCCGGGATCCCCCGGAACGCCCTCCTCGCTGTGGTCGAAGCCGCCCATGATCCCGATACCGCGGACCACGACCTCGACCCCGGGCGGCACGATCACGTCCAGACCGCCCATGATCGCCACGCAGTTGATCACGACCTCGCGGTCCGCGAAGTTCGCCTCCCGCAGATCGAGCTGCCCGCCGCCCCAGAACGCGACCCCGTTGAAGCGACGCGGCACGGTCCAGCGGCCCTTGCGCTCGAAGCCCGACATCACGGCCACGCCCCACTGCGAGGACCCCTCGCCGCCCGTGATGCGCCCGGCCCAACTACCCTCCGGCTCGGCGCCCTTGACCAGGTTCACGGACGAGGCGGCGGGCAGGTCGCGGGTGAGGGGGGCCAACTCGCCGTAGGTGCGCGCCTGGTACGTCGCGTCCAGCCGCTCCCCGAACTCCTCCATGTCCAGACGCCCCTCGGCCAGGGCGTCCCGGAGGATCTCGGCGACTCGCTCACGATCGGCGTCGGAGGCCCGGAGGTCGGGCAGTTCGGGGAGTTCGTCCGTCATGCGATCAGCCTACGAGGTCTCCCCGCCCGGCACTACGCGACGGCCCGGCCGGCGTACATCCGCGCGATCACCGTCTCGATGTCCGGCTCCCTCACCGACAGGTCCACCAAGGGGTACCGCTCCGCGATCCGCGCCACCAGCCCCGCCGCCGGCTCCCCCGCCGGGAACGCCAGCCACTGACGCGGACCCTCCACCTTCACCACCCTCGCCGCCGGACCCGCGTCGACCGGCGGCAGCTCCCGCTCCAGGTCCACCACCAGGATCCGCTCGCTGCCGCCCGCCTCGTGCAGCCCCGCCAGCGCGCCGTCGTACACCATGCGCCCGTGGTCGATGACCATCACCCGGGAACAGAGCTGCTCGATGTCCTGGAGATCGTGGGTGGTCAGCAGGACCGTCGTACCGCGGTCGGCGTTCAGCTCCGCCAGGAACTCCCGCACCTTCGCCTTCGAGATCACGTCCAGGCCGATCGTCGGCTCGTCCAGGTACAGCACCTCCGGATCGTGCAGCAGCGCCGCCGCGATGTCCCCGCGCATCCGCTGCCCCAACGACAACTGCCGGACCGGCACGTCCAACAGGTCCTGGAGTTCGAGCAGTTCGACGCAGCGGTCGAGGTTCTCCCGGTAACGGACCTGCGGGATGCGGTACATGCGGTGCATCAGCCGGTAGGAGTCGATCAGCGGCAGGTCCCACCAGAGCGTGGTCCGCTGCCCGAACACCACCCCGATCCGGTGCGCCAGCCGCTTGCGCTCCCGCGTCGGATCGATGCCCGCCACCCGCAGCCGCCCACCGCTGGGCGTCAGGATCCCGGTCAGCATCTTGATCGTCGTCGACTTGCCCGCGCCGTTCGGACCGATGTACCCGACCATCTCGCCGCGCGCGACCGAGAAGGAGATCGAGTCGACCGCCCGCACCTGCCGCCGCTCCCGCCTCATGAAACCCGTCCGGCGCCGCACGTCGAAGACCTTCTCGACCCCGTCCACCTCGATGAACCCGTCCACCTCAGTGACCATGCGCCCTCCCGTCACATCCACGGCCATCCGCCCTCAGCTCCCCGTGCTCCGATACGCCCGCAGCCCCGACCGCCAGGCCAGCCCCGCCAGCAGGCAGAACCCGGCCGCCACCAACGGCGGCGCGAACGCCGCCCACTCGGGCAGCCCCAGCGGATACGGCCGCCCCAACACATGAGCGGCCGGCACCCAGTTGACGAAGGCCAGCGGCAGTACGTACGTCACCCCGCGCACCAGATCCGACCCGAACACCGTCGGCGGGTACTGCAGCAGCGTGTTGCCGCCGTACGTGAACGCGTTCTGCACCTCCGCCGCGTCCTGCGCCACGAACTGGAACGCCGCCCCCGCCACGAACACCGCCCCGAAGATCAGCCCGCCGCACACCACCATCACCGGCACCAGCAGCACCTTCGCCGGAGTCCAGTCGACGTCCACCGCCCACAGCGCCCACCCCAGCACCAGCAGCCCCTGCGTGATCCGGCCCAGCCGGCGCAACGCGAACTGGTCCGCGCCGACCTGCGCCAGCACCGGCGCGGGCCGCACCAGCAGCACGTCGAAGGAACCGTCCCTGATCCGGCCGCCCAGCACGTCCATCGAACCGAGCAGCAGATCCGCCAGCCCGAACGAGGTCGCGGACAGCCCGTACAGCAGGGCGACCTCGGGCAGCGTCCAGCCGCCGAGCGAGTCGACCTGCGAGAACATCAGCAGGATCGCCGCGAAGTCCAGCCCGGTGATCACCAGGTTGCCCACCACGGTCAGCACGAACGACGTGCGGTACGCCGTCGTCGAGCGGATCCACATACCCGCGATCAGCCCGTACGCGCGCACCCCCTCGGCGACCCGAAAGCCCTCGCCGGGCCCGGCACCCTCACGGAACCCGACGCCCTCACGAAGCCCGACGCCCTCGCCCGACCCGGCACCCTCGCCAAGCCCGGAGCCCTCACCCAACCCTGAGCCCTCAGCCACCCTGCACCACCACCCGCCGGGTCGCCGCGCCCTGCACCATCCGCCCCGCCACCAGCAGCACGACCGCCCAGGCCGCCTGGAAGGCGAACGCCCGCCACACGGAGATCTCCCCCATCAGCACATCCGCCGGCATCTGCAACTGCGCCGCCCACGGCAGCACCCCCACGATGTCCCCGAAGGGCTCCGGGAACGCGTTCAACGGCAGCACCATGCCCGAGCAGAAGATCCCCAGGATCATCAGCGTCTGGTTGGCACCCCGGTCGTCCATCAGCCAGAACATGCTCAACGCGACCAGGTACCGGATACCGAAACTGACCGCCATCGCCAGCACCACCGCGATCAGGAAGGCCGCCCAGGTCATCACCTCACCCGGCAACGCCATCGTGAAGAACACCGCACCGAAGGTGAAGGGAACCACTCCACGGCCCAGCAGTTGGAACAGCGAACGCCCCAAGTCCTGTGACAGCCACCACAGTTGCAGATCCACCGGCCGGTACAGATCCACCGCGATCTCCCCCGTGCGGATCCGGCCCATCAGCTCCTTCTCCACCCCGCCGCCCTGGATCGCCAGCGTCGAGTACAACGCCTGCCCCAGCCACGCATAGGTGACGGCCTGCGTCTGGTCGTACCCCCCGAGGTGTGGTCTCTCGTCCCACAAGGCCAGGTACGTGTACACCAGGATCACCCCGAACACGGTGTTGGTGAACACACCGGCGGCGGTGGCCACCCGATACGTCGCGTACCGTCTGAATCCCCCCGCCGCGACGGCCGCGTACAACCGTCCGGAACCCAAAGCCTCAGCCCTCCTCGGCCCGCCACACACCAAAGCGCAGGAGCCTACGCGCAGGTGGTGACGCACGCCACGCATTTTCCGCACCCGACGCGTGCCGCGATCCGGGAACGGAACGCATGGTGCGAGAGTCTTCAACAGGGGGCGCAGAACGCGTACGAGGTCGTACGGGAACGTATGACGCGAAACAGGAGTCCGTGCACGAGATGAGTGACGAGCCGCAGCCGCAGCAGCCGACCGAGGGCTGGGCACCGGGAACCGAGGACCAGGGAGGGAAGAAGCCCAAGCGGCCCAAGCGAACCGGCTGGCGCCGGCTGATCCCCACCTGGCGCATGGTGCTCGGCACCTTCGTGATCGGCGCACTGCTCCTCGCGGGCCTGTTCTTCCTCGGCTACTCCATGGTCAAGATCCCGCCGGCCAACGCGCTCGCCACCAAGCAGAGCAACGTCTACCTGTACGCCGACGGCACCGTCCTCGCCCGCGACGGCGAGGTCAACCGCGAGAACGTCAACCTCGCGCAGATCTCCAAGGACGCCCGCAACGCCGTACTGGCCGCCGAGGACCGCGACTTCTACAGCGAGTCCGCGATCGACCCCAAGGCGATGCTGCGCGCCGGCTGGAACACCGCCACCGGCAAGGGCAAGCAGTCCGGGTCCACGATCACCCAGCAGTACGTGAAGAACTACTACCTCGCCCAGGAACAGACCGTCACCCGCAAGGTGAAGGAGTTCTTCATCTCCATCAAGCTGGACCGCACGGAGTCCAAGGACCAGATCCTGGAGGGCTACCTCAACACCAGCTACTTCGGCCGCAACGCCTACGGCATCCAGGCCGCCGCCCAGGCCTACTACGGCATCGACGCCACCGAACTCACCGCCGCCCAGGGCGCCTACCTCGCCGCGCTGCTCAACGCGCCCAGCGAGTACGACGTCGTCGCCCACCCCGAGAACAAGGCCGCGGCACAGGCCCGTTGGAACTACGTCCTGGACGGCATGGTCACGGAGGGCTGGCTCGACCAGTCCGAGCGGGCGGGCCTGAAGTTCCCGATGCCGAAGGAGGGCACGGTCTCCACCGGCCTGTCCGGGCAGCGCGGATACATCGTGCGGATCGTCAAGGACTACCTCATCTCGAACAGGATCGTCGACGAGGAGCAGTTGGAGGCCGGCGGCTACCGCATCACCACCACCCTCGACCGCGACCGGCAGAACGCCTTCGTCAAGGCCGTCGACGAGAAGCTGATGGACAAGCTCGACCCGAAGTCCCGCAAGGTCGACTCCTACGTCCGCGCCGGCGGCGCCTCCGTCGACCCGAGGACCGGCAAGGTCGTCGCGATGTACAACGGCATCGACTACGTCAAGCAGTACACCCCCAACGCCACCCGCCGCGACTTCCAGGTCGGCTCCACCTTCAAGCCGTTCGTCTTCACCGCCGCCGTCGAGAACGACTCCACCACCCAGGACGGCCGCCCCATCACCCCGAACACGATCTACGACGGCACCAACGAGCGCCCCGTACAGGGCTGGCCGGGCGAGACCTACGCACCCGAGAACGAGGACTACGTCTCCTACGGCGACATCACCGTCCGCGAGGCCACCGACAAGTCGGTGAACTCGGTGTACGCGCAGATGGCCGTCGACGTCGGCCCCGAGAAGGTCAAGGACACCGCCGTCGAACTGGGCCTGCCCACCGACACCCCCGACCTCAACCCGTACCCGTCGATCGCGCTGGGCACCGCCACCGCCAGCGTCCTGGACATGGCCGAGGCGTACGCCACGCTCGCCAACCACGGCAAGCACGGCACGTACACCATGATCGAACGCATCACCAAGGACGGCGCCGACGTCATCGACCTGCCCAAGCGCAAGACCTCCCAGCTCATCAGCAGGGAAGCCGCCGACACCACCACCTCGGTGCTCCGGAGCGTCGTGGAGTCCGGCACCGCCACCGCCGCCCAGGCCGCGGGCCGACCCGTCGCCGGCAAGACGGGCACCGCGGAGAAGGACCAGGCCGCCTGGTTCGCCGGCTACACACCCGAACTCGCCACCGTCGTCGCGGTGATGGGCCAGGACCCGGTCACGGCGGCCCACAAGTCGCTGTACGGGGTGATGGGCCTGCCCCGCATCAACGGCGGCGGAGCGCCGACGGAGATCTGGGCGCAGTACACCGAGGACGCCCTCAAGGGCGAACCCGTCACCGACTTCGACCTGGAGATCCAGGAGGGCGCCGACATCGTCCGGCAGCCGCCCGTCGAACCGACCACCGACCCCGGCACCGACCAGGAGACCGAGAGCCCGACGCCCGGCGACGAGGAGACCGGCAACCCCACCCCGGGCAGCGACGAGGGCCAGACCCAGGGCCAGACGGGTGGCACCACCACCGGCGGCACCACCGACGGCGGGACCACGACCGACGGGGGCACCACGGACGGCGGCACCACCGGCGACACCACCACGGGCGGTACGGCCGACGGCGGCACCACCGGCGACACCACCACCGACGGCGGCACGACCGGGGGCACCGTCGTCGGCACGACGGCGGGCCCCCTCGCCGGCACCCGCAGAACCGACTGACGCCCCTCCGGGGGCCTGCGGGGGCGGCTCAGTGCCCGCTGGTCGCCTTCAGACCCACCACGGCGACCAGCAGCAGACAGACGAAGAAGATCCGGGCGGCGGTCGCCGGCTCCCCCAGCGCCACCATGCCGACCACCGCCGCGCCGGCCGCGCCGATGCCGACCCACACGCCGTAGGCGGTACCGATGGGCAGGGAACGGGCCGCGTACGACAGCAGCAGCATGCTGGCGACGATTCCGGCACCGGTGAACAGACTGGGAACCAGACGGGTGAACCCGTCGGTGTACTTCATCCCGATCGACCAGCCGACTTCCAGAACACCGGCGATCACAAGCAGCACCCAGGCCATGACAGACACCTCCGAGAGACGGAACTGACGGTGGTGCGTCGTCTTGTCCTTGTCCCGGTACGGCGCGTCTCGTCGGGGATGCCTTCAAAGCTAGCAAAGAAACAGGAAAAGGGGCCGGTGACGATGGTCACCAGCCCCTCTACACCTCTGATCCAGAGGCAACCGCAGCCCTACAGGTACAGCCCCGTCGAGTCCTCGGACCCCTCGAACCGGTCCGCGGCCACGGCGTGCAGATCCCGCTCACGCATCAGCACGTAGGCGGTGCCCCGCACCTCCACCTCGGCCCGGTCCTCCGGGTCGAACAGGACCCGGTCCCCCGGCTCGACCGTCCGCACGTTCTGACCCACCGCGACCACCTCAGCCCAGGCCAGCCTCCGGCCGACCGCCGCGGTCGCCGGAATCAGGATCCCGCCGCCGGAACGCCGCTCGCCCTCACTGGTGTCCTGCCGCACGAGAACCCGGTCGTGCAGCATCCGAATGGGGAGCTTGTCGTGGTGGGTGGTGTCGTTTCTGTTGGCGCTCACGCCTCGAACCTACCTGCCTTCGCCCCGCGCGTCCGCCGCCGGGTCAGCGCTTGCGGCGCCGGGACCCGACCGCCAGCAGCCCGACCACGCCGACGACGAGCAGCGCCACCGGCACCACCCGCTCCAGACGCGGCGCGCCCTCCTCGTCGACGAACTGCGCCTTGACGTCGCTGACGACCCGGTTGGCCTGCACGTAGGCACGGCCGAGCGTGTGGTCGACATTGGAGGCGACCTTGGCCTTCACATCACCGACGATGGTCTTCGGGTGGACCCGCACCCCGATCTCGTCGAGCGTCTCGGCCAGCGCCTCGCGGCGGCGCTTGATGTCCGCCTCGATCTGCGCCGGGGTTCTGGTGTCCGACGTTTCCGCCACCGTACGGCCTCCGTAGTCCACTGATGCTGTTCCGGACAGTCTGTCAGCTCTCCGCGCCGCCGCACTGTCAGGACCCCCGGTTACGCTTGTCGGATGAGCGAGCGACTCCAGCCCGGGGACGTGGCCCCCGCCTTCACCCTCCCCGACGCCGACGGCAACGACGTCTCCCTCGCGGACCACAAGGGCCGCAAGGTGATCGTCTACTTCTACCCCGCGGCGCTTACCTCCGGCTGCACCAAGCAGGCCTGCGACTTCACCGACAACCTGGACCTGCTGGCCGACGCCGGGTACGACGTCATCGGCATCTCCCCGGACGCCTCCGAGAAGCTGGCGAAGTTCCGGGAGAAGGAGTCCCTGAAGGTCACCCTGCTGGCCGACCCCGAGAAGACGGTCACCGAGTCCTACGGCGCGTACGGCGAGAAGAAGAACTACGGCAAGACCTACATGGGCGTGATCCGCTCCACGATCGTCGTGGACGAGGACGGCAAGGTCGAACGAGCCCTGTACAACGTCCGAGCAACAGGCCACGTAGCCAAAATCATCAAGGACCTGGCCATCTGACCCACCCCTCCCCAACAGGACTGTCCGTCAGGCCATGGCCTGACGGACAGTTACGCGTACCGCAGCGGCACCGATATCGCTGTACGACAACCGAATCGGGCACAGTAAAGTAGGCCGCCTGGGCCCGTACCCCAGCTGGCCAGAGGGCGCCGGTTTAGGTCCGGTGTGTCGTGGGTTCGAGTCCCACCGGGCCCACGGGTCGAAGGGCGCCGCACCCTCTGGTGAGGCGCCCTTCGGCGTCAGCCCAACAGCTCCCGCACCACCGGTACCAGCGCCCGGAATGCCTTGCCTCGGTGGCTGATGGCGTTCTTCTCCTCCGGGGACAGTTCCGCGCAGGTGCGGGACTCGCCGTCCGGCTGGAGGATCGGGTCGTAGCCGAAGCCGTTCGTGCCGGACGGGGACATCCTCAGCACACCTCGGAGCTGGCCCTCCACCACGCGTTCCGTGCCGTCCGGCAGGGCCAGCGCGGCCGCGCAGGCGAAGTGCGCGGCGCGGTGCTCCTCGGCGATGTCGGAGAGCTGGGCCAGGAGGAGTTCGAGGTTGGCCTTGTCGTCGCCGTGGCGGCCGGCCCAGCGGGCGGAGAAGATGCCGGGGGCGCCGTTGAGGACGTCGACGCAGAGGCCGGAGTCGTCGGCGACGGCGGGCAGGCCGGTGGCCCGGGCGAGGGCATGGGCCTTGAGGAGGGCGTTCTCGGCGAACGTCACTCCCGTTTCCCGGACATCGGGGATGTCGGGGTAGGCGTCCGCGCCGACGAGGTCGTGGGGCAGACCTGCGTCGGCGAGGATCGCGTGCAGCTCGGTGATCTTTCCGGCGTTGCGGGTGGCGAGGATCAGGCGGGTCATGCCACCAGTATCAGGGGGTGCAGACCTTGGTCAGTTCGCCGGCCGCGTCGGTGACGGGGCTGAGGTCGGGGGTCTCGTCGCCGTTCTCGATGGAGGTGCGGACGTTTTCCACGGCCGCGGCGAGGTCGTCGACGGCCTTGTCGACGTCGGCGTTGTCGGTCTTGTCGCCGATCTCGTCGAGGTTCTGGTCGATGGAGGCGAGGGATTCGTCGACCTGGGTCCAGTCGTTGCCGGCGTTCTCGACGGCCTGCTGGAGGTCGGTGACGCTGTCCGCGACGGCTTCGGCGGTCTGGACGCAGTCCAGTGCCTTGCTGACGGCGTCGCAGCCGGTGGTCAGTCCGGTGGTCAGCGCCGCGGCTGCCACCGCGGCGACGATGGCGGTACGGCTCCGACGGCGTCGGCTCGCGCCCATGCTGGTGTCCCTCCCGTGCTCAGGCCTTCCACAGGCCCCCGTGCCTGGCCGGGCGTACGGCGGTGTGCCGTACGCCCGTACCCCTAGTGACGCGGGGGCGGTCGGCGTGGTTGCCCGTGCCGGACGCCTTTCTTGGTGCGTCCTTTACTTTTCGAGGACGGTATCAAGAGCGGTGCGCTGGATGACAGCGAGTTCGGTGCAGCCCGAAACGGCAAGGTCGAGAAGGGAGTTGAGCTCGTCGCGGGCGAAGGGTTCGGCTTCGGCGGTGCCCTGGACCTCGACGAAGCGGCCGTCGCCGGTGCAGACGACGTTCATGTCGGTGTCGGCCTTGACGTCCTCCTCGTAGCAGAGGTCGAGGAGGGGGACTCCGCCGACGATGCCGACGGAGACGGCGGAGACGGTTCCGGTGAGGGGCTGGCGTCCGGCCCTGATCAGCTTCCTGCCCTGGGCCCAGGTGATGGCGTCGGCGAGGGCGACGTAGGCGCCGGTGATGGCGGCGGTGCGGGTGCCGCCGTCGGCCTGGAGGACGTCGCAGTCGAGGACGATCGTGTTCTCGCCGAGCGCCTTGTAGTCGATGACCGCGCGCAGGGAGCGGCCGATGAGGCGGCTGATCTCATGGGTGCGTCCGCCGATCTTGCCCCTGACGGACTCGCGGTCGCCGCGGGTGTTGGTGGCGCGGGGCAGCATGGAGTACTCCGCGGTGACCCAGCCCTCGCCGCTGCCCTTGCGCCAGCGGGGGACGCCTTCGGTGACGGAGGCGGTGCAGAAGACCTTCGTGTCGCCGAAGGAGACGAGGACGGAGCCCTCGGCGTGCTTGCTCCAGCCGCGTTCGATGGTGACGGGGCGGAGCTGTTCGGGGGTGCGGCCGTCGATTCGAGACATGGCCCTGAGCGTAGCGGGATATGGAAGGGGCCCCTCCCCGGTGGGGGAAGGGGCCCGTTCACGTGAACCGGGTGGGGTTCACATCATGTCTTCGATCTCGCCCGCGATGGGGTCGGCGTCGGTGCCGATGACGACCTGGACGGCGGTGCCCATCTTGACGACGCCGTGGGCGCCGGCGGCCTTCAGGGCGGCGTCGTCGACCAGGGCGGGGTCCTTGACCTCGGTGCGGAGGCGGGTGATGCAGCCCTCGACCTCTTCGATGTTCTCGATGCCACCGAGTCCGGCGACGATCTTCTCAGCCTTGCTGGCCATGTTCTTTCTCCCTGATCCGAACCGCTTTGTCGCAGTAACCCACAGTTGGCCCATCTTTGCGAGCGGTCACGCCGTGGGTGCCGAATGATGGCGATCACGACAGCGGAACCGTCGCCGACTGGTCTACACCACCTGACGGACGGTCGCCAAACCCGCTTCCAGCAGAGGGGTCCGGATGAGTGCCGACGGTGCGGTGAGCCCGGCGCGGATGCGCTGGAACAGTCTGTTCCAGGGCCTTCAGAAGATGGGGCGCAGCCTTCAGCTGCCGATCGCGGTCCTGCCGGCCGCGGGCATCCTCAACCGGCTGGGCCAGCCCGATGTGTTCGGTGACGACGGGCTGGGCTGGACGGACGTGTCCAAGGTCATGGCGGGCGCCGGCGGCGCGCTGCTGGACGGTTCGCTCGGGTTGCCGCTGCTGTTCTGCATCGGTGTGGCGATCGGCATGGCGAAGAAGGCGGACGGCTCGACGGCGCTCGCGGCGGTCGCGGGCTTCCTCGTCTACTACAACGTGCTGCGCCAGTTCCCGGAGGACTGTCCGCCCGACTCGGTGGCGATCATCAACGTGGGCTGTCTGGCTCCGGCCGAGGACACGGCGGCGGGGTTCACGTACCAGAACCCCGGGGTGTTCGGCGGCATCGTGATCGGGCTGCTGGCCGCGTTCTTCTGGCAGCGGTACCACCGCACCAAGCTGGTGGACTGGCTCGGCTTCTTCAACGGTCGCCGTCTGGTGCCGATCATCATGGCGTTCGTCGCCATCGCCTTCGCGGCGCTGTGCCTGTGGATCTGGCCGCCGATCGGCGACGGTCTGGAGAACTTCAGCGACTGGCTGAGCGACGCCGGCTCCTGGGGTGCGGGCATCTTCGGTGTGGCCAACCGGGCGTTGCTGGTGATCGGTCTGCATCAGTTCCTGAACGTGCCCATCTGGTTCCAGTTCGGCACGTACGTGAAGCCGGACGGGACCGAGGTGCACGGTGACATCAACATGTTCCTGGCGGGCGACCCGGACGCGGGTCAGTTCACCTCGGGCTTCTTCCCGATCATGATGTTCGCGCTGCCTGCGGCCGCGCTGGCGATCACGCACTGCGCGAAGCCGCACCGCCGCAAGGAGGTCGGCGGTCTGATGCTGTCGGTGGCGCTGACGTCGTTCGTCACCGGTATCACGGAGCCGATCGAGTACTCGTTCCTGTTCATCGCGCCGCTGCTGTACGCGGTGCACGCGGTGCTGACGGGTGTGTCGATGGCGGTGACGTGGGGGCTCGGGGTGCACGACGGCTTCAGCTTCTCCGCCGGGCTCATCGACTACGTCATCAACTGGAACCTGGCGACGAAACCGTGGCTGATCATTCCGATCGGTCTGGTCTTCGCGGTCGTGTACTACGTCATCTTCCGGTTCGCGATCACGAAGTTCGACCTGAAGACCCCGGGCCGGGAGCCGGAGGACGAGGTCGAGGACGTGACAAAGGTCTGACCTTTCAGGCCCCGAATAACGGTTGGGCAACCCGCGGTTTCCGTAAGGGAATCGCGGGTTCCTTATGCGCCCTTCATCGTGCTACAACAGGTCTACACCACTGAGTGGTGTAGACCACCACCCGATGGAGGAAGTCTATGAGCACCGCCACCGCATCGGCGGCCCCCACGAAGAAGTGGGGATCCGGCCTGTTCCAGGGCCTGCAGAAGGTCGGCCGCAGCCTCCAGCTGCCGATCGCCGTCCTGCCGGCGGCAGGCATCCTGCTCCGTCTCGGCCAGGATGACGTCTTCGGCAAGGACGGACTCGGCTGGAACAAGGTCGCCTCGGTCTTCGCGACCGCGGGCGACGCCGTCTTCGCCAATCTGCCGCTGCTGTTCTGCGTCGGCATCGCGATCGGCTTCGCCAAGAAGGCCGACGGCTCCACCGCGCTGGCCGCGCTGGTCGGCTTCCTCGTCTACAAGAACGTCCTGACCGCGTTCCCGATCACCGAAGCAAAGGTCACCGAGGGGGCGGACGTCGCCGCCACCTACAACGACCCCAAGGTGCTCGGCGGCATCGTCATGGGCCTCATAGCCGCGGTGACCTGGCAGCGGTTCCACCGCACCAAGCTCCCCGACTGGCTGGGCTTCTTCAACGGACGTCGCCTCGTCCCGATCCTGATGGCCTTCATCGGCACCGCTGTCGGCGTCTTCTTCGGCCTGGTCTGGGAGCCCGTCGGTGAGGTCATCACCAACTTCGGCGAGTGGATGACCGGCCTCGGCGCCGTCGGCGCGGGCATCTTCGGTGCCATCAACCGCGCTCTTCTCCCGGTCGGCATGCACCAGTTCGTCAACACGGTGGCCTGGCAGGAGATCGGCAGCTTCAAGGACTCCGCCGGGGCCGTCTGGCACGGCGACCTGCCGCGCTTCTTCCACGGTGACCCGACCGCGGGCCAGTTCATGACCGGCTTCTTCCCGATCATGATGTTCGCGCTCCCGGCCGCCGCCCTGGCCATCACGCACACCGCCCGCCCGGAGCGCCGCAAGGCCGTCGGCGGCATGATGCTCTCGCTGGCGCTGACCTCGTTCGTCACCGGTATCACCGAGCCGATCGAGTTCGCGTTCATGTTCATCGCGCCGCTGCTCTATGTCATCCACGCGGTGCTGACCGCCATCTCGCTGGCCGTCACCTGGGCCCTCGGGGTGCACCACGGCTTCAGTTTCTCGGCCGGCGCGATCGACTACTTCCTCAACTGGAACCTGGCCACCAAGCCCTGGATGATCATCCCGATCGGCCTGGTCTTCGCGGCGATCTACTACGTCGTCTTCCGCTTCGCCATCACCAAGTACAACCTGACCACCCCGGGCCGTGAGCCCGAGGAGGAGGTCGAGGACCTCACCAAGGCGTGAGCCTCTCCTGAACCCGACGACGAGGCCCCCCGGACACACGTCCGGGGGGCCTCGTAGTGTCCTGCGGCGGACTCAGATCTCGTACGTGGTGCGCGGCGCGGCGAGTTCCACCGGGCCGTCGTAGACCTCCCGCGCGTCGGCCAGGTTGACCTGCGGGTCGGTCCACGGCGGGATGTGGGTCAGCACCAGCCTGCGGGCCCCTGCCCGGGTCGCCGTCTGACCCGCCTCACGGCCGTTGAGGTGCAGGTCGGGGATGTTCTCCTTGCCGTGCGTGAAGGCCGCCTCGCACAGGAACAGGTCGCTGTCGCGGGCGAGTTCGTCGAGCGCGGGGGTCACGCCGGTGTCCCCGGAGTACGTCAGGACCCGGCCGCCGTGCTCGATGCGGATGCCGTACGCCTCCACCGGGTGGGCCACCCGCTCGGTGTGCACGGTGAAGGGGCCGATCTCGAAGGTGGAGGGCTTGACCGTGTGGAAGTCGAAGACCTCGCTCATCGAGGAGGCGGAGGGGGTGTCGGCGTAGGCCGTGGTCAGCCGGTGCTCGGCACCCTCGGGGCCGTGGACCGGGATGGGGGCGCAGCGGCCGCCGTCGTGCCGGTAGTAGCGGGCGACGAAGTACGCGCACATGTCGATGCAGTGGTCGGCGTGCAGATGACTCAGGAAGATCGCGTCGAGGTCGTAGAGACCGCAGTGGCGCTGCAACTCGCCAAGGGCACCGTTGCCCATGTCGAGAAGCAACCGGAAGCCGTCGGCCTCGACGAGGTAGCTCGAGCAGGCCGATTCCGCGGACGGGAACGACCCCGAGCAGCCGACGACGGTGAGCTTCATGAAGCAGAAACCTCCGCTGGCGGGAAATCCGGATGGGGGGCGACGGGGGTCGTGCGGTTTGTCGAGCGTAAGGCGCGAAACGCCGGGTCGCTCCTCCGCCAAGGGCTGTTGTGGGCGAACTCACCTGTGGTGTCACCGGTTCGGCTGGTAGCGGGGTGTGTGAGGCGCGCGAGAGGGCGCGCGCCGACGACCGCACGCCGGTAACGTCATCGTATGGACACGTCCTGGTGGCTGGCGCTCGCGGCGGTGGTGCTGTTGGCGCTGGTCGCCGCGCTCGTGGACGGCTGGGGGCGCAGGTCCTACGGGCGGTGGACCCGGCACCGGTCGGGGGCGCGGCCCCGGCCCACGGAGATCTGGTGGGCGAGCGTGCCGTTCGAGGACCGGCCCGGTGCGAAGGACCGGCCGTGTCTGGTGCTGGCGGTGCGCGGGAGGCGGGTGCGCGTCGCGAAGATCACCAGCCGCTATCACGACGAGCGGGCCGGGGTGATCCCGCTGCCGCCGGGTGCGGTGGGTGACGCGCAGGGGCGGGCGAGCTTCCTGGAGACGGACGAGCTGCGCGAGGTCCCGGTGTGGGACTTCCGCCGGAAGGTCGGCGTGGTGGACCCGGTCCTGTGGGACCAGGTCCGACACCTCACCGGATAGGACGCCGGGCCGGGCGGGCCGGCGCGGGGCGGTTCAGGCCCAGAGCTGGCCGTGCAGGGTCTCGATCGCTTCCTCCGTGGTGGCGGCGGTGTAGACGCCCGTCGAGAGGTACTTCCAGCCGCCGTCGGCGACGACGAAGACGATGTCGGCGCTCTCGCCCGCGGTGACGGCCTTGCGGCCGACGCCGATCGCGGCGTGCAGGGCGGCGCCGGTGGAGACGCCCGCGAAGATGCCCTCCTGCTGGAGCAGCTCACGGGTGCGGGTGACCGCGTCCGCCGAGCCGACGGAGAAGCGGGTGGTGAGGACGGAGGCGTCGTACAGCTCGGGTACGAAGCCCTCGTCGAGGTTGCGCAGGCCGTAGACCAGGTCGTCGTAGCGCGGCTCGGCGGCGACGATCTTGACGTCCGGCTTGTGCTCGCGCAGGTAGCGGCCGACGCCCATCAGGGTGCCGGTGGTGCCGAGGCCCGCCACGAAGTGGGTGACGGAGGGGAGGTCGGCGAGGATCTCCGGGCCGGTGGTCGCGTAGTGGGCGCCGGCGTTGTCGGGGTTGCCGTACTGGTAGAGCATCACCCAGTCGGGGTGCTCGGCGGACAGCTCCTTGGCGACGCGTACGGCGGTGTTGGAGCCGCCGGCGGCCGGGGAGGAGATGATCTCCGCGCCCCACATGGCGAGCAGGTCCCGGCGTTCCTGGGAGGTGTTCTCGGGCATGACGCACACGATGCGGTAGCCCTTGAGCTTGGCCGCCATGGCGAGCGAGATGCCGGTGTTGCCGGAGGTGGGCTCCAGGATGGTGCAGCCCGGGGTCAGCCGGCCGTCCTTCTCCGCCTGCTCGATCATGTGCAGGGCCGGCCGGTCCTTGACCGAGCCGGTGGGGTTGCGGTCCTCCAGCTTGGCCCAGATGCGGACGTCGGCGGACGGCGACAGCCGCGGCAGGCGCACCAGAGGGGTGTTGCCCACCGCGGCCAGCGGGGAGTCGTAGCGCATTCGGATCAGACCATGCCGCCGGCCACGGCCGGCAGGATCGTGACGCTGTCGCCGTCGGTGAGCTTGGTGTTGATGCCGTCGAGGAAGCGGACGTCCTCGTCGTTCAGGTAGACGTTGACGAAGCGGCGCAGCTGCTCGCCGTCCACGATGCGGGCCTGGATGCCCGCATGCCGGGTCTCCAGGTCGGTGAACAGCTCGGCGAGGGTCTCCCCGGATCCCTCCACCGCCTTCTGACCGTCGGTGTACGTGCGGAGGATGGTGGGGATGCGGACCTCGATGGCCATGGCAAGGGGCTCCTGTCGGAAAAAGTGGTCTGGTCTCGGTGGGCGCGCGGCGACGGCGCGCGCCGCGGCAGCGCGGCCGTACGGCTACAGCGGGACGGTCAACAGATGGCGCTGTTCAGCCTGCACAGGTCGACGTGCAGCCGCGCAACGAGCATCGTGCCCGGCGCCCTGTCGCTCACGTCGAGAAGAACCATGGGCTCATCGTATCGATTCCCGGACCGGCTCCTGGAGTGTGATCTCATCCTTCGGACGGAATCCGTCCAGGTCGCGAGAAGGGCAGCTCAGTAGGCCTCCACGACCTTGACCTCCTCCTCCGTGACCTCGCCCTCCAGGATCCGGAACGAGCGGAACTGGAACTCGCCGAGGCCGTCGGTGTCGGCGGTGGAGACCAGGACGTAGTGCGCGCCCGGCTCGTTGGCGTAGGAGATGTCGGTGCGGGAGGGGTAGGCCTCGGTCGCCGTGTGCGAGTGGTAGATCACCACCGGCTCCTCGTCCCGGTCGTCCAGCTCGCGGTACAGCTTCAGCAGGTCGCCGGAGTCGAACTCGTAGAACGTGGGCGACATGGCCGCGTTCAGCATGGGGATGAAGCGCTCGGGTCGGTCGGCCCCGGCCGCCCCGGCGACGACGCCGCACGCCTCGTCGGGGTGGTCCTTGCGCGCGTGCGCGACGATCCGGTCGACCAGGTCCTGGGTGATGGTCAGCATGCGAGCAGGATAAGCAGAAGGGCCACCCCGTACCGAAGAGTGGTACGGAGCAGCCCAAATGCCGGACAACTGAAGCCCCCAGGGGCGCGGGGCTCCGATCAGCCGATCTTCTCGAACTCCGTCTCGCGGCGCCGGGTGGCCTCGGGGTTGCGGGACCTCAGGGCGTACCAGCCGATGCCCAGGGCCGCGGCCCAGCCGGCCATCACGTACAGGCAGATCCTGGAGTCCGCGTCGTAGGCGATGAGGCCGGTGACGAAGAGGAGGAAGACGATGGCGACCCAGCTGCACCTCGCGCCGCCCGGGGCGGGGAAGGACGAGGCGGGCAGGCGCCCGGCGTCGACCGCGCGGCGGTACCGGACGTGGCTGATGAGGATCATGAGCCAGGTCCAGATGCCGGCCGCGGTGGCGACGGAGACGACGTAGCCGAAGGCCTTCTCCGGGACGATGTAGTTCAGGACCACGCCGATGCCCATGAAGACGACCGAGATGCTGATGCCGAGCGCGGGCGTCCTGGTGGAGGACAGCCTGCTGAAGACCTTCGGGGCCTCGCCGTTGTCGGCCAGCGTGCGCAGCATGCGGCCGGTGGAGTACATGCCCGAGTTGCAGGAGGACAGGGCGGCGGTGAGGACGACGAAGTTGACGATGCCCGCGCCGGCCGGGATGCCGATGACCGCGAAGGCCTTCACGAAGGGGCTGACGCCTTCCGCGAACTCGGTCCACTCGACCACGCACAGGATGACGGTGAGGGCGCCGACGTAGAACAGGGCGATCCGCCAGGGCAGGGTGTTGATCGCCTTGGGGAGGGTCTTCTCCGGGTTCTCGGACTCGCCCGCGGTGACGCCGACGAGTTCGACGGCGAGGTAGGCGAACATGACGCCCTGGAGGGTCATCAGGGACGAGCCGATGCCCTTGGGGAAGAAGCCGTCGAAGGCCCAGAGGTTGGAGACGGCGGCGGTGTCACCGGCGGAGCTGAAGCCGAAGGTGAGCACACCGAGACCGATCACGATCATGCCGATGAGCGCGGTGACCTTGACCATCGAGAACCAGAACTCGATCTCGCCGAACAGTTTCACCGAGATCAGGTTCGCGGCGAACAGCACCAGCAGGAACACCAGGGCCGTGACCCATTGCGGGACTTCCGGGAACCAGTAATTGACGTAGATCGCGGCGGCCGTGAGTTCGGCCATTCCGGTGACGACCCACATCAGCCAGTACGTCCAGCCGGTGAAATAGCCGAAGAACGGGCCGAGGAATTCGCGGGAGTACTCGGCGAAGGAACCCGAGACCGGGCGGTACAGGAGCAGCTCACCGAGCGCCCGCATGATGAAGAAGATGATGACGCCGGCGAGGGCGTACATGAGGATGAGGCTGGGGCCGGCCTTGGCGATGTTCGCCCCGGCGCCCAGGAAGAGGCCGACGCCGATGGCGCCGCCGATGGCGATCATCTGGACCTGGCGGCTGCCGAGGCCGCGCTCGTAGCCCTCTTCCGGAGCCTTCTCCGTGTCGGCCTGAGCGGAGGTCATGTATTCGTGCGCCTTTCTCCACGCCGGACCGGGCCTCTGGTCGGCCGCGGACCGGTTTTCGATCCCCCCGGATTGATGGAGCTTTGTGCCTGACCGGCGGTCTGCCGGTGAGTGGCGCACCCGGGCGGAACATGGGTGGTGTTCGCCGGGCGATCATGAAGATCTATCACGATCGCAACGGAGTTCACCTTGGCGCACTGTGGCTCACACCACAGGGAGAAGAGGGCAAAGGGGACACAAAAGGGGCACAGCACGCCGGGAGGGTGACGTGATCGTTATCCGGATTTGAGCGTCCGCTGAGCGAACGCAAACGCCTGTGCGCGGGGTCCGGTCAGGGCAGCAGCGTGGCGACCAGGGTCTCCTGGAGTCCGCCCAGCCAGAGGTAGGCCATCACCATCGGCTTGCGGGGGTCGTCGTCGGGGAGCCGGTAGAGCAGGTCGGTGTCGTCCTCGTCGAGGATGTCCAGCCGCGAACCGATCGCCAGCCGCAGGTCGTTGAGGGCGCTGAGCCACTGCTTGGAGTCCTCGGCGGACAGCTTCAGCACCGCGCCGCCGTCGCCGGCGGAGCTGAGCCCGTCGAGGGAGCGGATCACCGCGAGGGCGTTCTCCCGCTTGCCGGCCCGCAGGTCGTTCTCGGTGTACCGGCGGAACTCGGCGGAGTACGCGCGCTGCTCCTCGGCCTCCTGGGGGCCGGGGGTGCCCTCGGGGTCGCCGTAGGCGTCGGGGAAGAGCCGGCGCAGCACCGGGTCGGCGGGCGGCTCGCTGGGGCCGTCGGCGAAGAGTTCGGCGAGGGGGTCCTCGGGGCTGTCCCCGCCGGGCCCCGGGCCGATCAGCTCCAGGAGCTGGACGGCGAGGGACCGGATGATCGAGATCTCGACGTCGTCGAGCGCGACGGCGGCGCCGCCGCCCGGGAGGGGTTCAAAGGTTCCTGGCATCAGCGGTGGTCGCTACTTCCGGTCCTGCTGGAGGGTGGCCCACAGACCGTAGCCGTGCATGGCCTGCACATCGCGCTCCATCTCCTCGCGGGATCCGCTGGAGACGACCGCCCGGCCCTTGTGGTGGACGTCGAGCATGAGCTTGGTGGCCTTGTCCTTGGGATAGCCGAAGTACGTCTGGAAGACGTACGTCACGTAGCTCATGAGGTTGACCGGGTCGTTGTGGACGATCGTGACCCAGGGGACGTCGGGCTCGGGTACGGCGAAAACCTCTTCCGCCGACTCGGTGCGTTCGATCTCTACGGGAGCGGGTGACGTCACATGGCCCATGCTGCCACGCGCACGACAAATCGTCACACTGACGCGAAGTGGGTGTAGCATGCTTGCCATGAACACAGCGGACCTTGGGCTGCCGGTGGACGTTCCCTCTACGGCGCTCTTCACGGACCAGTACGAGCTGACCATGCTCCGGGCGGCTCTGAAGGCGGGCACGGCCGAACGGCGGAGCGTCTTCGAGGTCTTCACCCGACGGCTGCCGAACGGCCGCCGCTACGGCGTGGTGGCGGGCACCGGCCGGGTGCTGGACGCCGTGGAGAACTTCCGCTTCGACGCGGACGTCATCGCCTTCCTGCGCGAGCGTGCCGTCGTCGACGAGGAGACCCTCCAGTGGCTCGCCGACTACCGCTTCGGCGGTGACATCTGGGGCTACCCCGAGGGCGAGGTGTACTTCCCCGGTTCGCCGATCATGCGGGTGGAGGGCTCCTTCGCCGAGTGCGTGCTGCTGGAGACGGTGATCCTCTCGATCCTCAACCACGACTCGGCCATCGCCGCCGCGGCCTCCCGGATGTCCTCGGCGGCCGGGGAGCGGCCGCTGATCGAGATGGGCGCCCGCCGCACCCACGAACTGGCCGCGGTCGCCGCCGCGCGCGCCGCGTACATCGGCGGCTTCGCCACCACCTCCGACCTCGCGGCCGGCTTCCGCTACGGCATCCCGACCGTCGGCACCTCCGCGCACGCCTTCACCCTGCTGCACGACCGCGAGCGGGACGCCTTCCAGGCCCAGGTCGACTCGCTCGGCCGGGGCACCACCCTGCTGGTGGACACCTACGACGTGACCGAGGCGGTCCGTACGGCGGTGGAGGTCGCCGGGCCCGAGCTGGGCGCGGTCCGCATCGACTCCGGTGACCTGCTGCTCGTCGCGCACCGGGTGCGGCAGCAGCTGGACGAGCTGGGCGCCCGGGACACGAAGATCGTCGTGACCTCCGACCTCGACGAGTACGCCATCGCCTCGCTGGCCGCCGCCCCGGTGGACGCGTACGGGGTCGGCACCCAGCTGGTGACCGGCTCGGGGCACCCGACGTGCTCGATGGTCTACAAGCTGGTCGCCCGCGCCGAGTCCGCCGACCCGGCGGCGCCGCTGGTGCCGGTGGCGAAGAAGTCCTCGGGCGGCAAGACCTCCGTGGGGGGCCGCAAGTGGGCGGCGCGCCGGCTGGACCCGTACGGCGTGGCGGAGGCCGAGGTGGTCGGCACCGGGGAGGTCCCCGGCGAGCTGGCCGACCGGCAGCTGCTGGTGGAGCTGGTCAAGGGCGGCGAGGTGGTGGCCCGTGAGCCGCTGGACGTCGTACGGGACCGGCACGCGGCCGCCCGGGCGGGGCTGCCGCTGTCCGCGACCCAGCTGTCGCGCGGGGAACCCGTCCTTCCGACGGAGTACCTCACGGGGCGCTCGGGTAGCTAAAGCTGGTGCGCCCTCCCGTAGTGCCCTCGCAGTCCCTAGGCTCGTAAGTTCACTCTCCCCCGGGTTTCGGAAGAGCCGGGGCCCATCGAAGGACGTCCACCATGCGCCGCGCCTTGATCGTCGTTGACGTGCAGAACGACTTCTGCGAGGGGGGCAGCCTCGCGGTGGCCGGCGGCGCGGATGTCGCCGCCGCCATCACCGAGCTGGTCGGGCAGGCCGCCGGTACCGGCTACCAGCACGTGGTCGCCACCCGTGACCACCACATCGCACCCGGCGGTCACTTCGCCGACAATCCCGACTACGTCCACTCCTGGCCCGCGCACTGCGTCGCGGGCACGGAGGGGGTCGGCTTCCACCCGAACTTCGCCCCGGCGGTCGCCTCCGGCGCGATCGACGCCGTCTTCGACAAGGGCGCGTACTCCGCGGCGTACAGCGGCTTCGAGGGGGTCGACGAGAACGGCGCGACCCTGGCCGACTGGCTGCGGGCCAGGGAGGTCACCGAGGTGGACGTGGTCGGCATCGCCACCGACCACTGCGTACGGGCCACGGCCGTGGACGCGGCCCGGGAGGGCTTCCGTACGCATGTCCTGCTCGACCTGACAGCGGGGGTCGCCGAGGAGACCACCGAGCGGGCGCTGGAGGAGATGCGCACGGCCGGCATCGAACTCACCGGCAAGCCCGTCGTCGCCTAGGGTCTGTTGCGAAAGTGGATCTTGTTCGGTGATGATCACGTCCTGTGGGACGTGGGGATCTGACGAACGGCCAGTGGGCCCGGCTTGAGCCTCTGCTGCCGACGGGCATCAAGCCGGGTCGGCCGCAGGTGTGGACGCGGCGGCAACTGATAGACGGCATACGGTGGCGGACCCGGACCGGTGCTCCGTGGCGGGACGTGCCCGAACGTTATGGGCCGTGGGACCGGGTCTATGACCTGTTCCGGCGCTGGCAGCGCGATGGCACCTGGGCGCGGATCCTCACGCAGCTCCAGGCCGAGGCGGACGCGAAGGGCCTGATCACCTGGGAGGTCAACGTCGACTCCACCGTCTGCCGGGCCCACCAGCACGCCGCCGGGGCGGCGAAAAAGGGGAGCTCCAGAAGGAGCCGCCCGGCGGAATCTTCGTCGAGCCGGCCGACCACGGCCTCGGACGCTCCCGCGGCGGACTGACCAGCAAGATCCACCTCGCGGTCGAGCAGGGGCAGAAGCCCTTGTCGATAGTGATCACGGCCGGGCAGCGGGGCGACTCCCCGCAGTTCGAGCCGGTCCTGGAAGCCATCCGAGTGCCGAGGCTGGGGCTCGGCAGGCCCCGCAGACGTCCGGACCGGGTCCGGGCCGACAAGGCGTACGACTCCCGCAGCAACCGCTCCTACCTGCGCAGACGCGGGATCAAAGCCACCATCCCGGTTCCGGCCGACCGGGTCCGCAACCGCCTCAAGCGCGGCTCGCGCGGCGGACGGCCGCCGAAGTTCGACAAGGACGACTACAAGCAGCGGCACGCGGTCGAATGCGGGATCAACCGGCTCAAGCGCCATCGGGCCGTGGCCACTCGGTACGACAAACTCGCCGTCCGCTACGAAGCGACCGTGCTGGTCGCAGCCATCAACGAGTGGCTGTGACCAGCACTTTCGCAACAGGCCCTAGGCCGTTTCGGCGAACCCTAGGCGGGAGCCGTCGGGCGTCTGAGCAGGGATCTGATCGGGCGCCACAGCTCCTGCGCGGGCTGCGGGCAGGCCGCCGCGACAGCGTTGTCCGGTGTCGTGCGCCATATGAGGCCGTCGGGATGGTGCAGGACCGCGGTGATCTCGTCCGGGGTGGGCGGTGCCGCGTTGCCCCGGAGGTAGACCGCGCGCAGCCCGAGGTTCCGGAGCCTGGTCAGGGCCCGGGCCCGGTTGCGGGCATGGACGAGGACCCGGACCGAGCCGATGCCGTCCACGGTCGGTTCGGGCAGGTTAAGCGCCACCACCACGCTGCCGGTCGGCAGCTTGCAGAAGCCTCCTGCGGCCATGCGGTCACACCCCCGTGTGCGTCGGTGTCAATAAGAGAGTCACAGGACGCACCTAAACACGGATCGGCGGCAACCCGCCAGGGTTTGCCGCCGATACGCTTCTGACCTGCGAATATGTCGTTTACTTGCCCGCGGGGCCGACCTCGACCGAGATCGTGGAGCCGTTCTTGGCCTCCTTGACGATCTTGATCTTGGTGTTGGTGTCAGTGATCTTGACACCGGCCAGCGGGGTCGCCGCGTCGTAGTAGGTGCTGGTGCGGTCGTTGAAGACCGGCACACCCTTCGACCCCTTGATCCGGGTCTTGACGTCCGCGTTGTGCAGCGTGATGCCGTCGGTGCCGTAGAGGCTGAACGGCGAGTCGTACGCCTGGATCCGGCTGCGCATCGGCGTGCCGTCGGCCCACTTCAGCGCCTTGTAGTGGGAGTCGACCGGCAGGATCAGACCGGTGCCCGGGTGCTGGCTGGTGTTGTTGTCCGCCTGGGAGGTGTCCCACTTCCAGATCAACAGACCGTTCTGGTACGGGTAGTGCTCCACCCAGCTCGGACGGGTCGTGGAGAAGCCGAAGTTGTACGGGCCGACCTTGAGGGTCTTGTCGTACGAGACGTACTGGCGGTTCTCCGCGATGTAGTACTGGGCGTAGTCCTTGGTGAAGGAACCACCCATGCGCTGGAAGCCGTTGGCCGTCCAGGCGGCGTCCGCGGTCTCGGCGTTGTCGGTGAACAGCGCCGTGCCGTCCGCGGTGACCGAGATGCGGTCGGCCGCGAAGCCCTTCTCGGCCACGCCGCCGTCGGTGGCGTAGCGGAAGCGCAGGTCGATCTTCTGGCCGGCGTAGGCGTCCAGCGGGAAGTTCAGCTTCTTGTAGGTCTCGGAGAAGCCGTCGAGCGCGGGCTTGTCGCTGCCGTCCCGGGAGATCGGCGAGCCGTCGGCGGTGCCGTCCAGGGCGGTCCAGTTGGCGCCGCCGTCGGTGGACACCTCGGTGTAGAGGTAGTCGTAGCCCGCCTCGATGGCCCACCAGCCGTCGAGGGTCAGCGCCGCCGAGGACTTGCCGGTGAGGTCCACCGAACGGGTCAGCGTGTTCTTGAGGTTGTCGCCGCTGCCGCTCCACCACTGCTGGGTGCCCTCGGCCGGGGCGACGATCTCGGTGGTGACCGCCTTCTTGGGCAGTTCGACGACGAGCGCCTGCTTGTTCTTGGTGTTGTACTCGGCGACGCCCAGCTTGTGCTTGGACTTGGTCGCGGCCTTGGCCGTGGCGAAGTCGAGCCAGCCCAGCTGGAGCTTGTCCCAGGCGGTCATGTCGCCGGGGAGGTCACCGATGGCCTCCTTGCCGGTGCCGAGCCAGGAACCGGAGGACATCAGGGTCCAGAAGCCGGTGGAGTTCTCACCGCCGCCGGAGGTGTCGTAGTGGTCCGGCAGACCGAGGTCGTGGCCGTACTCGTGGGCGAAGACGCCGAGTCCGCCGTTCTCCGGCTGGACCGTGTAGTCGCCGACCCAGATGCCGGTGGAGCCGATCTGCGCGCCGCCCAGCCGGTTGTCGTCCGGGCCGGTGGCGCCGGCGTCGGTGCCGAAGGCGTACCAGCGGTGCGCCCAGATGGCGTCCTCGCCCTGCGCGCCGCCGCCGGCGGACTCGTCCTCACCGGCGTGCACGACCTGGAAGTGGTCGATGTAGCCGTCGGACTCGTTGAAGTCGCCGTCGCCGTCGAAGTCGTAGCGGTCCCACTGGTCGAACTGCTTGACGTCGGCCGCGATCTGGGCGTCGGTCCGGCCGGCCGCCTTCTGCTGCGCGACCCAGGCCGTCACACCGTCGCTGACGATGTTCCAGACGCTCGTGCAGTTGGTCTGGCCGCAGGCGTTGTTGCCGTAACGGGCCTCGTTGTAGGGGACCTTGACCCAGTCGGAGACCTCGCCCTCGATGGAGTAGCGGCCCGAGGACTGCTTCTCGTAGTACTTCTTCATCGACTCGGCGCGCTTGCCGGTGCCGAAGTAGAGGTCCTCGAAGTGCTTCTGGTTGTAGTCCGCCTGCCAGGCCGTGCTGTTGTCCTGCGCACGGTCCGGCTCGGCTATCTGGTTGTGCAGCGGGCCGGGCGTGCCGCCGAACTCGGGCTTGGTCTGGTCCCCGAACTCGACCAGGATCGTGAAGATCTTGTCGGTCTTCTCGCGGCCCAGCTCGACGTACTTGCTGTCGCCCTTCTTGCTCTTGAGCTCGACGACCTGGGAGCCGCCGCGCTCCTTCACCTGGGCCTTGCCGGATATGACCTGCTTCAGCGCCTCTTCGCGCTGGGCCTCCTGGGTCCGGCTCAGCGGACCGTCGAGGTCGTGCTCCTGTTCCTGGTGCACCGGCGCCGGGTCCTGCCGGTCGATGCCGCTCGCGGCCGTGTCGTCGGCCTGAGCCATGGTGAACGTCGAGAACGTGGCGGTGGCCGCCGCGAAGGCGACAGCCGTCGCGGCCGCTCTGAACGTCCAAGATCTGCTGGTCACTTGAGATCCTCCCCCGCGTTCTGGCGCGCGCGACGGGGGGTCCTGGTCATGGAGATTCGCGCACGCGTGATCAACGCGTGTAGTCAAGTGACGACATTTGACTAGAGGTTCAGGAGAAAAGACAGACCTTGACTTGAACAGGTCAACTGCACTATGCGGAGTCGAGATCCGCTTTACGGACACCCGCGGACCGCTCGACGGGCGCGCGACCCCGTCCACGTGGTGGACGTCATGACTCCGTGCGCCCCCCGTGCACCGGTACTGTTGGTTAGGTCACGCTTACTGTTCGTTCCGCTCGGGCATGCACGCGGTTAGAGTCAGCTGGCGGAACGCCCGGAAGTTGGCGGAATGCCAGGCCCACACCCCCGTGTACCCCCGATTCCGAGGACACGATTCACATGCCTCGTCCGACCGCCGCACAGCTCGCCTACGGTTCGTGCACCGTGCTCTTCTCGACCCTTGCCATGCTGCTGCTGTCACAGACGAGTTCGGCCGTGGGGATCTCGCTCGTCGCCTTCGCCGCACTCGCCCTCGGCCTGCTGGTCGCGCTGGCCGTACCCACCCCCAAGGCCCGCGTGATCGCCTTCCGCAAGCCGGCCCAGGCCCACACGTCGGCACCCGGGCCGGCCCCGGTCGCCGTGGCGCCGGAGCCGGTGCGCGAACGCGCGGCGTCCTAGCACCAGGGCGTGTTGGGAAAGTCCCGTCGTTCGCCCGAAGGGCGGGGCAGGCGGGACTTTCGCAACACGCCCTCGGCGTGCTCGGGCTCAGCGGGTGCTGACCACGACCGTCTTGGCCGCCTTGTCGTGCAGGCCCTGCTTGTAGGGCTTGTCGAAGTAGCTCCAGCCGCCGCAGATCGCGGTCCAGACGCAGGCGCAGCAGAACGCGAACGGGATCCACAGCACCAACGAGCGGACCAGCGCGGTCTGCACGGAGGGCGTGGAGCCGTTGTCGAGGTTGGCCACCCGCATGCCCAGCCACTTCTTGCCGAGCGTCTGGCCGGACCTGGAGATCATCACGGTGTCGTAGCCGACGTAGAGCAGGGCCGCGATCAGGGACTGGCCGAAGGACTTGCCGTAGTCCATGTCGTCGGCGTTCACGTCCAGTTCGTTGACCCGGAACACCAGGGTGAGCAGCCACACCACGACGGCCACCATCACCATGTCGATGATCCGGGCCAGGGTGCGCCTGCCGCTCTCGGCGAGCGGCGGCATGCCGGCCAGCGGATCGGCCGGGTATCCGCCGCCGCCGTAGGGGTCACCGCCCTGCGGACCACCGCCGTAGGGACCACCGCCCCCGTAGGGGCCGCCCTGGTACGGAGGCGGCTGACCGCCGTAGGGCGAGCCGCCGCCCGCACCGGAGTCGCCGGACGGGGGCTGCTTCCTGAACGGGTCGTCTTCCGGCGGCTGGCCACCGGAGCCGGGGGGCGGTTCGCTGCTCATGGCCCGAGTCGACCGCGAACCCTCCCTCCGCGCATCCGGCGAGGGGCCGTCCGGGCTACGGGATCACCCGGACCCCGCGCCGGCGGCTCACCGGGTCATCCCGTGACGAACGTATGGGCCGCCTTGTCGTGCCAGCACTGGCGCCACGGCTTGTCGAACAGGCACCACAGGACTCCGACGACTCCGATCACCAGCAGCCCGGGGACGCTGTACACGAGCCAGCGGCGCAGCGCCCCGCCGAAGGTCGGCGGCTCGTGCGCCTCGATGTCCCGCACCTCCAGGCCGAACAGCCGCTTGCCCAGGGTGCGGCCCCACTTGGCGGTGGGCAGCGCCTCGTAGAGCGCGCCGAAGACCAGCAGGACGGCCAGCACGATGCCGAGGTACACCGACGTCGTGCCGTCCAGCAGCCACACCGTGACGGTCTCGCCGGACGCCTTCGCCGCGTCGATCTTCGCGTCGACGTGGTCGATCGCCCGGGTGCCGAGCGGCACGGCGGCCGCGGCGGTGACGCCGAGGAGCACCACGGTGTCCAGCAGACGGGCGGCGAACCGCTTGCCGAGGGAGGCGGGGCGGGCGGCCGCCTGGCGTCGGGCCGCCGCCTGGAAGACGTCCTCGACCGGGGGCTTCCAGGGCGCGACGGGCTGGTCGTCGTCGGAGGCTCCGGCGAGCCGGTGCACCTGCTGGGCCCAGGAGGGCTGTCCGCCGCCGACTCCGGTGGTCACCGGGGCGGAGCCGGGCGGGCCGTCCCCCGCACCGGCCGCCGGAGCGGGCTGCGCGGGCGCCTGGGAGACCGGCTGCGGGCCGGACTGCTGGGGAACGGAAGGGGCGGCCTGCGGGCCGGAGAGGCCCGTGGGGGCGGCGGCCTGCGCCCGCTCGGCGGCGGCCTTGCCGGCGGCGAAGCCGGGCCCCTGCGGGGCGGCTGCCGCGGCGGCGCCGGCGTGAGCGGCGGGCGCGTGGCCCGCCGGGCCCTGCGCGAGCGGGCCCTGGGCCCCGTGACCCACCGGGCCCTGCGGGGAGGGGACCTGGCCCACGGGGCCCTGGGCGGCCGGTGCCTGGGCAGTCGGGCCCTGGCCCGACGGGCCTTGCGAGGCCGGGCCCTGTGCCGCCGGGGCCGGGGCGCCGGCTCCCTGCGCCGGGGGGCCGAAGTTCGTCGGAGCCGGGCCGAAGCCCTGGGCCGGACCACCGGCGGCGGACGCCCCTGGCCCGGTACCCGCACCCGCGCCCGCGCCCGCACCACCCGATGCCGAGGGAGCCGGCCCGAAGCCCGCCGCACCCGCACCACCGGCCCCCGCGGACGCGGAACCCCCCGACGGGGCGGCCGTGCGCCCCTGTTGTGCTCCGGGCGCGTCGTCCTGGGCGCCCGTGCGCGGGGACAGCGCACGGAAGGTCATGGTGCCCTCGTCGCCCGCGGGGCGGGAGGCGTCCACCGCGGCGGGACCGGGCGTAGGCCGCCGGAAGACGAAGGTGTTGCCGCCGGCCTGCGCCGCGTCGGCGGGCGGGATGGTCGCCGTGCCCTCCGTCCCGGTCGTCGCGCCCTCGGCCGGGGCCGGGGTGCGCGGGTCGGGCGTACCCCAGGAGACCCGGCGGTCCGGGTCGCCGCCGAAGCCGGACTGGCGGGCCCGGTCGGCGCCCCACGCCGAGGCGGGCTCGGGACGGCTGCCGTGCTGGGAACGGCCCGGCTCGGACCCGGGCGGGCCGACCGGGTCCTCGTCGAAGAAGTGCGGGCCCGTCTCCTCGACCGGCGCCGGAGCGGGCGCGCCGGACGGCGGGCTGAGCGGTTCACCGCCCGCCGGCGCCGGACGGCTGGTGCCCGGTACCCACGAGGCACCGTTCCAGTACCGGACATATCCAGGAATGGACGGGTCCGGGTAATACCCTTCGCGGGGCCTGTCGTCGCCGGGGGCCGGGGTTGGGGCGCTCATGTCCGTCGTCCCGTATCTGCTCGGGGGTCATTTGGGGGGCTCCACATCTATCAGACGCGGGCAACCCCCACCGCCAGTCCCGCGGTACCCGCCCCTTTCCGGGCAAGCTCGCGCACCGCGGCCACAGGCCCGGAAGGAAGTGTGGAAAAACTTTCGCGAACCCGCGTAATGCCACGGGCCGAACCCGCTCTCCACTCGTACGGGCCCGCTTCGGGATCCGTACCAGAGCCAGACGAGAGCCATGAACGTCGTGAGAGAGGACACCGGACGTCATGTACCCCACCGTGGTTGAGCGGGAGCTGGAGCTGAAGCTCGTCCTGTCGCCCGAGCGCAGCATCCCCGTGCCCGCCCTGCTGAGCTACACCAGCGACGACCCCTTCGCCGTGCACATCACCTTCCACATCGGCTCCGACCACCCCGTCAACTGGACCTTCGCCCGCGAACTGCTGGTGGAGGGGGTGTTCCGGCCGTGCGGCCACGGTGACGTGCGGGTCTGGCCGACGAAGGTCGAGGGCCGCAGCGTCGTGCTGATGGCGCTGAGTTCGCCGGACGGCGACGCCCTGCTGGAGGCCCCGGCGGCGCAGGTGTCGGCGTGGCTGGAGCGGACCCTGCGGGTGGTCCCCCCGGGCTCTGAGGCCGAGCAGCTCGGTATCGACGACGGCCTCGCCGAGCTGCTCGCCCCCACCCCGGCCGACGACCTGTGGCTGGGCGACCCGTGGCCGGGCGACGAGTCCAAGGACGGTGAGTGACGGCCGCCCGGCGCGGCCCGGGGGGTCAGAACAGCTTGCCCGGGTTGAGGATGCCGAGGGGGTCGAAGACCTGCTTGACGGCCCGCTGCATCTCCAGGCCCACGGGGCCGATCTCGCGGGCCAGCCACTCCTTCTTCAGGACGCCGACGCCGTGCTCGCCGGTGATGGTCCCGCCGAGTTCCAGGCCGAGCGCCATGATCTCGTCGAAGGACTCGCGGGCGCGCCGGGACTCGTCGGCGTCCTGGGCGTCGAAACAGACGGTGGGGTGGGTGTTGCCGTCCCCGGCGTGCGCCACGACCCCGATGGTCAGCCGGTACTTCTCGGCGATCCGCTCGACGCCGTCGAGCATGTCGCCGAGCCGGGAGCGCGGCACGCACACGTCGTCGATCATCGTCACCCCGCGCACCGCCTCCAGCGCGGTCAGGGACAGCCGCCGCGCCTGGAGCAGCAGTTCGGACTCCGCGGTGTCCTCGGCGGGGACCACCTGGGTGGCGCCGGCCGCCTCGCAGAGCGCGCCCACCGCGGCGAGGTCGGGTCCGGGGTCGGGGGTGTCGAAGGCGGCGAGGAGCAGCGCCTCGGTGGACTCCGGCAGCCCCATGTGCGCGAGGTCGTTGACGGCCTTGACGGTCGTGCGGTCCATCAGTTCGAGGAGGGACGGGACGTGCCCGCCCGCCATGATCCGGCAGACCGCGTCGCAGGCGGCGGCCGCGGACGAGAACTCCGCCGCCAGCACCAGTTGCCGGGGCGGGCGGGGCCGCAGTGCCAGGACCGCCCGTACGACGACGCCGAGGGAGCCCTCGGAGCCGACGAACAGCCGGGTCAGGTCGTATCCCGCGACGCCCTTCGCGGTGCGCCGGCCGGTGCTCATGAGCCGTCCGTCGGCGAGGACGACGTCGAGGCCGAGCACGTACTCGGCGGTCACCCCGTACTTCACGCAGCACAGTCCGCCCGAGGCCGTGCCGATGTTGCCGCCGATCGTGCACTGCTCCCAGCTGGAGGGGTCCGGCGGGTAGTACAGGCCGTGTTCGTCGACGGCGCGGGACAGGGCCGCGTTGACCACGCCCGGCTCCACCACGGCGATCCGGTCGACCGGGCTGATCTCCAGGATCCTGTCCATCCGGGTCAGCGACAGGACGATGCAGCCGTCGGTGGCGTTGGCGCCGCCGGACAGTCCGGTGCGGGCGCCCTGCGGGACGACCGGCACGCGCAGCTCGGTGGCGGTGCGCATGACGTGCTGCACCTGTTCGACGGTGCGGGGCAGGACCACCACGGCGGGGGCGCCGGCCGGGCAGAAGCCGGCCATGTCGTTGGCGTAGGAGGCCGTGACGTCGGGATCGGTGAGCACGGCCTCGGCGGGCAGACCGGCGAGCAGCCGGTCGGTCACATCGGCGTGCGGCACTTGGCTGTGGCTCATGATCACAGCGTCGCACCGGGGGCCATCGGTGTGAACCCCGCAAGCGGGGGGCTTTCGGTGCGGGAACGGGGTCGCCGTGCTGACGCACAGTGAGCGCCATGGAGAAGCAACAGCAGGAGCGGCGCCGGCGGCCGAGCCGACGGGTGCTGGCCGGTTCGGTCGTGGGGTGTGCCGTGCTCGGGGGCGTGCTGACGCTGCTGCCGTGGGGGCAGCGGACGGGCCCCGCCGCTCCGGCGCCGGGGGCGCAGGCGCTGGCCGCGGTGACCACGGGGGTGCCGGCCGCGCTGCCCGATCTGGCGGTGCTCATCGAGGAGCGCGAGAGCCATCTGCGGGAGCATCCCGAGGACGCCGAGTCCTGGGCGGTGCTGGGGTCGGCCTATGTGGAGCAGGGGCGGCGCACCGCGGACGCGGGGTACTACCCGCGGGCGGAGCGGGCCCTGCGCAGGTCGTTGCAGGAGCGCGCCGGGGGCAACGTGGAGGCGCTGGGCGGGCTGTCCGCGCTGGCCGGCGCCCGCCGGGACTTCCCCGCCGCGCGGAAGTGGGGCGAGGCCGCGCTGAAGGCGGCGCCGAAGCGGTGGACGACGTACCCGCCGCTGATCGACGCCTACACCGGGCTCGGCGACCACCAGGCGGCGAAGAAGGCGCTGGACCGGCTGCTGGAGCTGCGCACCGGACCCGCGGTGCTGGCGCGCGCGGGCGGTGTGTACCGGGACCACGGCTGGCGGGAGGACGCGGCGGCCTCCCTCTCCGACGCGGCTGCGGGCGCCGAGACCCCGGCCGAGCGGGCGGCGTACCTGGAGCGGGGCGGGCAACTGGCCTTCGAGCGCGGCGACCGGAAGGCGGCACTGCGCCACTTCCAGGAGGCGGTGCGGCTCGACCCGGACCAGCGGGCCGCGCTCGCCGGACAGGGCCGGGCACTGGCGTCGCTGGGCCGTACGACGGAGGCGCTGAACGCCTACCGGGTCGCCCTGGCCAAGCAGCCGCTCCCCCAGTACGCGCTGGAACTGGGCGAGCTGTACGAGTCGCTCGGGCTCGGGCAGGCCGCCCGGGTGCAGTACGACACCCTGCGCGACCAGGTGCGGCGGGCCGCGGCGGGCGGGGTGGACGGGGAGCTGGTGCTGGGCCAGTTCGAGGCGGACCACGGTGACCCGGAGTCGGCGGTGCGGCGGTTGCGGGCCGAGTGGCGGCGGCAGCCGGGGATCGCGGTGGCGGACGCGCTCGGGTGGGCGCTGCACCGGGCCGGGCGGGACCGGGAGGCGTTGGGGTTCGCGAGGATCGCCACGGACGGGACGAAGGGCGGCGGGGTGCGCAGCGCGCTGTACACGTACCACCGCGGGATGATCGAGCGTGACCTGGAGCTGACCGGTTCCGCCCGCCGTCATCTTCAGGAGGCGCTGCGGATCAATCCGTGGTTCTCCACGCTGCACGCCCCGCGGGCCCGCCAGGCCCTCGTGGGACTCGGCGAACCCGCGGACGTGCCGCTGCCCGGGGAAGAGGGCGCGGACGGCGAGGGCTAGTCAGAGGTTGCCGCGCTTGGCCTGCTCGCGCTCGATCGCCTCGAACAGGGCCTTGAAGTTGCCCTTGCCGAAGCCCATGGAGCCGTGGCGTTCGATCAGCTCGAAGAAGACCGTCGGGCGGTCCTGGACCGGCTTGGTGAAGATCTGGAGCAGGTAGCCGTCCTCGTCGCGGTCGGCGAGGATCTTCAGCTCGCGGAGGGTGTCCACCGGGACGCGGGTGTCGCCGACCCACTCGCCGAGGGTGTCGTAGTAGGAGTCCGGGGTGTCGAGGAACTGGACTCCGGCCGCGCGCATGGTGCGGACGGTGGCGACGATGTCGTTGGTGTTCAGCGCGATGTGCTGGACGCCGGCGCCGCCGTAGAACTCCAGGTACTCGTCGATCTGGGACTTCTTCTTGGCGACGGCGGGCTCGTTGATCGGGAACTTGACCTTGAGCGTGCCGTCGGCGACCACCTTCGACATCAGCGCGCTGTACTCGGTGGCGATGTCGTCGCCCACGAACTCCTTCATGTTCGTGAAGCCCATGACCTTGTTGTAGAAGCCGACCCACTCGTTCATGCGGCCGAGTTCCACGTTGCCGACGCAGTGGTCGACCGCCTGGAAGGTGCGCTGGGAGGGCGGCTCGACCATCGGGTTCGCGGTGACGTAACCGGGCAGGTACGGGCCGTCGTAGCCGGTGCGCTCGACGAGGGTGTGGCGGGTCTCGCCGTAGGTGGCGATGGCCGCGAGGACGACGGTGCCGTGCTCGTCCTTCAGCTCGTACGGCTCGGCGACCGAGCGGGCGCCGTGCTCGATCGCGTAGGCGTACGCGGCGCGGGCGTCCGGGACCTCGATGGCGAGGTCGACGACGCCGTCGCCGTGCTCGGCCACGTGCCGGTGGAGGAAGTGGCCCCACTCGGTGGCGGGCTTGATCACCGAGGTGAGGACGAACCGGGCGGAGCCGTTCTCCAGGACGTACGAGGCGGTCTCGCGGGTGCCGTTCTCCGGTCCGGAGTAGGCGACCAGCTTCATGCCGAAGGCGGTGGAGTAGTAGTGCGCCGCCTGCTTGGCGTTGCCCACGGCGAAGACGACCGCGTCCATTCCCTTGACCGGGAAGGGGTCGGCCTGCCGCGCGGTGTCGGGGGTGTGGTCTGTGGTCTGCGTCATAGCGGCAGCCTGGCCGCGCCCCGCAAGGTGCGCAATAGTTCGCGTATTCGCTGGGCATTGTGCACAGCGACGGGCCCGGCTCTGCGGGCTTTCTGTACAGGATGACCAGTGCCGGGAGGCCCTGTGGCGATCGATCGTCTGGACGGCCGCATCATCGTGCTGCTCGCGCGCGAGCCGAGGATCGGGGTGCTGGAGATGTCCCGGCGGCTGGGGGTGGCCCGCGGGACCGTGCAGGCGCGGCTGGACCGGCTTCAGTCGAACGGAGTCATCCGGGGTTTTGGTCCGCAGGTGGAACCGGCGGCGCTCGGCTACCCGGTCACCGCCTTCGCCACGCTCCAGATCCGGCAGGGCCAAGGGCCGGACGTACGGGCCCACTTGGCGACGGTTCCGGAGGTGCTGGAGCTGCACACGACGACCGGCAGCGGGGACATGCTGTGCCGGCTCGTGGCCCGCTCGAACGCCGATCTGCAACGGGTCATCGACCGGGTTGTCGGTTTTGATGGGATTGTCCGGGCCTCGACCGCGATCGTGATGGAGAACCCCGTTCCGCTGCGGATCATCCCGCTGGTGGAGCAGGCGGCGGAGGACCGGGAGAGGAGCTGACGGGCACGGCCGACCGACGGGTGGTGTGAGCGAGTGAATTTCTGGGAGTACCTGAGCACCACCCACCAGCAGTTGCTCGCGGACGCGTACCAGCACGCGAGCGCGGTGTTCCAGTGCATGGTCGTCGCGACCCTGCTGGGCGTGCTGATCGGTGTCGTCACCTACCGCAGCGAGTGGGCCGGGAACCTCGCGACCACGACCACCTCGACCCTGCTGACCATCCCCTCGCTCGCCATGATCGGTCTGCTCATCCCGATCGTGGGCCTGGGCGTCCCGCCCACGGTGATCGCGCTGACCCTGTACGGGCTGCTGCCGATCGTGCGGAACTGCATCGTCGGGCTGCGCGGAGTCGATCCGACCCTGGTCGACGCGGCCACCGGCATCGGCATGTCCCGCCCGATGCGGCTGCTGCGGATCGAGCTGCCGCTGGCCTGGCCGCCGATCCTGACCGGTATCCGGGTCTCGACGCAGATGCTGATGGGCATCGCGGCCATCGCCGCCTACGCCTCCGGGCCCGGTCTCGGCAACGAGATCTTCCGCGGGATCGCCTCCCTGGGCAGCAAGAACGCCCTCAACCAGGTGCTCGCGGGCACGCTCGGGATCATCGTGCTGGCCCTGCTGTTCGACGCCGCGTACGTCCTGCTGGGACGCCTGACCATTCCGAGGGGGATCCGTGTCTGAGTCCGGTGCGTCCGGCGCCTCGATCGAGCTGGAGAGCCTCACCAAGCGGTACCCGGGCAACCCCAGCCCGGCCGTCGACAACGTCTCGATGGAGATCCAGGCGGGCGAGACGGTCATCTTCGTCGGCCCGTCCGGCTGCGGGAAGTCCACGACGCTCAAGATGATCAACCGGCTGATCGAGCCGACCGGCGGCCGGATCCGCATCAACGGCGAGGACGTCACCGACATCGACCCGGTGAAGCTGCGCCGCAAGGTCGGCTACGCGATCCAGTCGGCCGGTCTCTTCCCGCACATGACGGTCGCGCAGAACATCGGGCTGGTGCCGAAGATGATCGGCTGGTCCAAGGCGCGGATCAGGAACCGGGTGGAGGAGCTGCTGGACCTGGTGGGACTGGACCCCGGCGAGTTCCACGGCCGCTATCCGCGCCAGCTCTCCGGCGGCCAGCAGCAGCGGGTCGGGGTGGCGAGGGCGCTGGCCGCCGATCCGCCGGTGCTGCTGATGGACGAGCCGTTCGGCGCGGTCGACCCGATCACCCGCGACCACCTCCAGGACGAACTGATCCGGCTCCAGCACGAACTGCACAAGACGATCGTCTTCGTCACCCACGACTTCGACGAGGCGATCAAGCTGGGCGACCGGATCGCCGTGCTGCGCGAGCGCTCGCACATCGCCCAGTTCGACACCCCGGAGGCGATCCTCACCAATCCGGCCGACGACTTCGTCTCCGGGTTCGTCGGGGCCGGGGCCGCGCTGAAGCGGCTGAACCTGACCCGGGTGCGGGACGTGGAGATCACCGACTATCCGACGGTGACCGTGGACGACCCGCTCCAGGAGATCTTCAACCTGCTCCGCTCCAGCGGCACCAACGAGATCCTGCTGCTCGACAAGCGCCGCCGCCCCTACAAGTGGCTGCGCCGCGGCGACCTGATGCGGGCCAAGGGCTCCCTGGCCAGGGCGGGCACGCTGGTGCACGACACGGTGACCCGGGACGCCACCCTGCGCGACGCACTGGAGGCGGTCCTCACCGACAACGCGGGCCGGGTCGCGGTCACCGGGCGGCGCGGCGAGTACGAGGGCGTCGTGGACATGGAGACGCTGATGAACTCCGTGCACGAACTGCTGGAGGCGGACCGACTGGAGGCGATGGAGCACCAGCACGAGCTGGAGCACGCCCGCGCCGAGCGGACCCACGCCGAGCAGGAGGGCGACGGAGGGGAGGCGAAGGCGTGACGAGCCCCGCGCAGTCCCCCGAGCACCGGCGCCCCGAGGGCGAACACGAGGTCAAGGGGCTCGCCTTCCGCGACGAGGGCGAGGCCGAGCAGGAGGCTCCCCCGCCCCCGGCGGTCGCCTCCCGCCGGGTGACCTGGCAGAAACTGACCTTCCTGCCCTCGGTCCTGGTGGTGCTGCTGCTGGTGACCTGGCTGTGGTTCCAGCAGGCCGACCTGGACCCGATCTCGGAGAACGCGCTGTCGAACGGCGTGGTCTCCGAGGCGCTGTGGCAGCACATCGAACTGACCGTGATCTCGACCTTCTTCGTCCTGATCATCGCGATCCCGCTGGGCATCCTGCTGACCCGCAAGGCGTTCCGCAAGGCCACCCCGATCGCGATGACCATCGCCAACATGGGGCAGGCGACCCCGGCGATCGGCCTGCTCGCGCTGCTGGTGATCTGGCTGGGCACCGGGATGAAGGCGGCCCTGATCGGCATCACCCTCTACGCCATCCTGCCCGTGCTGTCGAACACCATCGCGGGCCTGAAGGCGAACGATCCGAGCCTGCTGGAGGCGGCGCGGGGCATCGGGATGTCCGCCACGGGCGTGCTCTCCCGGGTCGAACTGCCGCTGGCGGTCCCGCTGATCCTCGCGGGCGTCCGTACGGCACTGGTCCTGAACGTCGGTACGGCGACCCTGGCGACCTTCGGCGGGGGCGGCGGCCTGGGCGTGCTGATCACCACGGGGATCACCACCCAGCGCATGCCGGTGCTGATGCTCGGCGCGATCCTCACGGTGTCGCTGGCGCTGCTGGTGGACTGGCTGGCATCCCTGGCCGAACTGCTGCTGCGGCCGCGGGGCCTGGAGGTGGGGACATGAGACGCCGTACCTGTGCGGCGCTGGCCGCCGTCCTGGTGGCGGCCTCCGGCTGCGGTCTGACCAGCGGATCGCCGATGGTCGACGACGTGGTGCCCGGCACGATCGGCCGGGGACAGCCGCTCAAGGGGGCCGAACTGACCGTGACCTCCAAGGAGTTCACCGAGCAGCTCATCCTCGGCGCGATCATGGGCATCGCCTTCGAGGCGGCGGGCGCCGAGGTACTCGACCGCACCGGCATCCAGGGGTCGATCGGGGCGCGCGAGGCGGTGAAGTCCGGGGACGCGGACGGGATGTACGAGTACACGGGCACCGCCTGGATCACGTACCAGGGCAACAGCGAGCCCATCGACGACCCGCGCGAGCAGTGGGAGGCGGTGCGCGACGCCGACCTGGAGGACGGGCTGACCTGGCTGGAGCCCTCCGCCCTGAACAACACCTACGCGCTGGCGATGAACCAGGAGAACTTCGAGAAGTACGGCACCGAGAACCTCTCCGACGTCGCCGAGCTGGCCGCGAGCGACCCGGGCGCGGTGACGGTGTGCGTGGAGGCCGAGTTCGCCAACCGGGCGGACGGGCTGCCGGGCATGGAGAAGGCGTACGGGATGGACCTCCCGGCCAAGAACATCACGCAGATGGACACCGGGATCATCTACACCGAGGCGGCGAAGGGGAGCTGCACCTTCGGGGAGGTCTTCACCACCGACGGGCGGATCAAGTCGATGAACCTGGCCGTCATGGACGACGACAAGAAGTTCTTCCCCAACTACAACGCGGCGCCCGAGATCAACACCGACACGCTGAAGGAGTGGCCGGCCATCGCGGAGGTGCTGGCGCCGGTGACGGCGCGGCTGAACAACACGGTCGCCCAGGAGCTGAACGCCAAGGTGGACGTCGAGGGCCAGGACCCGCACGAGGTGGCGCTGGACTGGATGCTGGAGGAGGGCTTCGTCAAGGAGGGGTGAGCAGCCCGCCGGGCGGGCGGTTCAGCAGCTCGGGACCTTGCCCTTGCCGGACTCCAGGGCGATCAGGGAGTCGACGGTGGTCTTCAGGGTGGTGACCGGGATCAGGCGCAGCCCCTTCGGCAGCTCGGCCTGCGCGTCGGAGCACTCGGCCTCGGGGACCAGGAACACGGTGGCGCCGTCCCGGTGCGCGGCCTGCGTCTTCAGGGCGACCCCGCCGACCGGGCCGATCTTCCCCTCGGCGTCGATGGTCCCGGTACCGGCGATGGTGCGGCCGCCGGTGAGGTCGCCGCCGGTGCCGTCGCCGTCCAGCTTGTCGACGATGCCGAGGGAGAAGAGCAGACCGGCGCTGGGTCCGCCGACGTCGGCGAGTTCCAGGTCGACCTTGACCTCGGCGGGGTCGAGGTCGAGGTAGTTCAGGGCGGCCTCGGAGGCGGCGTCCTGGGACTCGCGCATCTGCTCGGTGTTGTACTCCTCGATCTCGTCGGTGCTCTTGCCGCCGGGGTAGACGGCGTCCTTGGGCATCACCGCGCGGTCGGTGCGGAACCAGGAGTCGAGCAGGTCGCCCAGGGAGACGTCCACGTCCGGCCCGGTGGCCTCGATGGTCGTCATCCGCAGCTGCCCGGTGGTGTCCCGGGTGGGGGCGCCGGAGATCGTGATCACGGGCTCGCCCTTGTTCTCGCCCAGTACGTTCGCCGTCATGCCGGGCTGCGTCAGCGCGAACGGCAGCGGTACGAGGGCGGCGGCGGCCAGCAGGCCCACGACCGGAAGCGCGCAGACGGCGAGGGCCCGGGGACGGGAGAGACGAGAGAGCACGGAGTCAATCTAACGTGGCCGCCGCCCGCGCTGTCCCGGCCACCCGTCCCGGCGCCCCCGGCGCCCCCTCGGCGCGGTCCCGGCCACCCGTCCCGGTAGCCCCCCGGCGCGGTGCGCGGGCCTCAGCGCAGGGCCTCGGCCACTTCCCGCGCCGCGTCCATCACCCGCGGGCCCACCCGCTCCGGTACCGCGTCCGCCAGCATGACCACGCCGACGCTGCCCTCGACGCCGGTGACCCCGAGCAGCGGGGCGGCGGCTCCGCTCGCGCCGGCCTCCAGTTCGCCGTGGGTCAGGGTGTAGCCGGGTTCCTCCTCGGGCTGGAGGCGGGCCGAGAGGATCGCCTTGCCGGCGGCGCCGCGCTCCAGCGGGTGCCGGAACCCGGCGCGGTAGGCCACGTGGTAGTCGGTCCAGGTCGGCTCCACCACCGCGACGGCGAGGGCCTCCGCGCCGTCCACGAGCGTCAGGTGGGCCGTCGCCCCTATGTCCTCGGCGAGTGAGCGCAGCGCGGGCAGCGCGGCCTCCCGGACCAGCGGGTGCACCTGCCGGCCCAGGCGCAGGACTCCGAGTCCGACCCGTGCCCGGCCGCCCAGGTCGCGGCGGACCAGGGCATGCTGTTCCAGCGTGGCCAGCAACCGGTACACAACGGTCCGGTTGACGCCCAGTTTGTGGGAAAGCTCGGTGACGGTCAGCCCGTGGTCCGTGTCGGCCAGCAGCTTGAGGACACGCAGTCCCCGGTCGAGCGTCTGGGAGGTCTCCGCGGTCACGACGCCCACTCCTTAGTGGTGAGGTCGGCGGCTCTCCGGGCGTATGCGTCACCGAGTCCCGTCGGCGACGCGCTTGTAGAGGCCGCCGATCGGCCGGCGGTCCGGCCAGTCCGGACCGCGTCGCTTCACGGCTGCGCTCCGCGGCGGCGCTGCCACGGGGCGTGTGCGTAGCGGGACATTAGCGAAGGCGGTCCGCTGAGCGGAAGGCTCCGTCCAGAATCCGGGCAACGGCCGATACGGCGCGCCGGTGTTTGTCCTGTTACGTACAGCACCCGTTACGTACAGCGCCAAGCGCCGCGCTCCCGGGGGTCACCGCATGCGGGTGGCCCACTCCTGCACCTTGGCGATGCGCTGGCGCAGCTGTCCCGCGGTCGCCTCCGCGCTCGGCGGTCCCCCGCAGACCCGGCGCAGCTCGGTGTGGATCACACCGTGCGGCTTGCCGCTCTGGTGGACGTAGGCGCTGACCATCGTGTTGAGCTGCTTGCGCAGCTCCATCATCTCCTTGTGCGAGACGACGGGCCGCCGCTCGGCGGGGAGTTCCAGCAGGTCCGCCTCGGAGTCCGGCTTCTTGCGGCTGTGCGCGATCTGGCGGGCCTGCCGCTTCTGGAGCAGCATCTGCACCTGGTCCGGTTCCAGCAGTCCGGGGATGCCGAGGTAGTCCTGCTCCTCCTCGCTGCCGGGGTGGGCCTGCATGCCGAACTCGGCGCCGTCGTAGAGGACCCGGTCGAAGACGGCCTCGGACTCCAGCGCCTCGAAGGAGAACTGCTCCTGCTCGCCGGTGTCCTCGTCCTGCTCCTTGTTCGCCTCCTCCATCTCCTTCTCGGACTCGGCGTAGGGGTCCTCCTCGCCCTCCTTCTTCGGCTTGTCGAGGGCGTGGTCGCGCTCGACCTCCATCTCGTTGGCGAAGGTGAGCAGGTCCGGCACGGTCGGCAGGAAGACGGAGGCGGTCTCGCCGCGGCGGCGGGAGCGCACGAAGCGGCCGACGGCCTGGGCGAAGAACAGCGGGGTGGAGATGGTGGTGGCGTAGACGCCGACGGCGAGCCGCGGTACGTCGACGCCCTCCGACACCATGCGGACGGCGACCATCCACCGGTCGTCGCCCTCGCTGAAGTCGTCGATCCGCTTGGACGCGCCGGTGTCGTCGGACAGGACGAGCGTGGCCTTGCTGCCGGTGATCTCGCGGATGAGCTTGGCGTAGGCGCGGGCGGAGTCCTGGTCGGAGGCGATGACGAGGGCGCCCGCGTCGGGGATGCCCTTGCGGACCTCGGTCAGCCGCTGGTCGGCGGCGCGCAGCACGCTCGGCATCCACTCGCCGCGCGGGTCGAGCGCGGTGCGCCAGGCCTGCGACACGGCGTCCTTGGTCATCGGCTCGCCGAGCCGGGCGGCGATCTCGTCGCCGGCCTTGGTGCGCCAGCGCATGTTGCCGCTGTAGGAGAGGAAGATGACGGGCCGCACGACGCCGTCCCCCAGGGCGGACCCGTAGCCGTAGGTGTAGTCCGCGGCCGACCGCCGGATACCGGCGTTGTCCTCCTCGTACGTGACGAAGGGGATGGGGTTGGTGTCGGACCGGAACGGGGTGCCGGTCAGCGCGAGCCGGCGGGTGGCGGGCTCGAACGCCTCCAGGCAGGCCTCGCCCCAGGACTTGGAGTCACCGGCGTGGTGGATCTCGTCGAGGATGACGAGCGTCTTGCGCTGCTCGACGCGGTTGCGGTGCAGCATGGGCCGTACGCCGACACCGGCGTAGGTCACGGCGACGCCCTGGTAGTCCTTGCCGAGCGGGCCCGCGCTGTACTCCGGGTCCAGCTTGATCCCTATCCGCGCGGCGGCGTCCGCCCACTGCTTCTTCAGGTGCTCGGTCGGCGCGACCACGGTCACCTGCTGGACGACGTGGTGGTGCAGCAGCCAGGAGGCCAGCGTCAGCGCGAAGGTCGTCTTGCCCGCGCCGGGGGTGGCGACCGCGAGGAAGTCACGCGGTTGCTCCTGGATGTACTTCTCCATCGCCCCCTGCTGCCAGGCGCGCAGCTTGCTGGCGGTACCCCACGGGGCCCGGCCGGGGAAGGCGGGGGAAAGGTGGTGGGAGGTGGAGGCGGCGGTAGTAGTCACGGTCTCCGGTTCTCGGCAGCGTACGACGACCGGGTCACCCTACCGGCGCCCGCACCCCGTCAACGCGCGGACGGGGCCGGGTCGCCCTTGGGTGGGACGGAGGTCACAACTCCCGCAGCCGCTCGGCGATCTCCGGGATCGCGTCGGCCGTCGGTGTCGCCGAGGGGGCCGGGCCCGGTCGTGCGGTGAGGCGGGTCGTCACCCACACGCCCGCCAGGGCCACCGCTGCCATCGGCAGGAAGACCGCCGCGAAGGCCGCCGGGTGGGAGCCGGTCGCCCCGGCCGCCGCGTGGCCCGCCGTGCCGCCGCCGAGGGCCGCGAAGGCCGCGCCGCCGAGGGAGAGCAGCACCACGTTGGAGAGGGCGTCGGAGATCTGGAGGGAGGCGGAGTTGGTGCCGGCCTCCTCGGGCGCGGAGAGCTTCAGCAGCAGCACGCTGGCGGAGGAGATCACCAGGCCCATGCCGAAGCAGCCGACCGCCCAGGCCGCGGCCAGCGTCCAGACCGGCACGGACTCGATCAGCACGCTCGGCGCGGCGGCGATGGCCGCGGCCACCAGCACCATCCCGAACGTCGTCAGCCGGTCCCGGTACGGCTCCAGGCGCGGCCGGGACTGCACCCAGGAACCGGCGGCCCAGGTCAGGCCGCCCGCCGCGAGGGAGAAGCCGGCCAGCGTCGGCGACAGCCCCCGCTGGGTGACCAGCATCAGCGGGACGAAGGACTCGGCGGCGATGAACGACCCGGAGGCCACGCCGCGCAGCAGCACGACGGAGGGCAGCCCGCGGGCGGCCCGGTAGGTGCCGCGCGGCAGCAGGCCGAGGACGGCCGGGACCAGCAGGGCGGCGCCCGCGGCGGCGGGCAGCAGGGACAGCGGGCGCAGGTCCTGGGCGGCGTACTGGAGGAGTCCCGCGCCCAGGGAGATGCCGAGGGCGAGCCGGATGCGGCGGCGGTCGAAGGAGGGGTCCGTACCGGCCACCGGACCTGAGGCCCGCTGCCTTATCTGCGGCAGGGCGAGCGCGAGCGGGAAGACCACGAGCGCCGGGATCCCGAGGAACACCCAGCGCCAGCCGATGTGCTCGGTCACGGCGCCGGAGGCGAGCGGGCCCACGATCGACGGCACGACCCAGCTGGCGGCGAACGCGGCCACGATGGCGGGCCGCAGCCGTTCCGGGTAGGCGCGCCCGATCACGACGTACAGCCCGACGATCACCAGGCCGCCGCCGAGCCCCTGCACGGCCCGGCCGAGGACGAACAGCCACATCGCGCCGGCCGTCCCCGCGAGCAGCAGTCCGGCGGCGAAAGCGGCGATGCCGGCCGTCACCGGCCCGACGGGGCCGCGCCGGTCCGCCCACTGCCCGGCGAGCACCATCCCGAACAGCGAGGTGGTGAAGAACCCCGAGAACGCGAACGCGTACAGGGACACCCCGTCCAGTTCGCGGGCCGCGACCGGCATGGCCGTGCCCACGGCCGTGGCCTCGAAGGCGATCAGCAGGACGACGGAGACGATCCCGATGCTCAGCGCCCGGTAGGAGCGGCTCAGCACGGTCTCGGTCCCGAGGGCGTCGGGCGGCGCGGCGGGGGCGACGTCGGTGTCGCGGGGGTCGAGGGCGGTCATGCCCGTCAGCGTAAGGCGCAACCACCGCTTTTACCCCTGTCCGAAGGTCGTCCGCCTCTGAGACCTTGGTCGTAGGACCGGCCGCCTCCGACCCGCGTTTCATGAACGCGGTATGGCGGTCCTGTTGCACCGCCCGGTGATCCCTTGAACCCCTCCCCCGCGCCCGCCTACGGTCGGATCACCGAACACGGCCGTGTGCCCGAGTGGTTCAGGGGCTCGCCTGCAAAGCGAGTTACGTGGGTTCGAATCCCGCCACGGCCTCCAGGTCCTGCGAGTCCCGCAGGGCCCGCAAGTCCCCCGCCCGTCCCGGGTGCGGCGCATCCCGGCGTCGTGTCCGTCAGGCTCCCGCCGGATCCCGGTGCAGGAGCCACAGGGTGAAGGCCAGGGTGGAGACGTCGGCGTCCCGTGCGTGGGGCGTCGGGTCCGCCGGGGTGCGGGTCAGCAGGGTGCCCGTCGTGCCGTGCAGGAGCACGGTGGTGGGGGCCGCCGGCCCGTCCAGGTGGCCGAGGACGATCAGGTGGTCCGCGTCGGGCGGGAGGTCCGGGGCGGCATCGTCCGCGTGGGCCTCCGTCAGCGTCGGCAGCACCGCCTCCGTGTCCAGCCGGAACAGGGCGTGCTCCTCGGGCAGGCCCGTCTCGCGCAGGAAGCGACGGGTCGGCTCGTGGGTGAGCGTCGCCGGGAAGTCGACGTCCTCGAAACGCACCAGCCGGCCGCGCCCGAACTCCTCGGCGAGGAGTCTGCGCGGGACCGACACGGCGAGGCCGGACGCCTCCCGGCGGTCCGGCTCCGGGCCCGCGACCAGGGCCAGCGTGGTGAGCAGCCGCTCCCCGCAGCGCGGCGGCTCCGGCCTGGTCAGCGTCGCGATCATGGTGTTCCCCCGTTCGTGCCCCGACACTGCGAAGCACTCGGAACACTACGCCGCACCACTGACAACGCCCGATCAGCGCCTCACGTGCCGCCGGTCACCACGGCCGCCTGCGGACGGATCGGCAGCCGGTTGACCGGACGGCCCGTCGCCGCGCGCACGGCGGAGGCGATGGCGGCCGGGGAGGTCACCACCGGCGCCGCGCTGACCGGCTTCGCGCCGAACGGCGCGACCACGTCCCGCTCCTCCACCAGCTTCACGATCCGGATGTCCGGCGCGTCCAGCGCGGTCGGCAGGGCGTACCCGGTCAGGTCGGGGTGCCGGATCGCGCCGCGGGCGGTGCGCAGGTTCTCCGTGAGCGCTATGCCGACGCCCTGCGTGACGCCCGCCTCGATCCGCGCCGCCAGCTGGGCGGGGTTCAGCACCCGGCCCACGTCCTGGGCGAGGGCCATCTCCACCACCCGGACCGAGCCGAGTTCGATGTCGACGTCCACGACCGCGCGGATCGCGCAGAAGGCGAGGCCGACGAAGGCGTCGCCCTGGCCGTGCTCGTCGAGCGGCTCGGTGGGGTGCGGACGGCACTGCGCGGTCGCCCACAGCTCCTTGCCGTCCATCGCCTCGGTCACGGTCGTCGACAGCACGCCGTCGTACGAGGTGATCTTGCCGTCGGTGATCTGGAGCAGCTCGGTGGACATGCCGAACTTGTGCGCCAGCGGCTGGAGGAGCTGGGTACGGACCATCTTCGCCGCGCGCTCCACCGCGCCGCCCGAGACCCAGGTGTGCCGGCCGCGGCAGCCCGCGCCCGCGGGCGGCTGGTCGGTGTCGACGGGGGCGACATGGACCTCGTCGATGCCGAGGGTCTCCTGGACGATCTGCCGGGCCAGCGTCGTGAAGCCCTGCCCCGTCTCGACCGCCGCGCACAGGACGGTGGCGATCCCGTCCTGGACCTTGACGGTCGCCGTGGAGACCTCGTCCGCGCCCTCCGCGCCCAGCATGTGCACCATGGCGAGCCCGTAGCCCACACCGCGGCGCACCGCGCCGGGTTCGCCCGCGCCCTCGGGCCCGCCGGGCAGCAGCCACTCGTCCTCGGGGGTGTCCTTGGGCAGCGGCGGCAGCGGGAAGTCCCGGACCGCCTGGAGGAGTTCGGCGACCGGCGCCGGGCAGGTGACGGTCTGCCCGGTGGGCAGGACGTCACCGGTGGCGAGCGCGTTGCTCAGCCGGAGTTCCGCCGGGTCGACGCCGAGCTTCTTGGCCAGCTTGTCCATCTGGGCCTCGTAGGCGGCGGCGACCTGCATGGCGCCCTCTCCGCGTACGTGGCCGGACGGCGGGTTGTTGGTGCGGACCGCCCAGCCCTCGATGAAGGCGTTGGGCACCACGTACGGGCCGCAGGCGAACGAGACCGCGGCGGCCAGCGCCTCGGCGGAGGTGTCCGCGTACGCGCCCGCGTCGAGCAGGATCTGCGCCTCGACCTTCACCAGCCGGCCGTCGGCGTCGGCGTGGTGGCGGTAGCGCAGCAGCGTGGGGTGGCGGTGGACGTGCCCGAGGAAGGACTCCTCGCGGGTCGCCGTCAGCTTCACCGGGCAGCCGGTCTTCAGTGCCAGCAGACCGAGCGGGAGCTGGAAGCCCTGGTCCTCGCGGTCGGCCGTGGCGCCGGGGACACCGGTGACGACGATCTTCACACGGTCGGGGGCCAGGCCGTAGCAGGCGGCGGCGGCATCGCGGTCGGCGTGCGGGTCGGTGGAGGCCAGGTACAGCTCCACTCCGCCGTCCGGACGCGGCACCGCGAGGCCGGCCTCCGCGCCGATGGGCGCCGGGTCCTGGCGGCCGATGCGGTACAGGCCCTCCACGACGATCTCGGCGGCCGCCTCGGGGTCGCCGTGGCGCAGCGGGATGTGCCGGATCAGGTTGCCGTCGGGGTGCAGCGGCTCGGCCTCGAAGGCCAGTTCGGGGTCGGTGACCGGGTCGAGCACCTCGTACTCGACGATGACGGCCGCGGCGGCCATGCGCGCGGTGTCGGGGTGGTCGGCGGCGACGGCGGCGATGGGCTCGCCGTGGTGGCGCACCACCTCGGAGGCGAACACCGGGCGGTCCGCCGTGCCGCGGCCGTGCAGGGGCGTGCCGGGGACGTCCTCGTGGGTGACGACGGCGTGCACGCCGGGCATCTCGCGCGCGTGGCTGGTGTCGATGGACACGATGCGCGCGTGCGCGTGCGGGGCGCGCAGCACGGCCGCCCACAGCAGTCCCTCGGCCCACAGGTCGGCCGCGTAGGGGAAGGTGCCCTCGGTCTTGGCGCGGGCGTCGGCGGCCGCCAGGGACGCGCCGAGGCCGTGCGGGATCGGCTCGGGGGCGGGGGCTGCCTCCGCGGGAGTGGGCGCGGTGACGGCTTCGTTGCTCACGCCTGGCCTCCGTCCTGTCCGTACGCCTGGTCATGCGGTGCCGGGGAGCCGGTGCCCTCGAACGCCGACGCGTGGACCCCGCCCGCCCCGGGGCCCGCCTGGTGCGGGATCCGTGCCTCTTCGGAGTCGTCCTCGTCGGCGGCGCTGTGCGCCTCGCGTTCGGCGACGACGTCCTTGACGGCGTCGACGACACCCCGGTAGCCGGAGCAGCGGCAGAGGTTGCCGCAGAGCGCCTGCCGGGTCTCCAGTTCGGTGGGGGCGGGGTTGCCCTCCAGCAGGTCGTGCACGGTCATCGCCATGCCGGGCACGCAGAAGCCGCACTGCACGGCGCCGCAGCGGGCGAGGGCGCGCTGCACGTCGGAGGGCTGTCCGTCGACGGCGAGGCCCTCGACGGTACGGACCTCGCTGCCGGCGGCGGTCACGGCGGGCACCAGGCAGGAGGCGACGAGCCGCCCGTCGACCTGGACGTTGCAGGCGCCGCACTCGCCCTGCGAGCAGCCGTCCTTGGCGCCCGCGAGACCGAGCCGCTCGCGCAGCACGTACAGCAGCGACTCGCCGATCCAGGCGTCCGTGACGGGCCGGTCGACGCCGTTGACCCGCAGCACGTAGGAGGCGAGGGGGTGTTCCTCCCCGGGCAGGGAGGGCTCGGCGGCCGCCTCGGTGTCCCCGTCGGCGAAGTCCGGGGAGTCCCCGGTCTCCGCGGTCTCCGAGGTGCCCGCGGTGTCGCCCGTGGCAGCGAAGTCCGGTGACTCCGGGGCCTCCTGTGGGCCCTCCGCGGCGTTCTCCGGCTCGTGGGCGTCCTCGTCGGCCCCGTCGGCCTCACGGGCCTCCGGAGCGCCCTGTGAGCCCGCTGGGGCGCCCTCGTGGGCCTCCTGCGCGTGCTGCGCGGGTACGGGCCCGCCGGGCGCGTGCGCGTGCGGGGCGTCCGGCTCGCCGGTGTGCTCGGCGGGCGCGTCGGCCGGCCGGCCCCACGGCTCGCCGATCGACTGGTTCGCCCAGGGCGCGGGCGCGCCGCCGGGCAGGGTGGCGGGCGCATTGCCGCCCCACTGCTCCACCAGCGACGACGTGGTGAACTCGCCCGATTCGTCGGGAAGGTCGCCGCCCGCGAGGGGGATCGACCACTGCCCGGTGACATGCTGGCCGGCGTCCTCACGACCGCCGCCGTCATGCCCGGCGCCCGGGTGGCCGCCGCCCGGGTGGCCGGGCGCGTCGCCGGCGCCGGAGGCGTCCTCGAAGGTCCACTGTCCGGTGTTGCCGGGGTGGTAGGTGAACCGGTCGTCGCCGGCCTCCTCGCCGCCGACACCGCCCGCACCACCCGCACCGCCCGCACCACCCGCGCCGCCCGGGTGCCCGGTGTTCGCCTCGGGCCACTGGACGCCGCCCGCGGGCATCGACCAGGTGCCGGTGGCCGCCGGGTCGGTGCCCGCGGTGCCGGTGGGCGTGACCGTGATGGGCGGCGGCACATAGCCGTGGCCGGGCGCGGCCAGGGGGCTGTCCAGCCCGGCCAGCAGGGCGTCGATGCCGCCCTCGGGGAGCTTGACGAAGGCGGTCGCCCCGTCGTCGTAGTCGCCCTGCGGCAGCGGATCCCAGCGGGCGGGCCCCTGCGGGGCGCCCTCTCCGTGCTGGTCGTCGGTCACGACAGCGCCCTCCCCAGTGCTCGTCGGGCCAGCGCGGCGACGGTCCGCCGCAGGTGCAGTACGGCGGGCGGAAGCGGGTCCACGGTGCCGTCCTCGGCCGGCACCGGATCGGGGATGCAGGCCGCGGCGACGTACTCGCCGAAGGCGGCCAGCGCCTCCGGGACGATGGCGCGGTCGTTGTCCCAGTCGATCAGCTGCGCGACCCAGTTCTCGGCGTCCAGGGGCCGCAGCGGCATCGGCGCTATGGCACCCACGGCGCAGCGCACGCCCCGGCGCGCGGGGTCGAGGACGAGGGCGACGGAGGCCGTGGCCCGGCCGGGCCCGGTCCGCCCGGTCGCCTTGAGGAAGACCTGGGGGGCGTGCAGCAGCGGCACGCGCACGTAGCCGATGAGTTCGCCGGCCCGGAGCATCTCCATCCCGGCCAGCAGGTGCGACACCGGGATCTCCCGGCGGGCCCCGTGCTCCCCCGCGACGATCAGCGTCGCCTCCAGGGCGGCCAGCACCGGCAGCGCGTCACCGGTGGGCGCGGCGGTGGCGATGTTGCCGCCGAGGGTTCCGGCGTTGCGGATCTGCGGCGGGCCGGCGGCGCGCGCGGACGCGGCGAGCGCCGGGATCAGGGCCGCGAAGTCCGGGCGGCCCATGCGCGCGTGGGTGAGTCCGGCGCCCAGCAGGGCGTGCCCGTCCTGGTACTGCCAGCCGCGGATCTCGCTGATCCGGCCGAGGCCGACCAGCGCGGTCGGCCTGAGCTGTCCGGAGTTGACGGCGGCCATGAGGTCGGTGCCGCCGGCCACGGGGACGGCGGCGGGCATGGCGGTCAGCGCCGCCACGGCCTCGTCGAGTGTCGTGGGCAGCGTGACGGCCTGCCCCGCCTGCGGTGCGTGCGTGGTCAAACCGGCTGCCCCTTCCCGCTGCCCCACCTGGTCCCACCTGTTGCTGCCGTACGGTACGTGCTGACAGGGCGGACGTGGCAACTCTGGCACATCTTCGCGGGAGCCGAACGCGGGGGTCCGCTAGGAGGCATTCGCCCACTTCACCGGCGAGATGGTCCGTTTTGGCACATCTTCGCCGGTGGGCGGGAATTGCCACTCTTCGGTGATTCCTGGCGCGGTTCCTCCGCTACCTCTTCGGAGGCGTTCCCTCCATGGGCCGGCCGAGCACTCCGGGGCGCCGCTGCCACGGCAGCGGTCCGGACGGCGGCCGGTAGGCGACCCCGAGGGCGTCGAGCCGCCGGTAGTGGACCGCCATGCGCCGCTCGAAGCCGGCGAAGTCCCGTTCCCCGGGCGCCGGAAGGTCGCTCCAGGCCACCTCGGCGAAGGCCGCGAGCCGGGGGAACACCTGGTAGTCCACGCGCGCCTGGTCCTCCATCACCTCGGTCCACACGTTGGCCTGCGTACCGAGCACATGGCGGGCCTCCGCCTCGGTCAGCTCCGCGGGCACCGGCTCGAAGCGGTAGACGTCCTCCAGGGTGCGGACGTAGGCGATCGGTACCGGTTCGCCCTCTTCCGGTGCCTGCCGGTAGTCCAGGTACACGTGCTGCTCGGGGCACATGACGACGTCGTGGCCCGCGCGGGCGGCGGCGATCCCGCCCCCGTACCCGCGCCACGAGGAGACCGCGGCGCCCGGGGCGAGGCCGCCTTCCAGGATCTCGTCCCAGCCGATGAGCCGGCGCCCGCGCGCGGAGAGCCAGGTGTCGAAGTGCCCGATGAACCAGGCCTGGAGTTCGTCCTCGCCGGACAGACCGAGTTCCGCGATACGGGCCTGCGCGGCCGGGGAGCCGCGCCACTGCTCCTTGGGGCATTCGTCGCCGCCGACATGGACGAACTCCGAGGGGAACAGCTCCAGGAGTTCCTCGAACACCCCCTCGTAGAAGCGCAGGGTGCGGTCGGTGGGGGCGAGTACGTTGGCGGAGATTCCCCAGTCGTCCCAGACGCCCAGGGAGGCGGTGTCGACGACGTCGGTGTTGCCGAGTTCCGGGTACGCGGCGATGGCGGCCTGGGAGTGGCCGGGTACGTCGATTTCGGGGACGACGGTGATATGCCGCTCGGCGGCGTAGGCGACGATCTCCCGGATGTCGTCCTGGGTGTAGTAACCGCCGTGCGGCTTCTCCTCCCACAGCGGTGAGGCGCGGTGGCCGAATTTCGTGCGGGGCCGCCAGGAACCGACCTCGGTGAGCCGGGGGTACTTCCTGATCTCGACGCGCCAGCCCTGGTCGTCGCTCAAGTGGAAGTGGAGGACGTTGAGTTTGTGCGCGGCCATCAGATCCAGGTAGTGCAGGACGCCTTCCTTGGGCATGAAGTGCCGGGCCACGTCGAGCATCAGGCCGCGCCAGCGGAACCGGGGCGCGTCCTCGACGGTGACCTGGGGCACCGCCCACACGCGGGCGGGGTCCAGCGGTGCCCTGCGGTGGGCGTCGGGGCCGAGGAGCTGACGCAGGGTCTGGGCGCCGTGGACGACGCCGGCCGCGTCGCCGCCCTCGATGACCACACCGTCGTCGCCGCCGGTCAGGCGGTACTCCTCGGGGCCGAGTGCCGGGTCGAGCAGCAGCGCGATGCCGTCGCCGCGGGCCTCGGCCGGCTCCCGCGCCTCGCGCAGCGGCAGCCCGGTGGACTGTCTGAGGACGGCCGTCAGCCAGTGGCCGGCGCGCTCCGTCCCGGGGGCGGCGTAGAGCCGGGAGCGCGCGGTCAGCCGCACCTCGCCGGAGCCCTCGGCGACCTTGCGGGGAGCCGGAATCAGTTCGGTCACGTCAGTCCTTTACCGCTCCGCCCAGTCCGGAGACCAGCCGTCGCTGTACGAGTACGAAGAACACCAGCACCGGAATCGTCATCACCGTGGAGGCGGCCATCACGCCGCCCCAGTCCGGCTCGTCCGGCTTGTAGAAGACCAGCAGCGCCATCGGCAGGGTGGACTGCGAAGTGTCGCTGATGATGAACGACTTGGCGAAGAGGAAGTCGTTCCAGGCGGAGATGAAGGAAAAGACGCTCGTGGCCACCAGGCCGGGCAGCACGAGCGGGAAAAGGATCTGCCACAGGAATCGCGCCCGGCTCGCCCCGTCCAGGTACGCGGCCTCCTCCAGGGACTCCGGTACCGCCTTCACGAAGCCGCGCAGCATCCAGATCGCGAAGGGCAGCGAGAAGGCGATGTGCGGGAGGATCAGCGAGCCCAGCGTGTTCAGCTGACCGGCGTCCCGCATGAGGAAGAACAGCGGGATCGTGAGGGCCTCGACGGGCACCGTCTGGGCCACCAGAAACATGACCAGCAGGGTGGTCCGGAAGCGGAACCGGAATCGGGTCACGGCGGTCGCCGCGAGAAAGGCGATGAGTGCCGAGGCGATCACCACGGCCCCCGCGACGACAAGGCTGTTGACGAAATACCGGCCGAATTCCTGTTGTTCGAACACGCGCCGGAAGGAATCCAGGGAGGGCGCGGTCGTCCAGGGCCGGGCCTCGGTCGACTCGATCTCCCCGGCCGGTTTGAAGGCGCTGAGCACCATCCAGTAGAGCGGGAAGGCGACCACGGCGGCGATCAGCAGGGCGGCGGTCTCGGCGGCGAACCGCCACGGGCGGGCCACAAGGCCCCGAAGAGGATTCACAGCTCCTCCCCCTGGCGGCGCAGCAGTCGCAGGTACCCGAGGGTCACGGTGAGCAGGATCAGCAGCATCACGACGCCGATCGCGGAGCCCAGGCCGTACTCGGAGGAAGCGAAGGCCCGTTGGTAGGCGTACACGTTGAGCACCAGGTTCTGGCCTGCGATGCCGCCGCCGTTGGTCATGACGTAGATCTGGGTGAAGACCTTGAAGTCCCAGATGACCGACTGGATGGTGACCACGACCAGGATCGGCCGCAGGATCGGGGTGAGCACGGACCGCCAGATCCGCCACTGCGAGGCGCCGTCCAGGGCGGCGGCCTCCAGCACCTCGGCCGGTACGGCGCGGATGCCGGCGTAGACGGTGACCATCACGAACGGGAAGGAGCACCAGACCACTTCGAGCAGGACGAGCAGGAAGGCGCTGTACCTCCCGTAGGTCCACGAGTGGTCGCCGAGGCCGAGGATCCGGTTGACGGGCCCGAAGTCGGCGTCGAAGAGCAGCAGCCAGACGGTCGAGCCGGTGACCGCCGGGGTGGCCCAGGCCCCGAGGGCGGCCAGCATCAGCACCAGCCGGGGCACGGCCCGTACCCGGGTGAGCAGGACCGCGAGGGCGCATCCGACGGCGAGGGTCGACACCACGCAGGCGGCGGCGAACACCACGGTGGCCAGCAGGACCTCCCAGAACTGGGGGTCCCCGAACAGTTCGGCGTAGTTCCCGAGCCCTTCGAAGGTGGTCGGCTCGCCGCCGCTGACCTGGGCCTGGGTGTAGTGGAAGAGGGAGATCAGGCCGAGCTGGTAGATGGGGTAGGCGAGCAGTCCGCCGAGGACGACCAGGGCGGGGACGAGATAGAGCCAGGGGGTCCAGGTGGTGCGGTGGGTCACCGAGGTCACCCGGCGGACCCGAACGCGTCGTTCATCTTCGCCGCCGCGTCCCCGGACGCCTCGGCGACCGACTTCCGGCCGCTGACGATCTCCTGGAACATGGTCGGCAGGACCAGCGAGGAGTCGATCCCGGACCAGGCCGGTGAGGCCGGCACGAACTTCGTGCCCGGTGCGAGGGTCTCGACGAAGGGCTTCACGAACGGCTCCTCCGCCGCCGCCTGCTGCCGTACGTCGGAGTAGGTGGGCAGGAAGCCCATCGCGTCGAACATCTCCGCCTGGGTCCGCTTCGACGCCAGCCGCCGCGTCAGGTCGACCGCGAGGGTGCGGTGCGAGGTGCTCCTGAGCACGCCGAGGTTGTTGCCGCCCGCGAAGGCCGGAGCGGTCTCGCCCTCCTTCACCCCGGGCAGCGGGACGACCGCGTACTTGCCCTTGACCTCGCCCGCCTCCACGGCCGCGTGGCTGAAGTCGCCGCCGATCGCCATGCCCGCCTTGCCGGACGCGAACGCGGTCACGGTGTCGTTGCCGCCCATCCCCGCGCAGGTCTTCGCGGGACAGTTGTCGTCACCGAAGAGCGAGGTGTACGCCTTGATGCCCTTCCGCGCGGCGGGGCTGTCGATGGCGGAGGCGTACGAGCCGCCCTCGCCGGTGGCGAGTTCGCCGCCGTGGGCCCAGACGAAGGGCATGGCGCCGTAGGTGTACGCGCCGCCGACGGCGAGGCCGTACAGGTCGGGCTCGGCGGCCCGTATCTCCTTGGCGGTGGCGATGAGTTCGGCCTGGGTGCGCGGGACGTCGAGGCCGAGGTCCTCGAAGACGTCGGTGCGGTAGTACAGGGCGCGGACGCCGACGAAGTAGGGGGCGCCGTAGACCTTTCCGTCGACGGTGACCGACTGCCGGGCGGTGGGGTCGGTGTCCGCGGTCTCGTCCCAGGCGCCGAACTCCTCGGTGATGTCGAGGAGTCCGCCGTCCTTCACATAGCCCGCGGTGTCGGTGTTGCCGTACTCGATGACGTCGGGGGCGCTCTTCGGGTCGTTGAAGGCGGCCTTGATGCGCTGGGCGCGGGTCTCGACGGGGATGTACTCGACCGTGACGTCCGTGTCCGCGTGCTCCTTCTCGAAGGCGGCGAGGACGGAGTCGACGACCTTCTCCTTCGGCTTGTTGCCGACCTCCTGGAAGAGCCAGACGCGGAGCGTGCCGGTCCGCTCGTCCTGGTCGGAGGCGGAGTTGTCGGACGTCCGGGGCGTACAGGCGGCGAGCACCGCGGCGGCGGCCAGGACGGCCGCGAGGCGCGGGGCGGACTTCACGGGCTTCACGGACTTCACGGACTTCATGCAGTGAACCTCCGGACACAGGGAGCACGTTGCATCATGTGCAACGTTCGTTTCGCCATGCACAACCCTCCGGAGGCTAGGGAGTGCAGGAACATGTCCACAAGAGGTCTCAACCAGTTCGTGACACGCGAGAGGCCCCCGGTCGCGCCTGAGCGCGGCCCGGGGGCCTCTCGTGGATCGTCGGACGACGAGCGGGGACTACTTCTTCTTGTCGCCGCCCTTGCCCTTGTCGTCGCCGCCGGAGCCCATGGACTCGTAGATCTCCTTGCACATGGGACACACGGGGTACTTCTTCGGGTCGCGGCCGGGCACCCAGACCTTGCCGCACAGCGCCACGACGGGAGTCCCGTCGAGGGCGCTCGCCATGATCTTGTCCTTCTGGACGTAGTGGGCGAAGCGCTCGTGGTCGCCGTCGCCGTGGGACACCTGCGGCGTCGGCTCTACGAGTGTCCCCGTACCAGTCCCGCGCTCGGGCTCAAGAGTGCTCATAACAACCAAGAGTACTGAAGCTCACAGGGGTCAGTTGAGCGAAGGGTCGTCGGGATACGTGGCCACCATCGCGAGTTCGTTGCGCTGGCGGCGCAGGACCGACCGCCAGAGTCTCTCGGGGGCCGGCGAGGAGACGTCACCGGGCTCCGACTCCACGACGTACCAGGCGCCCTCCACCAGCTCGTCCTCCAGCTGGCCCGGTCCCCAGCCCGCGTACCCGGCGAAGATCCGCAGCGAGCCGAGCGCCGAGGCGAGCAGTTCGGGCGGCGCCTCCAGGTCCACGAGTCCGATCGCGCCGTGCACCCGGCGCCAGCCCAGCGGGACCGTGTCGCCGGCCGCGCCGCCCGGGATGACGGCGACCCCGAGCGCGGAGTCCAGCGAGACCGGGCCGCCCTGGAAGACCACCCCGGGTTCACCGGCCAGGTCGCCCCAGCCCTCCAGGATGTCGCCGACGCCCACCGGGGTCGGACGGTTGAGGACGACACCCAGCGAGCCCTCCTCGTCGTGGTCGAGAAGGAGCACCACCGCACGGTCGAAGTTCGGGTCCGCCAGGGCGGGCGTTGCCACGAGCAACCGCCCTGTGAGCGAGGACACCTCGGTCATGCCAGACATGATCCCGCATCTTTCCCCCGCATGGGGAGGCAATCCCGGTAAGGGAGTGAACGCAGCTCAGCGCCGGATCGGGCGCCCCCGCCGCGCGCCCTCCACGGTGACCCCTCGTGCCCGGCGACGAACCGTTCGTGTTGTGACACAGCTATGACGTATCTGGGTGGTCCTTGGGCTTACAGAAGGGGGGTGCGCGGCGATTACCCTGTTTCCTTCGGCCCCTGCCCCACTCATCGGAACGCGAGATACATGACCGTCAACGGCAATGACGACGTACTGCTCGTCCACGGCGGAACCCCGCTGGAGGGCGAGATCCGTGTCCGCGGCGCGAAGAACCTCGTGCCGAAGGCCATGGTGGCCGCCCTGCTGGGAAGTGAGCCAAGCCGGCTGCGCAATGTTCCGGACATCCGTGACGTGCGCGTCGTACGCGGTCTGCTCCAGCTGCACGGGGTGACGGTCCGTCCGGGCGACGAGCCCGGCGAGCTGGTGATGGACCCGTCGCACGTGGAGAGCGCCAACGTCGCTGACATCGATGCCCACGCGGGTTCGAGCCGTATCCCGATCCTCCTGTGCGGTCCGCTGCTGCACCGCCTCGGGCACGCCTTCATCCCGGGTCTCGGCGGCTGCGACATCGGCGGCCGGCCCATCGACTTCCACTTCGAGGTGCTGCGGCAGTTCGGCGCGACGATCGAGAAGCGCGCCGACGGCCAGTACCTGGAGGCACCGCAGCGGCTGCGCGGCACCAAGATCCGGCTCCCCTACCCGTCGGTGGGCGCGACCGAGCAGGTGCTGCTGACCGCGGTGCTCGCGGAGGGCGTCACGGAGCTGTCCAACGCGGCCGTGGAGCCCGAGATCGAGGACCTGATCTGCGTGCTGCAGAAGATGGGCGCGATCATCGGCGTGGACACCGACCGCACCATCCGGGTCACCGGTGTCGACCAGCTCGGCGGCTACACCCACCGCGCGCTTCCGGACCGCCTGGAGGCCGCCTCCTGGGCGTCCGCCGCGCTCGCGACCGAGGGCAACATCTACGTCCGCGGCGCCCAGCAGCGCTCGATGATGACCTTCCTGAACACCTACCGCAAGGTCGGCGGCGCCTTCGAGATCGACGACGAGGGCATCCGCTTCTGGCACCCGGGTGGCCAGTTGAAGTCCATCGCGCTGGAGACGGACGTGCACCCCGGCTTCCAGACCGACTGGCAGCAGCCGCTGGTGGTGGCGCTCACGCAGGCCACGGGCCTGTCCATCATCCACGAGACGGTCTACGAGTCCCGGCTCGGCTTCACCTCCGCGCTCAACCAGATGGGCGCCCACATCCAGCTCTACCGCGAGTGCCTGGGCGGCTCCGACTGCCGCTTCGGCCAGCGCAACTTCCTGCACTCGGCCGTGGTGAGCGGTCCGACCCGGCTCCAGGGCGCCGACCTGGTCATCCCCGACCTGCGCGGCGGCTTCTCGTACCTCATCGCGGCGCTCGCGGCGCAGGGCACCTCCCGCGTCCACGGCATCGACCTGATCAACCGCGGCTACGAGAACTTCATGGAGAAGCTCGTCGAACTCGGCGCGAAGGTCGAACTCCCGGGCAAGGCCCTCGGCTAGCGGTCACACGAACGCCGAAGGGGCGGCACCCGGATCCGGGTGCCGCCCCTTCGGCGTTGCTGAAGCGCCCTCAGGGGCGCGGGGAACTGCGCGACCAGCCACAACGGGCCCGCAGTCGCCCACCGCGCCGAACCATGACGGCGAACAGGCGCCTTACTTACCCTTGGCGGCTTCCTTGAGCTTCGAGCCCGCGGAGACCTTCACGCTGTAGCCGGCCGGGATCTGGATGGGGTCGCCGGTCTGCGGGTTGCGCGCGGTGCGAGCGGCACGGTGGGTGCGCTCGAAGGTCAGGAAGCCGGGGATGGTGACCTTCTCGTCGCCCTTGGCGACGATCTCGCCGACGGTCTCGGCGAACGCGGCCAGAACGGCGTCGGCGTCCTTGCGGGTCACCTCGGCGCGGTCGGCCAGCGCGGCCACCAGCTCACTGCGGTTCATGTTGTTACTCCCGTGTTCTTCTTGCTGTTGAGGCGTGCCACGCGGCAAAGCCGCACAGTGGGCACAGCGAAGCCGATGCTGCCAGGGTCCTCGGACAGTCCCCGGACCGGGTCCCGTCCTCAGACCCTCGCGCCCAGAGACGCATCCTGCCCCTACCTGCGGCGGGAAAGCCAATCCGGCACCCGTCCGAGTCGTGAGAACACCCTTGGGAGTCACACGAAGCGAGGGCCTGGGCCTGGCGGACACGATAAACGGCCCGCACGGGCCCCCGGTTCCGCGACGCGCCGCGACAAGGGCTTGCCGTGGCGATCGTCACGTCCTTTCGGCGGCTCAGTTCCCGGCCGCGCCGGCCCCGGCCGCCTTCGCCGCGTTGCGCACCGCACCGGCCACCGCGCCCGCGACCTTGTCGTTGAAGACGCTGGGGACGATGTAGTTCGGGTTCAGCTCGTCCTCGGTCACCACGTCCGCCAGCGCCTTCGCGGCCGCGAGCATCATCTCGGTGTTGACCGTGCGGGACTGGGCGTCCAGCAGGCCGCGGAAGACACCCGGGAAGACCAGCACGTTGTTGATCTGGTTCGGGAAGTCGGAGCGGCCGGTGGCCACAACCGCCGCCGTCTGACGGGCGATTGCCGGGTCCACCTCGGGGTCGGGGTTCGCGAGCGCGAACACGATCGCGCCCTCCGCCATCGCGCCCACGTCGTCGCCGTCGAGGACGTTCGGGGCGGAGACGCCGATGAAGACGTCCGCGCCGCGTACGGCCTCCTTCAGGGTGCCGGTCAGACCCTCGGGGTTGGTGTTGTCGGCGATCCAGCGCAGCGGCGAGTCGGAGGCGGCGTCCACCAGGTCGGCGCGCCCGGAGTGGACGACACCGTGGATGTCGGCGACCACCGCGTTCTTCACGCCGGCGGCGATCAGCAGCTTCAGGATGGCCGTACCGGCCGCGCCCGCGCCGGACATGACGACCCGGATGGACTCGATCGACTTGCCGGCCACGCGCAGCGCGTTGGTCAGGGCCGCGAGGACGACGATCGCCGTGCCGTGCTGGTCGTCGTGGAAGACGGGGATGTCGAGGGCCTCGCGCAGCCGGGCCTCGATCTCGAAGCAGCGCGGCGCGGAGATGTCCTCCAGGTTGATGCCGGCGAACCCGGGGGCGATGGCCTTGACGATCTCCACGATCGCGTCGGTGTCCTGGGTGTCCAGGCAGATCGGCCAGGCGTCGATCCCGGCGAACCGCTTGAACAGGGCGGCCTTGCCCTCCATCACGGGCAGCGCGGCCTTGGGGCCGATGTTGCCGAGGCCGAGGACCGCGGAGCCGTCCGTCACGACCGCGACGGAGTTGCGCTTGATGGTGAGGCGGCGGGCGTCCTCGGGGTTCTCGGCGATCGCCATGCAGACCCGGGCCACGCCGGGCGTGTAGACCATGGAGAGGTCGTCACGGTTGCGGATGGGGTGCTTGGACTGCATCTCGATCTTGCCGCCGAGGTGCATCAGGAACGTACGGTCGGAGACCTTGCCGAGGGTGACGCCCTCGATCCCGCGGAGCTGCTGGACGATCTCGTCGGCGTGTCCGGTGGACGTGGCGGCGATCGTGACGTCGATACGGAGCTTCTCGTGCCCGGACGCGGTGACGTCGAGGCCGGTGACCGAGCCTCCGGAGGACTCCACGGCGGTGGTGAGCTGCGAGACGGCGGTTCCGCTCGCGGGCACCTCCAGCCGGATGGTCATCGAGTAGGAGACGCTGGGCGCCGTTGCCATGGCCGACTTCCTCTGCTTTCACCGTGTCGCTAGTTGTGCCGTCTGATCGTCGCACCTACCGCTGAGTACGCGGTAGCCGCCCCGGATTGCGGACTTTTTGTTCACCGGGTGGCGACGATTGCGGAAAACATCTTCCACGATGCGAGAATCCATCGGCCAGTCCTGGAGCGGCAAAGAGGCCCACGTCACATTCGACGTGGGCCTCTTCGTTGCCTTTTCGCTGGCTGAGTGACACCGGCCCGCCATGCTCGCCTCGCGGCAAGTGGTCGCTCGTAGCGACGAAGGTTGGGCCCGGGGGCTTGGATCGGGCCGGTGTCACACCCAGGCTAACAAACCGATCCCGTAAGACCATTCCCGCACCGGCGGTCAGTCCCGGAGAAGATCCGGCACCCCCGACGCGTCCGGCTCGTCGCGCTCCGCCGAGACCACCGTGAGCTGCTGGGTGGCCCGGGTGAGGGCGACGTAGAGCACCCGCAGACCGGCCGGTGACTCGTCGGCGATCTCCGCCGGGGAGACCACGACGGTCGCGTCGTACTCCAGGCCCTTGGCCTCCAGGCTGCCGAGGGCGACCACCCGGTCGCCGAGTCCGTCCAGCCAGCGGGCGGCCTCCTCGCGGCGCTGCATGGCGACGACCACGCCCACCGTTCCGTCGACCCGCTCCAGCAGCCGGGCGGCCTCCTCGCGGACGGTCCGGCCGAGCGAGGGGTCCACCACCGCGAAGCGCGGCCGGACGCCGGTGGACCGCACGGCCGAGGGCGAGGTGGAGCCGGGCATCGCCAGCGCCAGGACCTTCGCGGCCAGTTCGGCGATCTCCGCCGGGTTGCGATAGTTCACGGTCAGCTCGAAGCGGCGGCGCGGGCGGGTGCCGAGCGCCTCGTCGCGGGCCTCGGCCGCCTCGTCCGGGTCGGACCAGGAGGACTGGGCCGGGTCCCCGACGACCGTCCAGGTGGCGTGCCGGCCGCGGCGGCCGACCATGCGCCACTGCATCGGGGTGAGGTCCTGGGCCTCGTCGACGATCACATGGGCGTACTCGGTGCGCTCCTGGGCGAGCCGCTCGGCCCGCTCGCGCTGGGTCTCCTCGCGCACCGGCATCAGCTCCTCCAGGCCGGTGAGCTGGTCCAGCGGGTCCAGTTCGCGCTTCTTGCGGGGGCGGGCCGGGGTGCCGAGGATCGCCTGGAGTTCGTCGAGCATCGCGATGTCGTGCACCGAGTGGCCCTCGCGGCGCAGCGAGCGGGCGACCCGGCGCACCTCGCCCGGGTTCAGGATGCGCCGGGCCCAGCGGCCGAGGCGCTTGTCGTCGGCCATCGCCGCGAGGACCGCCTTCGGGGTCAGCTCGGGCCACCAGGCGTCGAGGAACTCGATGAAGGAGTCCTCGGTCGTCACGTCCTCGTCGAAGGAGGAGCGCAGTTCGGCGGCGAGTTCGGGGTCGCTGTGCCGGGTCGCGCCCCCGGACCGCGCCCACAGCGCGTCCAGGAGGAGCTTGCGGGCGCGCGGGCGCAGCAGGTTCACGGGGGCGGTGCCGCTGAGGGCGTTGCGGCGGACCGCCTCCAGTTCCTGGTTCTCCAGTTCCAGCCGGCGGCCGAAGGCGACCACGCGGAGCCGGGTCGGGGAATCGTTCATCTCCAGGGCGCCGCGGGCGGCCTTCCGCAGCACCTTGAGCATCCGGTACGAGCCCTTGGCGCGGGCCGTGGAAGGGGAGTCGTACAGCCCGGCCTCCGCGCCGTCGACCAGGGAGCCGATCGCGCGGATCGCGACCTGGCCCTCCTCGCCGAGCGAGGGCAGCACGCCCTCGGTGTACGCCACCAGCAGCGGGGTCGGGGAGACGATCAGGATGCCGCCCGCGTACCGGCGCCGGTCCTGGTAGAGCAGGTAGGCGGCGCGGTGCAGCGCGACGGCCGTCTTGCCGGTGCCGGGGCCGCCCTCGACGTAGGTCACGGAGGCGGCGGGGGCGCGGATGACGAGGTCCTGCTCGGCCTGGATGGAGGCCACGATGTCCCGCATGGAGTGGGTGCGGGCCTGTCCCAGGGCCGCCATCAGGGCGCCGTCGCCGATCACGGCCAGTTCGGCCCCGTGCAGCGACGCCTTCAGCTCGGGGCGCATCAGGTCGTCCTCGACGCCGAGGACCCGGCGGCCCTTGGAGCGGATGACGCGGCGCCGCACGACCCGGCCGGGGTCGACCGGCGTGGAGCGGTAGAAGGGGGCGGCGGCCGGCGCCCGCCAGTCGATGACCAGCGGGGCGTAGTCGTGGTCGAGGACGCCGATCCGCCCGATGTGCAGGGTCTCGGCGATGTCGGCGGTGCCGTCGGCGCGGACCGCGCCCTCGGCGGGCTCCACGGCGGTGTACGCGCCGTCCGGGCCCTTCTTGCCGTCCTTGCCGGCCAGCAGGTCGATCCGGCCGAAGAGGAAGTCCTCGTACTCGTTGTTCAGCCGGTTGAGGTGGACGCCGGCGCGGAAGACCTGGGCGTCCCGCTCCGCGAGTGCGCCGGGGGTGCCGACCTGGCCGCGCTGGGCCGCGTCGTGCATGAGGAACTCGGCCTCGTGGATCTTCTCATCGAGGCGCCGGTACACCTGGTCCAGGTGTTCCTGTTCGACGCTGATCTCACGGTCCCGGACCGAATCCGGAACCGAGTCGACCGCGGTTTCCTGCTGAGCCTGTGCGGCCACCGGGCCCCCTTCTGACGTGCTGGGCAGCCGTCAACCGTACGCGAAGGGGGCCCCTGGAAGCTATGCGTCCGCGGTGTGTGGCCTCACACGGCCACCTCGACCAGCCGTTTGCCCTCGAAGGTCATCACCTCGAAGCGTTCGATCTCCTCGGGGGTGAAGGCGGCCCCGCCGTGGACGTAGAGCGGCTGCCTGGCCTGCTCGGTCTCGGCGTCGGGGATGCCGTAGCCCCACTTGGGGACGGACCAGGAGGTGATCGTCTCGCGTTCGCCGTTCTTGCCGACGGCGATCAGGGAGCACTTCTCGGGGCCGGTGACGTTCTTCAGCTCCAGCACCGCGTGGGTGCCCCAGGCCTTCGGCTCCATGGCGACGGTCGCGGTGACCTTGGTGCTCGCGTCGCGGCCGGCGACCCGGTCGGTCATGGCGTCGAAGGCGTCCTTGGCGGGGCTGGTGGAGTGCGCCTCGGTGCTCGTGCCGCTGTCGTCGCCGGTGGTGGCAATGGCCGCGACCGGGCCTCCGATGATCAGTGCGGCGGCCGCGGCGACCATGTAGAAGCTGCGGCGGCGCGTCATCGCGCGGCGCTCGGCGATCTCGTCGACCAGGTTGTTGACCAGCCTCGGGCTGGGCTTCGCCGACAGCGACTCGCCGATGGCGGGCGTGCCGGTGCCGGGCAGGTCCGCGAGCGCGGCCAGCATCGGCTCCATCCCGGCCAGTTCGTCGAGCTGCTGGGCACACCATTCGCAGGTCGCGAGATGGGCCTCGAAAGCGGTTGCCTCGGAGTCGTCGAGAATCCCGAGGGCGTAGGCGCCGACGGTCTCGTGCTCGTTCGTGCCCGAAGATCCCTGCATGGAGCCAGACATACCCGGACCCCCTGCTCCGTATCCCCCGTATGTGTTCATCACGCCGTCACCCCCCGCTCCTCCAGTGCCAGCTTCATCGACCGCAGGGCATAGAACACCCGGGAACGGACAGTGCCGCTCGGTATACCGAGCGTCTCGGCCGCCTCATTGACGGTACGCCCCTTGAAGTACGTCTCGACGAGCACCTCCCGGTGGGCGGGGGTCAGGTCGTCGAGCGCGTCCGACAGCGTCATCAACCACAGCGCCTTGTCGATCTCGTCCTCCGCGGGGATGACCTCCAGCGGCGACGGATCGACCTCCTGCGGCCGGGCCTGCCGGCTGCGGTGGCCGTCGATGACGATGCGCCGGGCGACCGTCACCAGCCAGGGGCGTACCGAACCGGTCGCTCGATTGAGCTGGCCGGCGTTCTTCCAGGCACGGATGAGCGTCTCCTGGACGACGTCCTCGGCGCGCTGCCGGTCTCCGGCGACCAGGCGCAGGACGTACGCGAGCAGGGGTCCCGCGTGCTCTCGATAGAGAGCACGCATCAGCTCCTCGTCAGGTTCGACCGAGGGCTGGGACATGCGATGTCGGGCCCTCGATCCACGTTCCTTGGCCACGGCCGCATCCTTCCGCACGCCCACCTCCGATGTCCCCGTTTCGCCTGGGCGAGCCCAGTCGGTCGCTCCACCACCCGTACGGACCCGACGGGTTGCGTGTTCAAAGTGGGGTGACAGTTTTCTTCGGGATGACATGACGGAGGGGACACCGAGGCACATTCCCACCTCAAAGTCTTTACAGTTCCCTCACTTGAGGACGGGCCGACCGCGTGACGCAACCCCTGGACCGGTAAACCCCATGTAATCGAAATCACTTCGACAGTCGCGCCGCACAACGGACATAAGGAACCGTCAGGCGCGGGCGAGCGCCGCCCGCCGCCGGTGCCGGGCGACCCGCTCGCGGTTTCCGCACACCTCGCTGCTGCACCAGCGGCGGCGCCGGCCGCGCGAGGTGTCGAGGTACACGATGGGGCAGTTGTCCCCCTCGCACTCCCTCAGCCCCGCCCGCGTGGGCGGGTCCGTGAGCAGTTCCACCGCGTCCCGGGCGACGGCCGCGAGCAGCGCGGACCGCTCCGGCGGTCCCGCCAACTCCCTTACCAGTGTGCCGTCCTGGGCGCGGACCGCGCGGGGGGCCGGCGGCGCGGTACGGGCGGTCTCGTTCACCCGGGCGAGCGCCGGGCCGTACGAGGGGCGGGGCCCGGCCTCGGTGCGGAGCGCGCCGCGGACCAACGGGTCTATTCGGTCGCGCAGTTCACGGAAGCCGAGGAGCCAGGTGTCGTCGGCGTGGCCGAGCGGCGTCCCGGGCGGGACCAGCCCGGACCCCGTGATCCACGCGCACAGCACCTCGACGGAGTCGAGCCGTTCCACGGGGTGGGCGGTGACGAGGAGATCGAGACAGATCCGCCCGGCGTCGAAACGCAGCTCGTACGGGGCCGTGGCCGTACCCAGTGCCATGTGCCTGTCACCGCCTTGGGGTCACCCCGGGTCCGGCCCCGGACGAACCGTTCCCTCTAACAGTGCCTGCCCGCTTCCGCGCCCGGAACCCCTCGTGGGACGCGCGCGTATGCGGGCGCGCGTCACGGCCATGTCCCCGGTGCCGCGCGCGGACTTGACTGAGGGCATGACGACGACGCGCTCACGCACTGCCGTACTGACCGCGGCCACGACCACCACGGGCCTGCTCGCCGGCTCCTTCTACGTCTTCGCCTGCGCGGTGATGCCGGGTCTGGCCCGCAGCGGGGACGCGGTGTACGTGGCGGTGATGCGGGACATCAACGAGGTCATCCAGAACCCGGTGTTCCTGACGAGTTTCCTCGGCGCGCCCCTGCTGACGGGGCTCGCGGTGTGGCGGGCCCGGGGCGAGCGGCGGGGCCTGCTGTGGGCCGCCCTCACGGCCAACGTGCTCGCACTGCTGGTGACGGTGACGGTGAACGTCCCGCTCAACGACCGGCTGGCCGGGTCGGGAAGCGCGGCTGCCCTCCGGGCGGGGTTCGAGGGGGCGTGGGTGGGGTGGAACGTGGTGCGGGGCGTGCTGGTGACGGTGGCACTGGTGTGCCTGACGGCCCACACGGCCACGACTCGCCTTCCGGCGGGGGCGGACCGGGGGTTCACCCCCGGTGGGGGGAGCCGTCCGGCGGGGTTGAGCGCAGCGGCCGACGGGATGGAGCGCTCCGTCCGGCGGGATTGAGCGCTCCGTCGGCGGGGTTGAGCGCTCCGTCGGCGGGGTTGAGCGACGGTCCGGCGTGGCGGCCCGGCGTGACAGGCCGGTTCGGCGTGACAGGCCGGTTCGGCGTGACAGGCCGGTTCGGCGTGACAGGCCGGTTCGGCGGCCGTCGTGCGAGGGCCGGGTGGGCCGTGGGCCCTGGGCCTCGCGGAACACGCGACCGGGACCGGCCGGGACCGGGTGGCCAGGTGCCCGCCCGGCGGGGGGCTCCGCACGCAGCGGGTTGAGCGACAGCCCCGAATGACGGCCGTCCCCCAAGAGCCCGGTGGGCCGTGGGCCCTGGGCCTCGCGGAACACGCGACCGGGGCCGGCCGGGACCGGGTGGCCAGGCGCCCGCCCGGCGGGGGATCCGCACGCAGCGGGTGAGGGCCCGCCTGGGTGCGCGACCGCCCCGGGGTACGACGAGGTGCCCGCCGACGAAGGAGGTGCCCGCCGGGGGCGTTACACGTCCGCGTACTTGGAGTCCGCCGCCGGGTCCAGGGCCAGGCGGTAGCCGCGCTTGACCACGGTCTGGATCAGCTTCGGGGTGCCGAGGGCGGTACGGAGGCGGGCCATCGCCGTCTCCACCGCGTGCTCGTCGCGCCCGGCGCCCGGGAGCGCCCGTAGGAGGTCGGCGCGGGCCACCACCCAGCCGGGCCGCCGGGCCAGCGCCCGCAGCAGGGACATACCGGCCGGCGGAACGGGTCGCAGGGCCCCGTCGACCAGGACCGCGTGCCCCCGGATCTCCACCCGGTGCCCGGCGATCGGCAGCGCACGGGCCCGCGTGGGCAGTTCCTGGCACAGCAGCTGGACCAGCGGCCCGAGCCGGAACCGCTCGGGCTGGACCGTGTCGATGCCATGGGCTTGCAGCGGCAGCGCGGTCACCGGACCGACGCAGGCCGGAACGACGTCGTGGTTCAGCGCGGCGAGCAGTTCCGGCAGCAGCCCCCGCTCCTCCGCCCGGGAGATCAGCGAGGCCGCAGCCGGGGCACTGGTGAAGGTCAGCGCGTCAAGCCCCCTGGACACCGTCGCGTCCAGCAGACGGTCGACCGGGCTGAGGTCCTCCGGCGGCATCCACCGGTACACCGGCACCCCCACCACCTCCGCGCCCCCGGCCCGCAGCGCCTCGACGAAACCGGGCAGCGGCTCCCCGTGCAGCTGCACGGCGATCCGCCGGCCGTCGATGCCCTCCTCCAGCAGCCGGTCGAGCACCTCGGCCATGGACTCCGACGACGGCGACCAGTCCTCGGTCAGCCCGGCGGCCCGGATCGCGCCCTTGACCTTCGGGCCGCGCGCGAGGAGTTCCACACCGCGCAGCCGGTCCAGCAGGGACTCGCCGAGCCCCCAGCCGTCGGCGGCCTCGACCCAGCCGCGGAAGCCGATCGCGGTGGTGGCGACCACGACGTCCGGGGCCTGCTCCACGATGTCCTTGGTCGCGGCGAGCAGTTCACCGTCGTCGGCCAGTTGCACGATGCGCAGGGCGGGTGCGTGCAGGACGCCCGCGCCGCGCCGCTGGAGCAGTGCCGCCAGTTCGTCGGCCCGGCGCGCGGCGGTGACCCCGACGGTGAACCCCGCGAGGGGACCGTGTTGCCCTTGACCGGGCTTGTGCTGTTCGTCGTACATAACTCTCGTCCCGGGCTCGAGTCGTCACATATCGGGCGTCACCCGCATGCCGACCGAGCCTGTCAACGGTCCGTGACAGGCTCGGTTCGGCTTGATGTCGGCAGTGTTACGTCACACCGGCTCACACCTCGGCGTAGCTGAGCTGCGACTTCTCCTCCGAAGCGGTTGCCTCGGCCTGGGGCTGCGCGGCCGGGCGGCGAAGGTATACGGCCCAAGTGACAGCGAAGCAGGCGCCGTAGAAGGCGAGGAAGGCGACGAAGGCTCCGGTGCCGGAACCCACCGAGAGGAAGGACTGGCGGAAGGCGAGGTTGATGCCGAGTCCGCCGAGCGCGCCCACCGCGCCGATCAGGCCCATGGAGGCGCCGGACAGCCGGCGGCCGTAGACCGCGGCCTCGTCCCCGGTGAGCCCCTTGGCGAGGGCCTTGGCGTGGAAGATGCCCGGGATCATCTTGAACGTCGAGCCGTTGCCGAGGCCGGTGAGGACGAACAGGGCGATGAAGGCGGTGGTGAAGAGCGGCAGCGACTCCTGCATCGAGGCCACGATGATCACCGCGGTCGCGGCGGCCATGCCCACGTAGTTCCACAGCGTGATCTTCGCGCCGCCGTACCGGTCGGCGAGGGCGCCGCCCACGGGCCGGATCAGCGAACCGAGCAGCGGGCCGATGAAGGTGACGTACGCGGCCTGGAGCGGGGTGCGGCCGAACTGCGTCTGGAGGACCAGGCCGAAGGCGAAGCTGTAGCCGATGAAGGAGCCGAAGGTCCCGATGTAGAGGAAGGACATGATCCAGGTGTGCGCCTCCTTGACGGAGTCCCAGGCGGCGCCGGTGTCGTTCTTCACCGAGGTGATGTTGTCCATGTACATCGCGGCGAGGACGGCGGCGATGACGATCAGCGGGATGTAGATGCCGAGCAGCACGCGCGGGCCGCCGCTCGCGCCGATGACGGCGAGACCGATGAGCTGCACGACCGGCACACCGATGTTGCCGCCGCCGGCGTTCAGGCCGAGCGCCCAGCCCTTCTTCCGCAGCGGGAAGAAGGCGTTGATGTTGGTCATGCTGGAGGCGAAGTTGCCCCCACCGATACCGGCGAGCATCGCGCACAGCAGGAACGTGGTGAAGGACGTCCCCGGTTCCATCACGATGAACGCGGCGACCGTGGGCAGCAACAGCAGGGACGCCGAGATGACCGTCCAGTTCCGCCCGCCGAAGATCGCGACGGCGAAGGTGTAGGGCACCCGGACGACGGCGCCGACCGCGGTCGCCATCGAGACGATGAAGAACTTGTCCGCCGGGGTGAGGCCGTACTCGGGTCCCATGAAGAGGACCATCACGGACCACAGCGTCCAGATCGAGAATCCGATGTGCTCGGAGAGGACGGAGAAGAACAGGTTCCGGCGGGCGATCTTCTCGCCCTTCTCGTTCCAGAAGGTCTCGTTCTCCGGATCCCAGTGCTCGATCCAACGGCCTCCCCTGCTCGCGGCGGGGGCAGTACTCGGGGCTGTCATGACGCCTCCACGGGGCTCCGGGCTCAGGTCGTACTCCAGGGAGTGGCTGATCCCGAAGGTAGGGAGAGCGCGTTTCCTGCCTGTGGCACCGGGTGACCGGAAAGGAACTTTGCTCTCACCTCGTGGCGAGGTGGGATGAGAGGTTCCCGTGACCGGGGCGGCCCGGTCAGGGCGCCGGAGGCTGCCAGTGCGGGTTCTGCTGGGGGTGCGGGGGCTGCTGCGGGTAGGGCTGTGCGCCGTAGGGCCCGGCGGGAGCGGCGCCGTACGGAGCACCGGCGCCGTAGGGAGCCTGGGCGCCGTACGGGCCACTCGCGTACGGGTTCGCCTGCCCGGCGACGCGGACCCCCGCCGGCAGGTACCGCAGCCGTCCGGTGGCGTCGTTCACCGGGTGGAAGCCCGCGGCCAGCAACCGCGCGGCGAACTTGGCGTTGCGTCTGCGGTTCACGGCGAAACCGACGCCGAGACCGCCCAACAGCAGCACCCACAGCCCGCCCGCGATGATCCAGGCCACGCTGCCCTGCCCCGGCCGCAGGGCGACGGCGAGACAGCCGAGGCTGCCGCCGAGGGCACCGAGGGCCATCCGCTTCTCGGCACTCTTGCCGGTGAGGTCGAAGTTGATGCGCGCCTTGAGCAGCTCGAAGGCGTCCGGCACGAGGGGCGGTACGGAGACGCCGTCCCCGGCGTTCGGGTACTGCGCCCAGTTCTGCGCGGCGCGGGCACGGGCGTGCGGGCTGTGGTCGGGCACCAGCAGCATCACGAGCGCGGAGTTGTGGCTGCCGCCCTGCCGGACGTCGGCGTACTCGTACCCGAACTGCTGGGCGATGAAGGCGAGCCGGGCCAGCTTCTTCACGGAGGCCATGGCACTGGTCAGCTCGACGGGCTCGCCACCCGCCATCAACCGCAGCATCTTCCGCACCTGCCGCTTGCTCACCGCACCCCACTCCCCCTCACACACGCAACACGCCCAGTGTTCCATGGGGGTACGACAGTCGAAGCGTGGGTGGGGGGACTCATGGAGGAGGCGTCACTCGGTGCCTTCCTGGACGAGCGCCGCACGGAACGGGACGCCGTACTGGACGCGATCCGCGCCCTGAGCGCCTTCGGCCCGGTGTTCACCCTGGTCTCGGAAGAACGCGCCCTGGACCCCCTCCTCGACCCCTGACGCTCCCCGACCCAGCACGAAGCCCGCCCCCCGGAATGTTTCGGGGGCGGGCTTCGGGGTGGGTCAGGCGTGGCGTCTGCGGCTCGGTGGGGTGGGTTTGCGGGGCTTCGAGCCGTCCGGCCACAGGCGGGGGCTGCGTTTGGCGGCCAGGTCCTCCACCCAGCCGACGGCCAGGACCGCCAGGGCTATCAGGGGCCAGACCAGGAAGAACATCCAGATCAGGTACGTCGAGTCGAGGGCCGCCACGGCCCGTTCGTTCTCCATGAGGGGGAGGTTGTAGAGGAGGTCCAGGATCGGGACCGTGGCCATGATCAGCAGGTTGTGCCACAGGTAGATCGTGACCGCGCGGTTGTTGGAGAGGGTGACCAGGCGGTCCCACTTCGCCAGGCGGCCGGGGAGTTCCTGCCAGGACGGCGAGTAGATGAGGAGGATGACGACGAAGCCGAAGGACCAGGTGGCCTGGGAGAGCGGGATGTCGTTGAGGTCCCAGCCGTCGGGGCCGAGGTGGTTGGACGCCCACCACAGGCCGAAGGCCATGACGAGCGACGAGGCGGAGACCGCGACATAGCGCGGGATCCTGGTCAGCATGCCCTCGTGGTGGGCGAAGCCCAGGACCCAGCAGCCGCCGTAGACCGCGAAGTCGGTGACCGCGTTGCCGGTCTCGCCGGGGATCTTCACCACGCCCGTGCCGACGACCGCGGTCAGCGCCAGCGGTGCCAGCAGGGTGGGCCAGGGGGCCCGGCGGAACGCCCAGAGCAGCAAGGGCGAGGCGATCACGAACCACAGGTAGGCGCGCAGGTACCAGAGCACGCCCGCCGCCTGGACCGCCCAGGTGTCCTCCAGCACTCCGGACTGGGAGCCGATGGACCAGGGGAACGGCGGTGCGCCGATCGGGACGATGTAGTTGAACAGCTCCACGAGGGCCCAGACCGGCCCGTCCTCGGTGTTCTTCGTCGGGTTCCAGCCGCCCGCGAACATCAGCGTCAGCACCACCGCGCTGAACACCCACAGCGGGGGCAGCAGCCGGCGGACACGGCCTCGGATCACGCCCCACGCGGGGCGCTTGAGCGAGCGGGCCATGAGCGAGCCGGCCAGCGCGAACATCACGCCCATGGAGGGGAACAGCACGGTGAGCCAGGCCCAGCCGAAGAGGTGGTACGCCACCACGCGGACCAGGGCTATGGAGCGCAGGAGGTCCAGGTAGCGGTCCCGGCCCGGCTTCTTCGGCGCGGCGGCCGCGGGCGGGGCATCGGGGACCCGTGTCTCGGGGACCCGTGTCTCAGGCACCGGGACCGCCATCGGCTCCGGCGGCGTCGGGACGCCGTACCCGTACTGCGGGTGCGACTGCTGCGGTGTGCCCTGGCTCATCCCACCGGCCTCCGTTCACGCTGGACCGGGCCGCCCGGCGCCTCGACCACGCCCGTGCGGCGCAGCTTCTGCCAGCGCAGGCGGCCGCCGGTGAGGGCGGTGATCCAGGACTGGAGGAGCACCACGTACATGAGCTGGCGGTACAGGATCTGCTGGAGCGGCAGCGAGATCAGGTGGGTCATGCGTTCCTTGTCGAGCCGGAAGGCGTAGGCCGCGCAGACGGCCTGGATGGCGAGGACGCCCAGCCAGGCGACGATCGTCTTCTGGGTCGGGCCGAAGACGAGGCCGTAGAGGAGGAAGACGTCGATCAGGGGGGCCAGCAGCGGGGCCAGCACCATGAACAGGGAGACCAGCGGCAGGCCGACGCGGCCGAAGCGCCCGGAGGGGCCGCTCTCCACCAGGGCCTTGCGGTGCTTCCAGATCGCCTGCATGGTGCCGTAGGACCAGCGGTAGCGCTGGGACCACAGCTGCTGGACCGTCTCGGGGGCCTCGGTCCAGGCGCGGGCCTTCTCGGCGTAGACGACGCGCCAGCCGTCGCGGTGCATCGCCATGGTGATGTCGGTGTCCTCGGCGAGGGTGTCCTCGCTCATCCCGCCGACCCGTTCGAGGGCCGTGCGGCGGAAGGCACCCACCGCGCCGGGGATCGTCGGCATGCAGCTGAGCATGTCGTACATCCGGCGGTCGAGGTTGAAGCCCATCACGTACTCGATGTGCTGCCAGGCTCCGATGAGGGAGTCCCGGTTGCCGACCTTGGCGTTGCCCGCGACGGCGCCGACGCGCGGGTCGCCGAAGGGCTGGACCAGTTCACGGACGGTGGCGGGCTCGAAGACGGTGTCGCCGTCCATCATCACGACGATGTCGTAGCGGGCGTTGGCCAGGCCCCGGTTGAGCGCGGCGGGCTTGCCCGCGTTGAGCTGCCGGATCACCCGCACGTTCGGCAGGCCCATCGCCTCCACGATGCGCGCGGTGCCGTCGGAGGAGCCGTCGTCGATGACGAGGACCTCGATCGGGTGCTCGCTCGCCATCAGGGAACGGACGGTGTTCTCGATGCACTTGGCCTCGTTGTACGCGGGCACCAGCACCGAGACCGGTTCGGTCACCGGCGGTCCCCAGCGGAAGCCGCGTCTGCGCACCCGGCGGGCGTGCGCGGCGGACAGCACCAGCATCAGCACGAACCGGCTGATCACCAGGAAGCCGATGACCGCGAGCCCGACCACCAGGACGGCGGTGATGTTGTCGGAGGCCTGGACCAGGAAGATCCACGCCTTGCCCTTCCACAGGTCGACGCCGGTCACCTGGCTATGCGCGCTGGGCGCGCCGAGCGCCTCGGTGAGGTTGTCGAACTCGTAGCCCCGCTTCTGCATCTGGGGCAGGAAGCGGTCGAGGGCCTCGACGGTCTGGTGCCGGTCGCCGCCGGAGTCGTGCATCAGCACGATCGCGCCCTGGTGCCCCTTGGGCGTGGCGCGCTCGATGATCTCCTCGACGCCGGGCTTGCGCCAGTCCTCACTGTCGGTGTTGTTGACGACCGTGATGTAGCCGCGCGAGCCGATGTACTCGGTCACCGGCCAGGAGTCGTTGTCCATGGCGTCGGCGAAGGAGGAGTACGGCGGCCGGAAGAGCGAGGTGCGGATGCCGGCCGCGCCGGAGATGGCGAGCTGGTTCTGCGAGAGCTCCCAGTCGATGCGCTCCTTCGACTGGTACGACAGGTCGGGGTGGTTGAAGGTGTGCAGGCCCACCTCGTGGCCCTCGTCGACCATGCGCTGGACCAGATCCGGATAGCGCGAGGCCATGGTGCCGGTGACGAAGAAGACGGCGTGCGCGTCGTACTTCTTCAGCATGTCGAGGACCTTGGGCGTCCACTCGGGGTCCGGTCCGTCGTCGAAGGTGAGGACGAGCCGCTTGTCCGGCACGCTCAGGCTCTCGGTGCGGCCGCCGCGCGCGTCGATGACCGGGCCGCCCTTGAGGATCTCCTCGGGGACCTGGTCGGAGGCGGCCGGCGGGCGGACGCGGTGGTCGGCCAGGATCTCGCTGTGCACGTATCCGCGCAGCATCAGCATGGCCATCAACGCGGCGAGGACGAGCAGGGGCAGCAGCAGGCGCATGGGCAGGCGGCGCCGGGGACCGCCGGACGCTGCGCGTCGGCGGTTGGAGCGGGAGGCCATCAGAGGGAGTACTCCGGGGACGGATCGTACGGGGTGTCGGTGTCGGCCGGTTCGGCGCCGGGGTCGTACAGGACGGAATCGGCATCGGCCGGTCCGGCGGCGGCCGTGTCGACACCGGTGCCGGCGGTGTCGCCGCCCTCGGTCTCGGTCGGTTCGGACGTGGGCTCGCCGGTCTCCGTCGGGGTGGGCTCGGGGTCGGAGGTGGTGGCCGTCCCGGTGGGCTCCGGGTCGACTGTCGGCTTGGTGCCCGTCCCGGTGGTCGGCTTCCTGGTCGCCGTCGCGGTGGGGTCGGTGGCGGTGTCCGGGTCCTCGGCCGTGGCGGAGGCGTCCGGCGCGGTGGCGTCGACGCCCGGGGCGAGCGTGACGCCGTCGCTGACGGAGGGGGAGGCACCGGGGCTGACACCGTCGGCGCCGGCGGTCGGCGCCGACTCCGCGGGGAGCGGTGTGGTGTCCACCTGGCCGGCCGGGGTGTCCTTCTTCGGGTCCTGGACGGGCAGCCAGGGCGCGTTGGAGTTGCCGGACAGCAGGGTGGCGACGATGACGACGGCGTAGACGGCACAGGCGAGGCCCACGGCCATGCCCAGGCGCCGGAAGCGGCGGCTGCGGCGGCCGGACTCGTCCACGAAGACCGGGCCGTCCGCGCCGTCCTGGCCACCGCCGTGCGCGCCGCCCTTGGCGGCCCGCAGCGAGCCGTCGAGCTGGAGGCCCACGCTGTCCAGCTGGATGGTGACCTCGTGGGGGTCGTGGGTGTGCACGGTGTCGGCGCCTTCGCCCCAGGGGTCCTGGATCCCGGCGGCGGTGTCGCGGGCGTCCATCCCTGCGGCGGTCTCGCGGGCGCCGCCCTGGGGCGGGAACCCGGAGAGGGTCTCGCGGGCGCCGCCCTGGGTCGGGAAGGCCGTCGCGGCCTCACGGGCCGTCGCGGCCTCACGGGCCGTCGCGGCCTCACGGGCCGTCGCGGCCTCACGGGCCGTCGCGGCCTCACGGGCCGTCGCGGCCTCACGGGCCG
>NZ_JBEZNL010000006.1:0-54372 GCF_040653275.1 Streptomyces sp. NPDC048002 | reverse complement strand
GTCGGGAACGCCTCGCTGCCGACGTGCGGGAACGCCTCGACGTCGGCGGGCTGCTCACGCGCCGGGGCGGGCTCGCCCGCCGCGCGCGGTTCACGGGGTGTGAACGCCTCGGCGCCGGGGCGCGGCCTGCGGCCGCCCGGGGCCGGGGCCGGGGCCGGCTGCGCGCCGTCGAAGCGGTCGAACGCCGAGAGGAGTTCGGTCAGGTCCGCGCGCCCCTGGTCGGCGGTGCCGTGGGGCCGGGTGTGGGTGGGGAGCACCGTCGTCTCGTCGGCGTCGCCCTGGTTCGCTCTGTTCATGTTGTTCAAGGCGGTCTCCGCAAACGCCTGGGTGTCACCCTCGCGGGTCGGGGTCGGCTGGGTTCCGGATGCCGCCTCCGGCCAGTCCGGTTGGGCGTCTTCCCGCCAGTTGTTCACGCGCACTCATCCCCCCACGGGAACCTACGGGTGCGCGCACGACTCTGAGCACCCGTCGACCGAAACCGGGCCCCCACCCGGTCCGAGCGCCCCCAATATCACACCGTGCTCAGGCCAAGAATGTAGCGCACGAGTGAGATCCATGTTTGCCGCGTGTCAGTTGTGGAGCCGCATCGTGACTTTGTCACTGGCCGGAATCCATCCCCCCGCAGGTGGCCGGAGCCAGTCCTCGGCCTCCGCGATCTCGGCCGCGGCCCGCCGCAACGCGTCGATGCCGGGGTGCACGAGTCCCCTGCGCCACACCAGCGACACGGGTGACAGCGGGACCGGGTCGGTGAGGGGCCGCAGCACCGAGCCGGGCATGGCCGGAAAGCCCACCACGGCGAGGACCGGGGTGCGGGTCTTGGCCATGATCCGCCGGAACTCCTCGTGCCCGACGGCGAGCGGCGCGGGCGCGGCGACCGTGATGTCCCGGTCCTCGAAGAGCCGGTGGGCGAGGTCGGTCCACTCCGGGGTCCGGGGGTTCCCGGCGCCCGCGTACACGACCGTTCCGGCGAGCGCGCCGAGCGGCACCCGGTCCAGCGCGGCCAGCGGATGGTCCTCGGGCAGGATCACCGCCATCGGCTCGTACCGCACGGGCTGGTGGTCCAGGCCCGCCCGCAGCACCGGGTCGAGGCCCGCGTACCGCCCGAAGGAGGCGTCCAGGCGTCCGGCGAGGAGTTCCGCGGCGGCTCCGGTCAGCCCGCTCTCGTAGCGGGCCATCAGCTCGTGGTCCCGGGCGAGTTCGCGGGCCCGCTCCAGCACCCGGGTCCCGGTGCCGAGTCCCGGCGAGTTCACGTCCACCAGCAGGGGCCGGACCTGTCCGAACGCGGCGAGCAGGTCGTCCTGGGCGGCGAGCGCCCGGCGCGCGTGCGGGACGAGCCGCTCGCCGTCCGCGGTCAGCGTCACCTGCCGGGTGGTCCGTACGAACAGCTCGGCGCCCAGCTCCCGCTCCAGCCTGCGGACGTCCCGGCTGAGGGCCTGCTGGGCGACGAAGAGGCGGGCCGCGGCGCGGGTGAAGTGGAGTTCGTCGGCCACGGCGAGGAAGGCGCGCAGCAGCCGGGGGTCGAGGTGGGCGGGCATGCCGTGAATTTACAACGCGGGTGCGTCAATCGGCTCCGGGAAGGTGTTGGACCCCGGGGCGGGCCTGCGGCGACGGTGGGTCCATGCCCCGACCGACCTCCGGCTACGGCCGTCTGTTCGCCCTGCCCGGCACCCGTGCCTTCACCGCCGGCAACCTCATGGCCCGCCTGCCGATGGGCATGTTCAGCGTGAGCGCGGTCATGATGATCGCCGGGACGCGGGACTCGTACGCGCTGGCCGGCGCCGTGGTCGCGGCCGGGCTGGCGGCGACCGCGCTGGTCGCGCCCTGGACGGCGCGGCTGATCGACCGGCACGGGCAGTCCCGGATCGCCCTGCCCGCCACCCTGGTCGCGGTCCTCGGCCAGCTGGCGCTGGCGCTGTGCGCCCGTCACGGTGCCCCCGACTGGACCCTCTTCGCCGCGTACGCCGCCACCGCGACGACCCCCAACATCGGCGGGATGGCGCGGGCCCGCTGGGCGCATCTGCTCCAGGGCGACCCGGGCGCGCTGCACACCGCGAACTCCTTCGAGCAGGCCGCCGACGAACTCTGCTTCATGCTGGGCCCGGTCCTCGCCGCGTTCCTGTGCGCGAGCCTCTTCCCGGAGGCGGGCACGCTCACCGGCGTGCTGCTGCTGGTCTCGGGCATGGCCCTGTTCACCGCCCAGCGCGCCACCGAACCGCCGGTCCTGCGGTCGGCCGCCGCCGGCCGCGCCCCGTACCGGGCGCCCGGGATGCCGGCGCTGCTCGCGGTGTGTCTGGCCGTGGGCGGGGTGTTCGGCGCGCTGGAGGTCGTCACGCTCGCCTTCGCCGACGCCCGCGGCCACGGCACGGCGGCCGGGGTGGTGCTCGCCCTCCAGGCGGGCGGCTCCTTCGCGGCGGGACTGCTGTACGGCGCCCTGAAGCCGGGCGGTTCCGCGGAGCGCCGCTACCCGTGGTGTCTGGCCGCCCTGGCGGCGGCGCTGACGCTGCCGCTGCTCGTGGCGTCCGTCAGCGGCTCGCTGGTCCTGCTGGCGGGCGCGCTGCTGGTCTCCGGGATGGCGACCGCGCCCACGATGATCACCAATATGACCCTGGTCCAGCGGCTCACGCCCGAGGGCCGGCTCAACGAGGGCATGACGCTGGCGGTGACCGGGCTGCTCGGCGGTATCTCCCTGGGCAGCGCGGCCGGCGGCTGGACGGCCGAGCACGTGTCGCCGACGGCGGGCTACGCGGTGCCGGTCGCCGCGGCCGGGGTGGCCCTGCTGATCGCGGTGACGCGCGGGGCGGGCACCCGGACCGCGCCCGCCCCCGGGCGCGGGACCGGATCCACCGGTCGGGTGCCGGGCCCTCGGGACGCCCCCGGCCGGCCGGCGGGGCAGGGGGCCGCGTCGAGGAAGTAGGCACCGGCCCCCGACGCGGCGGGGGCGGCGGGCCGGCCGTGACCCCTGCCGGTGGCGCTGTGCCCGCGGGATGTCACGGGGTGCGGGTCGTGTCCTTCGTCCAGGGGCCGACGCCGAGCTTGCCGGTGGTGCCGAGGTCGAGTTCCGGGATCACCGTCACGGGGTCCGCTCCGGGCTTGGCGACGATCCGGGCGTACGGAGCGTTCACCGGGTCGCCGAACTCGGTGGTGTTCCGCCAGGCGAGCCTGGCCAGCGCGGCCTCGCCCGGGGCGAGGGTCAGCGGGCGGGCGGTGTCGTCGCCGAGACCGGTGCTGATCGTGGAGGCGCCCTGGAGGACCTTCACCTCCCCGACGGCTTCATGGTCCTCGTCGAGCGGCTCGACCTCCGGGAAGCCGTTCAACTCGTACGTCCCGGTGCCGCAGTTGACGAGGTGCAGCCCGACCACGCGCAGGCCCATGGCCGCGTCGCCCTCGTCCGCGTAGACGTGGACCCCGGACTTGGGGCACGTGCCCGAGGCGGTCGGCGCCTCGTCGTCGGGGACGCTGCGCACCTTGAGGACCTTCACTCCGGACACCCCGGCCGACGAGCCGGTCGAACTCCCCATGACGACGGTGCCCTTGACGGTCTCGCCCGGTCCGACGGAATCCACGGTCCGCCGGGCGCTGTCGACGGCGCTGCCCGAACTCGACGTGAGGCTGAAGGTGATGGTGTAACTCACCGCCCCCGCACGGTCGTTGGTGATCTCGTAGTCGGCGGACCAGTCGGCCCCGCAGCCGCTGTCGGGGCCCCAGGCGTACAGGCCGGTGATCCGCACCTCGCCGTCCTCGGAGGGCGTGACGGGCAGCGGGGACGGGGTGCCGGAGGGGCGGCCCGCGTCGGCGGTGGCCCTGCCGGCCCCGGACAGGTCGCCGTACTGGGGGTCCGAGGGGCAGATCTTCCCGGCGGAGACCGGGCCACCGGCCCCGGCCCCGGCTCCGGCCCCGGCGCTCTCGGTTCCGCAGGCGGCGAGCAGGAGGACTCCGGCGAGTGCGAGGGGCACGGCACGCAAGGCGGTGGGCATGCGCTCATGCCACCAGGACTCGATCACGGCAGCTGTGATCGGGGCCACATCACCAGTCACAGGACTGTCACAGATACCCGGCGCCCGGCGGGCACGACGAAGGCCCCGGCGCTCGGGAGCGACGGGGCCTTGCCACGGTATTCAGTTGGAACATGGGATGAGTGGAGATGGCGGGAATCGAACCCGCGTCCAACGGTGCGGAAACAGGACTTCTCCGTGTGCAGTCCGGTACGAGTTTCTCAGCCCTCCGAATCACCCGGACAAGTCCGGAACGGGCTCAGTCACTGTTTGATTTCCCTTTTCACCCCGTGACCGGGATCAAGGTTTAGTCCCCTAGCTGATGCCAGGATCCGGGTCGGGAACAGCCCCGGGCTGACACTTCGCAAGTCGCTACTTAGGCAGCGAGGGCGAAGGAATCGCGCTTGGTGTTGGCGATTATTTGTTTCGGCCTGTGGTTTACGAGATCATGGCCGCTTCCTCGACACGCTTCCCCTGCTTCGACAACCGCTGTCGAAACCGATCATCCCCATGTTGTTTTTTCAAACCCTCTGACGAGGGGGTCGCACCCGCTGTGAGGTGCAGTGCCATCGTACGTGACCAAGGCACGCGCATGCCAGCGTATTCCCGGCGTCAGCCCTCCCGCTGCCTGCGCTTGGCCGCCGCGATGGCCCGGTCCGACTCCCGCCGGTCCTGCTTCTCCCGCAGGGTCTGGCGCTTGTCGTACTCCTTCTTGCCGCGCGCGAGCGCGATCTCGGCCTTCGCCCGGCCGTCCTTGAAGTACAGGGCCAGGGGCACGATCGTGTGACCCGTCTCCTGCGCCTTGGACTCCAGCTTGTCGATCTCCTCGCGGTGCAGCAGCAGCTTGCGCTTGCGGCGCGCGGAATGGTTGGTCCAGCTGCCCTGGTGATACTCGGGGATGTGGGCGTTGTGCAGCCACGCCTCACCCCGGTCGATCTGGACGAAGCCGTCGGCCAGCGACGTCCGTCCCTCGCGCAGCGACTTGACCTCGGTCCCCATGAGGACCAGACCGGCCTCGAAGGTGTCGATGATCGCGTAGTCGTGGCGGGCCTTCTTGTTCTGCGCGACGATCTTGCGCTTGCCGCCCTTCTCGCCGTCCTTGGCCTTGGCGGCGCTCCCGCCCTGCTTGGACTGGGACTCCTTGGGTACGTACATTCCCTTGCTCATAGTGCCGTCCATTTTCGCACTACGGAGGGGGTCCGCGGGAAGCGGATTTCCCGGGTCGGCTACTCCGCGCCCAGGCCGCTGAGGACCGTCCCGGCCCGCGCCAGCGCGCCGGCGTCGGCGTCGAGGTCGGGGGTGATGCCGCGGCCGTCGACCCCGCGGCCCGAGGGGGTGCGGTAGTGCCCGACCGTGAGTTCGGCGACGGAGCCGTCGGGCAGCCGGCTCGGCATCTGCACCGAGCCCTTGCCGAAGGTGCGGGAGCCCACGACCACCGCGCGGCCGCGGTCCTGGAGGGCGCCGGTGACCAGTTCGGCCGCGCTCATCGTGCCGCCGTCCACGAGCGTGACCAGCGGTCTGGCCGTGTCGCCGCCGGGCTCGGCGTGCAGGGCGCGCTGGTCGCCGTCGACGTCGTAGGTGGCGACCAGGCCGCCGTCGAGGAAGGCGGAGGCGGCGGCGACCGCCTCGGTGACCAGTCCGCCGGAGTTGCCGCGCAGGTCGAGGATGATCCCGCCGTCGGCCGGGGCCCGCCGTACCGCGGCCCGTACCGCGTCGCCGGAGCCCTTGGTGAAGGAGTCGATCCGGATGACCGTGACGCCGTCGCCGGTCCGGTGGGCGGTGACGGAGTCGGTGGACAGCCGCGCGCGGCGCACGGTGAGGCTCCACGCGCGCGTGCCGCGCTCCATGCCGAGCCGGACCTCCGTGCCGGCGGGCGCGTCGGTGGCGTCCCCGCGCAGTAAGGAGACCACCTCGGTGACCGGCCGCCCGTCGACCCTGTCGCCGTCGACGCTGCGCAGCCGGTCCCCGGCCCTGATCCCGGCCTCGGCCGCGGGCGACCCGGCCCGCACCCCGGTGACCTCGATACGGCCGTCGCGCTCGCGCCGGGCCCGCAGGCCCACGCCGGTGTACCGGCCGTCGAGGGCCTCCTCGAACTCCTCGTACTCGCCCTCGGAGTACACCGCGCCCCAGCGGTCCCCGCTGCGGCTGACGGCGCGCTCGGCGGCCTCCACGGGGGACTTGCCGTCGGCCATCGCCTCGGCGGCGGCCTCGGCGACCTGCTGATGGCGGGCCGCTGTGGTCGAACGGGGGGTGTCGGGCGACGACTTCCGGTCGGGTCCGGGCAGGGCGCCGGTGGCCGCGCCGGCCACGAGGACGCTGGTGAACACCAATGTCAGGGCGGCCCCGCGGCGCATGCGGCGGGGCTGACAGAACAGGTCACGACCTGACATGCCGGTGAGTCTAGGACAACGCGAGGGGCCGTACGGTCGGTTGACCGTACGGCCCCTCTTGGCAAGTGTCACACCTTCAGGTACTTGCGCAGCGCGAAGAAGGCGGCCAACGCGGGCATCAGCAGACTCGTCGCGAGGATGAGCGGGAGCTTGGTCAACACCGCGTCCCAGCCGATGAAGTTGATCAGATTCAGCTTCTCGGAGAGCGCCAGACCGTGGTCGATGATGAAGTACCGGGCGACCACCAGGAATCCGCAGGCGACCGCCCCGCCGATGAGTCCGGCGACCGCGGCCTCCATGATGAACGGCGCCTGGATGTAGAAGCCCGAGGCGCCGACCAGGCGCATGATGCCCGTCTCGCGCCGCCGGCTGAAGGCCGAGACCCGGACCGTGTTGACGATCAGCATCAGCGCGACGACCAGCATCAGCGCCATGATCGCGCGGGCCGCCCAGTTCATGCCGTTGAGCAGCTCGAAGAGGTTGTCCAGGATGCCCTTCTGGTCCTGCACCGACTGCACACCGTCGCGCCCGTCGAAGGCGGTGGCGATGACCTGGTACTTCTCCGGGTCGGAGAGCTTGATCCGGTACGACTCCTGCATCTGGTCCGGCGTGAGGGAGCTGGCCAGCGGGGAGTCGCCGAACTGCTCCTTGTAGTGCTTGTACGCCTGGTCCTGCGTCTCGTGCGTCACCGTGTCGACGACCGACATCTTGTCCAGGTCGGCGGTGATCTCCTTCTTCTGGTCCGCGGTCACCGCGCCCTTGGCGCAGTTGGGGTCGGACTCGGCGTCGCTCTTGTTGCAGAGGAAGATCGAGACGTTGACCTTGTCGTACCAGTAGCCCTTCATCGTGTTCACCTGGTCGCTCATCAGGAGCGACCCGCCGAACAGGGCGAGCGACAGGGCGACGGAGACGACGACGGCGAACGTCATCGTCAGATTGCGGCGGAGACCGACACCGATCTCGGAGAGTACGAACTGGGCGCGCATGGCGTCTGCTTCAAGCCTTTCCGTGGAACTCGCTGCGGTCTCAGTGCTGGTAGCCGTAGACGCCGCGGGCCTGGTCGCGGACGAGGCGGCCCTTCTCCAGCTCGATGACGCGCTTGCGCATCTGGTCCACGATGTTCTGGTCGTGCGTCGCCATCACCACGGTCGTGCCGGTCCGGTTGATCCGGTCCAGCAGCTTCATGATGCCGACGGAGGTCTGCGGGTCGAGGTTGCCGGTGGGCTCGTCGGCGATCAGCAGCTTGGGCCGGTTGACGAAGGCCCGCGCGATGGCCACGCGCTGCTGCTCACCGCCGGACAGCTCGCCCGGCATCCGGTCCTCCTTGCCGCCGAGCCCGACGAGGTCGAGCACCTGCGGCACGGACTTGCGGATCTCGCCGCGCGACTTGCCGATGACCTCCTGGGCGAAGGCGACGTTCTCGGCGACCGTCTTGTTCGGCAGCAGCCGGAAGTCCTGGAACACCGTGCCCAGCTGGCGCCGCATCTGCGGCACCTTCCAGTTGGACAGGCGGGCGAGGTCCTTGCCCAGCACGTGCACCTGGCCGTGGCTGCACCGCTCCTCGCGCAGGATCAGTCGCAGGAAAGTGGACTTTCCCGAACCGGAGGACCCCACGAGGAAGACGAACTCGCCCTTCTCCACTTCCAGGGACACATCCCTGAGTGCGGGGTGGGTCTGCTTGGGGTAGACCTTGGATACGTTGTCGAATCGGATCACGGATGCACCACGGGTCGCCGGGGGTAGATGAGCGTGACCATACGCGAGTCCGGCGCGGGGGCGCAGGCACCGGCGGCGTTGCATCACAGATATGCGGTTTTGTTCCCACGCGGGGGCGTCGGCGGCGCGTTCCCTCGGCCTCCTTCGGCAGCGCCCGGGCGGCCTCCGGAGGAACCTGGCACAGTAGAGAGGGGAACGTTCCGCGACCCCGAGACGTTCTCCCCCCGGAACCACTCACAAGAAGGGCGAGGCGCATGACGTACGACCGGCTGGTGTGCGCGAACTGCGCGGCGCCCGTGAACGAGGGCCGCTGCCCGGTCTGCCGCGCGAACCGCGAACGGCTCCAGCAGGCGAACCCGCTCGCGAACCTGACCCCCATGACGCTGATCGCGCTGCTCGCGGTGCTGATCGCGGCGGTGGCCCTGCTGGCCCACCAGACCGCGTAGGGCGCCGCGCCAGACGTACGAGAAGGGCCCGGAGCGATGATCGCTCCGGGCCCTTCGTCACGCACGGTGTGCGTACGGCCACCGTCAGGCGGCCGCACCGCCACGGCCGCCGGCCAGACGCGGCAGCACGCGGAAGCCCACGCCGCCGGCGATCATCGTCGCGGCACCGATGATCAGGAACATGGTCTGCCCCGAACCGGTCTCGGCGAGCTCCTCGCCGCTGCCCTGGGCGGAGGTGTCGTCACCGGTGTCGGTCAGCGAGGAGGACCCCTCCTGCTGGGGCGAGGCGCCGGAGCCGCCGTCGGGGTCGGTGTTGTTGCCGCCGCCGTTGCCGTTCCCGGTGTCCGAGTCGTCGGTCGGGTCGGTGCCGGGCTCCGAGGGCTCCTCGGTGGGCTCGGTCGGCTCCTCGGTGGGCTCCGTGGGCTCCTCGGTGGGCTCGGTCGGCTCCTCGGTGGGCTCGGTCGGCTCCGGGATGACGGTGGGCTCCCCGGTGGGCTCGGTCGGCTCCGGCTCCGGCTCGGTCTCGGTCGGCTCGGGCGTGACACAGACGCCCAGTTCCTCGCAGACGTCGGCGGAAGCGACGCCGGCGGCGGAGAGCGTGGCACCGGCGGCGATCACCGCGCCGGCCGCGATCCGGGCTATGCGGATCCGCGTCTTCTTGGTCATGTGGTTGCTACCCCCAGTAGCTCATCGTCAATGAGGCGGCGCCCGGAGCGGTGATCGACGGAGGGTGGTAGCTGAACTCACGCCCCCCGGTTCACATGCGCCCCGGAGATACGCATGCCACGCTCAACCCTTCCCATTTTTCAAATCAACGTCAAGGCCGTTGCGCGCGCGATGTCCAGGAACGGGTTCTTTGCCGGGCGTTGAAGTTGTGAGTGTGATGTAAAACCCAGACATCGGCACATACAAAAGGCAACTGCCGCCCGGTGGGCGGCAGTTGCCTTGTCGACAAAGAGCTTCGCTTACTTCTCCTGCTGCTTGCGCCAGCGAATACCGGCCTCCAGGAAGCCGTCGATCTCGCCGTCGAGCACGGACTGCGGGTTGCCGACCTCGAACTCCGTCCGCAGGTCCTTGACCATCTGGTACGGGTGCAGGACGTACGAACGCATCTGGTTGCCCCAGGAGTTGCCGCCGTCGCCCTTGAGGGCGTCCATCTTGGCCTGCTCCTCCTGGCGGCGCCGCTCCAGCAGCTTGGCCTGGAGGACGTTCATCGCGGTCGCCTTGTTCTGGATCTGCGACCGCTCGTTCTGGCAGGAGACGACGATGCCGGTGGGGATGTGCGTCAGCCGGACCGCGGAGTCCGTGGTGTTGACGCCCTGGCCGCCGGGCCCGGAGGAGCGGTAGACGTCCACCCGCAGCTCGGACTCGTCGATCTCGACGTGGTCGGTCTGCTCGACCACGGGCAGCACCTCGACACCGGCGAAGGAGGTCTGGCGCCGCCCCTGGTTGTCGAAGGGCGAGATACGGACCAGCCGGTGCGTGCCCTGCTCCACCGAGAGCGTGCCGTAGGCGTACGGCACCTGCACGGAGAAGGTGGTCGACTTGATGCCGGCCTCTTCCGCGTACGAGGTCTCGATCAGCTCCGTCTTGTAGCCGTGCCGCTCCGCCCAGCGCAGGTACATCCGCTGGAGCTGCTCGGCGAAGTCGGCGGCGTCGACGCCTCCGGCCTCGGCGCGGATGTTCACCAGCGCCTCGCGGGAGTCGTACTCGCCGCTGAGCAGGGTCCGGACCTCCATCTCGTCCAGCGCCTTCTTGACGGACGTGAGCTCGGACTCGGCCTCGGCACGGGTGTCCGGGTCGTCCTCCTCCTCGGCCATCTCGAACAGCACGGCGAGATCGTCGATGCGACCGCGCAGGGCCTCGGCCTTCCGCACCTCGGCCTGGAGGTGGGAGAGCTTGCTGGTGATCTTCTGCGCCTCGTCCGGGTTGTCCCACAGGGACGGCGCGGCCGCCTGCTCCTCGAGCACGGCGATGTCTGCCCTCAGCTTGTCGAGGTCCAGAACGGCCTCGATCGACTCCATGGTCGAGGAGAGGGACTTGAGCTCTTCGGATACATCGACGACTGCCACGCCTCCAGCGTAACGGCTACGGCAAGCGGCCTGCGCCGCCGCTCACCACCGGGGTCCCGGCACCGGCCGCGGGGCGGCCCCGCGGGCTCAGGGCGAGGCCGGGGCGGAGTTCTTCGTGTCCTGGGGAGTGGCATCCGCGTCGTCGCCCGAGGTCGCCAGCCAGGTACCGACGCCCGCGGCCGCCACGAGCGCCACCGCCGCCGCGCCCAGGGCCACCCGGCGCCGCCGCGTGGCCGCGCGATGGCGGGCCGAGCCCGGCCGGGGCGCCCCCGAGGCCCTCGGCACACGGGCCGTACCCCGGGCGCCGCCCGCCAGCTCGTCCGGCCCCGGCACCCGCATCGAGGTGTGCGTGTCCCGGTTGGAGTCGGCGGGCTTGGCTCCCGGCACCAGCGGCACCGCGCCACGCCGTACCGGTCCGGACGCGGCCGGCTCCTGGGGTGCGGCCTCCTCCTCGGCGGGCTCGGTGTCCGGCTCGTCCACGTCCAGCGGGGGCATGCCCGCCAGCAGGGGCAGCAGCTCGCGCAGCCGGGCCCCCAGTTCCGAGGCGCGCAGCCGGGACGCCGGCGCCTTGGCCAGGCACTGCACGATCAGCTGCCACAGCTCGTCCGGGATGCCGGGCAGCGGGGCGACGGACTCCGTCACATGGCGGCGCAGGACCGCTCCGGGGTGGCCGCCGCCGAAGGGCGTGAAGCCGGCCAGCAGTTCGTAGAGCACGGTGGCCAGGGCGTAGATGTCCACGGAGGCGCGCGGGGGGAGGCCCTCGACGATCTCCGGGGCGAGGTAGTCCGGGGTGCCGATGATCTTCGTGGCCCGGGTCCGCTTCGGCGAGTCGATGAGCTTGGCGACCCCGAAGTCGGTCAGCAGCGCCGGATGCGCGCCGCCCGGACCGAGCGGCCCCTGCATGTCGAGCAGGACGTTCTCCGGCTTCACGTCCCGGTGCACGACCCCGGCCGCGTGGGCGGCGGCGAGCCCGTCCGCGACGTCCGCGACGACGGCCACGGCCGCCTCGGGCGCGAGCCGCTTGTCCCGGTCGAGGCGGGTACGCAGGTCCGTGCCCCGGACCAGGTCCATGACGAGCGCGAGGTCGTTGCCGTCGACGACCAGGTCGCGGACCGACACCACATGGGGGTGCTCCAGGCCCAGCAGCGCCGTCCGCTCCTGCACGAAGCGTCCGACGAGCTCCTGGTCGGACGCGAGATCCTCGCGCAGCAGCTTGATGGCGACGGGCCCCTCGGGGCCCTCACCCAGCCACACCGTGCCGGCGCTGCCCCGTCCCAGGATCTGGTGGGCGGTGTACCGGCTGCCGATCTTCCGTGCCAAGACTGCTCCTACAGACGCGTGTTGCCGCCAAAGCTACGCGTCCGAGGAGCCAACCTTCACCACGGAGACAGAAATCACCCGCCAGGAGTCGACAAATCCACAGACTCGCCGACCCCGGACCCCTCGCCCGGGGCTACTGCCCCGTCGACGAGCCGAGGTCGCCGATCCAGTCGGTCGCCGTGGTGAACCAGTCGGTGAGCTGCTCCCAGTACCCCTTGCCGGTACCGATCCAGTCCTGGAGCGGGCTCAGCTCCCAGACCAGCCAGCCGGCCACGAACAGGATGACGATCGTGAAGAGACAGCCCTTCAGGCAGCCCAGGCCGGGGATGCGCATCGGGTTGGCGCCGCGCTGCCGGGGCTGCCGCGGCTCGCGCTGCGGGCGCTGGGGCTCGGGCGTGGGCGGCGGGGCGTACCGCTGCTGCTGCGGCCGGGGCTGCTGGGCCTGGCGCTGCGGGGCGTACTGCTGCTGGCCCTGCGGCTGCCCTTGCTGCGGATAGCCGTAGCCCTGCTGGGGCTGCGGCTGCGGCTGGCGCTGCTGGGGCTGGCGCGGCGGCGGCTGCTGGGGCCGGGCCACCTGCCGCTGCGGCCGGCGGCGCAGCGGGTCCTGGCCGGGGTCGAGGTACTGGACCTGCGTCTGCTCGTTGCGGTCGCGCGCGGCCCGCATCTGGTTCTGCCAGGGGTGCGGCTCCTCCGGACCGGGCCCGCCCTGCGGCACCGGCGGCATGACCGCGGTGGAGTCGGCGTTGCCGCCCGGGCCCCCGGTGTGCGGCAGGACGCTGGTCGCGGCGTTCGGGTCGAAGGACCCGGCGCCGTGCGGCAGCACCTGTGTGGGGTCGGCCGAGCCCGGCACGGCGGCGGGCGCCGGGTCGGGCGCGAGCAGGGAGGCGACGCCCTCGGCGGCGGCGATCTGCGCGGAGTTCGCGTGCACGCCGATGCCGTCGGCGACGACCCGCAGGCCGCGCGCCAGGTTCTCGGCGCTGGGCCGCCGGTCGGGGTCCTTGGACAGGCAGCGCTCTATGACCGTCCACAGCGGGTCGGGGACGGTGGACGGGCGGCGCGGTTCGGCGCTCAGGTGCTGGTGGAGCACCTCCAGCGCGGATCCGCCGGAGAACGGGGGGCGGCCGGTGACCAGCTCGTAGAGCAGGATTCCGGCGCCGTAGATGTCGACGGCGGAGGTCTGCGGGCGGCCCTCGGCGGACTCGGGGGCGACGTACGCGGGCGTGCCGACGAACTCGTGGGTGCGGGTCAGGCCCGGGGAGTCGGCGAGGCGCGCGATGCCGAAGTCGGTGAGCATCGGATGCATCCGGCCGCCGTGCTGCTGGAGCAGGACGTTGGCGGGCTTCAGGTCGCGGTGGACGACGCCGTCGGCGTGGCTCGCGGCGAGCGCGTCGGCGATCTGCGCGGTGAGCAGGGACGCGGCGACCGGGGTGAAGGGGCCGTTCTCGCGCAGGTGGCGGTGGAGGTCGGGGCCGTCCACCAGGTCCATGACCAGGGCCAGCAGCTCGCCCTCGACGACCAGGTCGCGGACCCGGACGATGTTGGGGTGGGTCAGGCGCAGCAGCACGGAGCGTTCCCGCAGGAACCGCATCACGATGTCGGGGTCGCCGGCCAGCTCTTCCTTGAGGACCTTGATCGCGACGGTCTCGCCGGGCTGGCCGGCCACGGCCGCCTCGGCGCCCGCGGTCTCACGCTGGCGGGCTCGCCAGACGGTGCCCGTGGCGCCGCGACCGAGCGGCTCCTCGAGCAGGTACTTGCTGCCGACTGGCCGCACGTCACGCGCTCCCTGCTGATTGCCTGAAAGTCTTCCGATGTTCCGACCCACTGTAGTGCCGGGTGCTTCGAAGCAAAGCTTCGCCGGGAAGACGCTCGGGCCGCTCTGTTTGGTTGCCGAACACGGGCGTGACCGATCTCAACTGATCGCTCCGACGCCATGTATCGGACAGAGTTACGTCAGGGATCAGGCATTTTTGCGGGCAGAGCCGACCAATCAAGATCACTTGGTACCGGGGGGCGGGCGTGTTGTCAGTGGCAGGTGCGAGGATGCCTTCCGTACTGGCCGATGTGCTCGTGTGGCGGTGGGGGTAGTCCGCGGTGGGGGACCGCGCGGCGTCGTCCCCGTACGCGGGTGCCCGCGCAGAAGGGACCGCTGACGGCGATGCAGATCCGGCTGACCGTCGTAGACCCGCTGGGCCCGCCCCCCGCCACCGCCCGCGGCCACGCCACGAGCTGCGACGTCCTGGTCACGGCGCCCGCCGGCACGGCCCTGGCCGCGGTGGCGTCGGCGCTCGCCTCCACGGTCTCGGCCGGCGAGGGGCCCGTCGTGGTGTACGCGGGCGCGGAGCGGCTCGACGGGGCGCGCTGCACGCTCGGTGACCCGCCCCTGGTCGACGGCGCGGTGCTCTCGCTGGGCGCCCCGGCCGAGCCCGAGGCCCACCCCGAGGTCGACGACGCCCCCACCCAGCTGCACGTGGTGGCGGGCCCCGACGCGGGCGGCGTCCATCTGCTGCACGGCGGCCGGATCCACATCGGCCGCTCCGCCGAGGCCGACGTCCCGCTCGACGACCCCGACGTCTCCCGGCTGCACTGCGCGGTCACGGTCGCCGAGGACGGCCGGGTCTCGGTCGCCGATCTCGGCTCCACCAACGGCACCACCCTGGACGGCGTCCGGGTGGGCACCAGCCCGGTCCGGCTCGTCCCGGGTGCGCTCCTGCGCATCGGCGAGTCGGCCCTGCGGCTCGCCCCGGCGGGCGGCCCCGGCGCGCGCGTGCCGACGGTGCCGGACGGGGAGGGCCACATCCGGCTCTCGGGCGCCGCGCACCCGCGCGCCGACGCCCCGCCCGGCCCCTCGGGGGAGACCCGGCACGCCTACGGCCCGGCCGGCTGGGGCGCCGCCTCGACCACTCCGGGGGCGCAGGAGCACGGCCCGGTCGAGCCCCCGGTGGTCCCCGGACAGGGCGGGGCGCCGCGCATCGAGACCCGTACCGCGCCGCCCGGTGCCGGCGTGCCGGGACCGCGTGGCGGCGACACCCATGGCGCGGGCTTCCCGGCGGACCGACGCGGGGGCGACGCGCGCGGGAGTGATCCCGGTGCGGGCGACGCGCGCGGGAGTGATCCCGGTGCGGGCGACCGCCCGGTGGACGCCGGTGACGTCGCGTCCGCCGCGTACGGGCCCGACGGCACCGGCCGCGCAGGCGCTCCGCCGCGCGGCACCGACGTCCCGCCGGCGGCACGGCGCCGCGGCCTCTCCGCGTGGGCGCGGCGGCTGACCGGCGGCCGTGCCGAGCAGGACCCGGCCGTGCCCGAGGACCACGACGGACCGGGCGCGGAGTCTCACCCGTACTCCTTCTCCGACGCCGCCCACCGGCTCCCGGACACCTGGCCGGACCCGGCCGCCCTGCTGCTGGCCTCCCTCGGCCCCGGCCCCCGCCTGTGGGAGCGCGGGCCGGACCACCCGGAGGCGCTCACCGTGCGGCTCGGCACCACCGACCGCGCGGCACCCGACGGCTCGGGCCTGCTGCCCGCCGTCCCCGTGACCGCCGGTCTGCGCGAGGCGGGCGCCCTGGGCCTCGCCGGACCGCGCGCCCGGCTCGCCGGCCTCGCCCGCTCGGTGATCGCCCAGCTCGCCGCGCTGCACTCGCCGGACACCCTGGAGATCGTGCTGATCAGCGCGGACCGCTCCCGTTCGCTGGAGGAGCGCACCGCCGAATGGTCCTGGCTGGGCTGGCTCCCGCAACTGCGCCCGGCGCACGGCCAGGACTGCCGGCTGCTGCTGGCGCACGACCGCGACCAGGCCACGGCCCGCACGGACGAACTGCTCCGGCGCCTGGACGACCGGACCGAGCACCTCCCCCCTCCCCCGGCCCACCGCCCCTCCTGGGCACAGGACGACCCGGCGGACCCCTACCCGGGGCCGTACACCGTGGTCGTCGTGGACGGGGACCCCGGCGGTGCCGATGTCAGGGAGGCCGTCGCACGGCTGGCCTCGGACGGACCGCGCGCCGGGATCCATGTGGTGTGCCTGGCCGAGACTCCGCCCGCCTCCCCCGCCTCACCGGTCGCCGACACCTACCGGGCGGCCTGCGCGGCGGCCCCGTCGTTCCGGGAGTGCGGAGCGGTCGCCCTGCTCAGCGGTGACGTGGCCACCGCGCTGCGGCTGATGCGGGTCGCCCGCCAGGAAGGCGCGCCCGACCCGGCACCGGTCGCCCCCGGCACGGTCGCCACCGTGGACGCCGTCTCGCTCCCCTGGGCCGAGCGGTTCGCGCGGGCGCTGGCGCCGCTGCGGCCGGACGGCACCGGCGCGGAGCGGCAGGCCCGGGTGTCGGCGCCGCTGCCTCAGGCGGCCCGGCTCCTCGACGAGTTGGGGCTGGCGCGGGCCACCCCGGCCTCGCTGATGGCCCGTTGGGCGGACGCCGCCGATGACACCGAGGCGCTCGGCGGACGCGCGTGCGCGGTGCTCGGCGCGGGACCGCGCGGGCCCGTCACCGCGGACCTCGGGGCCGACGGCCCGCACCTGCTGATCGAGGGGCCCGCCGGCAGCGGACGCACCGAACTGCTGCGGGCGCTCGTCGCCTCCCTCGCCGCCGCCGAGCGGCCGGACCGGCTGAGCATGGTCCTGGTGGACGGCCGGGACGGCGCGGGCGGCGAGGGACTGCGCGTGTGCACGGACGTCCCCCACGTCACCACCCATCTCGCCGCCAACGATCCGGTCCGCATGCGGGAGTTCGCCCAGTCCCTGAGCGCGGAGCTGAAGCGGCGCGCCGAGCTGCTGGGCCGCTCCCACTTCGCCGAGTGGCACGCGGGCCGGCTGGTCTCGGGCCGCATGGTCAGCCAGCGCACGTCCGTGCCGCCCCCGGCGGGCGTGGGCGGCGCGGCGGATCTGGACGCCCCGCCCAGTTCCACGCTCCGGCTGCGCCCGGCCGCGTCCCGCCGGCAGCCGGAGGCGGCACCGCCGCTGCCCCGGCTGGTGGTGGTCGTGGACGACCTGGACGCCCTGGTCTCCCCCGCGCTGGGCTCCCCCGGCAGACCCGCGGCGGGTTCCGTCGTCCGCGCGCTGGAGGCGGTGGCCCGGGAGGGCGAGCGGCTCGGCGTGCACCTGGTGGCGGCGGCCGGCGGGGACGGGCGTACGGCCGTGTCGGAGCCGGCCCGCCGGGCCACCCTGCGCGTCACGCTCGACGCCCCGGCCACCGGGCCGGACGAACCGGCCGCCGGGCGGGCCAGGCTGGCCTGGGCGGACGGCCGGACCGTCGCCTTCCAGGCGGGCCGGGTCACCGGCCGTATCCCGCGCACCGCGACGCTGCGGCCCACGGTCGTCGCCCTGGAGTGGCACCGCATGGGCGACCCCCCGGCGCGCCGCCCGGTCCGCGAACTCGGCAACGGCCCGACCGACCTCGCCCTGCTGGCCAGCGCGTTGGAGCGAGCCGCACGAGAGGTCTCGGCCGCCGAGGTCCCGTCCCTGCTCTGACCGACGCCCCGGCGGGTCCGGCCCCTCTCCACCCGGACCGGCCCCACGGGGACTCGACCGCAGGCCCGCGCCTCCCGCACGCCGACCGGCCGCACGAGGACTCGACCGCAGGCCCGCGCCTCCCCCACCCCGACCGGCTCCACGAGGAACAGGCCGTGCGGCCCCGCGCCTCCCGACCCTGGGCTCAATCGCGGCCCGCGCCTCCTCCACCCCAACCGGCCGCACGAGGACTCGACCGCGGGCCCGCGCCTCCCTCCACCCGGACCGGCCCCACGGGACAGGGGCCATGCGCGCCCGAACCCCCCACCGGCCCGACGGGGAAGGGGCCGTGCGCGCCCTCGCCACCCCACCGACCGCACGGAACAGGCTCGGTCGGGGCCGGCCCCCCTGCACCCTCGCCAGCCGCCCTCCGCCGGAGCGGTGCTGGAGGTCCGGTGGAGGGTCAGTCACGACGCGGTCACGATCGCCCACTTGACACGGCAGGCGCTCTTGCCGACCCCAGGGACCCGGCGTAAACCAATCCGGACAGACAGCGCTCCAACGTTCGACGAGGCGACGAAGCACGAAGAACGGGGCAGTGATGCGCACGAATCGCACGATCCGGATCGCCCTGGCGGCCGTCGGCGCCCTCGCGCTGACCCTCACCGGCTGTGGCGGAGACGACGACAACGACGGCGGAGGGGGCGGCGGCGGTACCGAGACCGGTGCAGGGTCCTCCGTCCAACTCCCGAAACTGGACGGGCAGACGCTGGAGGTCGCGGCCGTCTGGACCGGACCCGAGCAGGACAACTTCACCAAGGTGCTGGAGGAGTTCGAGAAGCGCACCGGCGCCGAGGTGAACTTCGTACCCACCGGCAACAACACCTCCACCTTCCTCGGCACCAAGATCCAGGGCGGCCAGCCCCCGGACGTGGCGTTCCTGCCGCAGGTCGGCGTGCTCCACCAGTTCGCCGAGAAGGGCTGGATCGAGCCCGTGGGCGCGGACGCGCAGGCCCAGCTGGACAAGAACTTCTCCGTCGGCTGGAAGGAACTGGGCTCGTACGAGGGCAAGCAGTACGGCGTCTACGCGAAGGCCGCCAACAAGTCCCTCGTCTGGTACAACACCGCCGCCTTCGAGGCCGCCGGCATCACCGAGGAGCCGGAGACCTGGGACGACTTCCTGGCCACCGCCCAGACGCTCTCCGACGCCGGTTCCCCGGCGGTCTCCATCGGCGGCGCGGACGGCTGGACGCTCACCGACTGGTTCGAGAACGTCTACCTCTCCCAGGCCGGCCCGGAGAAGTACGACCAGCTGGCCGCGCACGAGATCAAGTGGACCGACCCCTCGGTGAAGGACGCCCTGACCACGCTCGCCGGGCTGTGGGGCAAGGACGAACTGATCGCGGGCGGCCGCTCGGGCGCGCTGCGCACGGAGTTCCCGAAGTCCGTCACGCAGACGTTCTCCGGTGACACCCCGGCCGCGATGGTCTTCGAGGGCGACTTCGTCACCGCGAACATCAACGCCGACACGGACGCGGAGGTCGGCACGGACGCCAAGGTGTTCCCGTTCCCGGCGGTCGGCGAGGACTCGCCCGTGGTCAGCGGGGGCGACGTGGCCGTGGCGCTGAAGGACGGCGAGGGCGCGCAGGCGCTGCTGACGTTCCTGGCCTCGACCGACGCGGCCGAGATCTGGGCGGCGCAGGGCGGCTTCCTGTCGCCCAACAAGGAGATGGACCAGGCGACGTACAGGGACGACGTCACCCGGGACATCGCCGAGGCGCTGATCGCGGCGGGCGACGACTTCCGCTTCGACATGTCCGACCAGGCGCCGGCGGCGTTCGGCGGCACGCAGGGCGTCGGCGAGTGGAAGCAGCTCCAGGACTTCCTGAAGGACCCGGACGACGTGGCGGGCGCCCAGCGCAAGCTGGAGGCGGACGCGGCCAAGGCGTACAAGACCGGCTGACGGATGGCGTCGGTCGCGAACGGAGGTGCTCCGGCACCGCGCAAGAGCGTGACGGGCACCAGGCTGTGGGTGGCGGTGCTGTTCCTGCTGCCCGCCCTGGTGCTGCTCGGCGCGCTCGTGGTCTACCCGATCGGGTACTCGGTCTGGCGCAGCCTGTACGACGCGGGCGGCGACGGCTTCGTCGGCCTGGACAACTACGTCGACGTCTTCACCGACGACGCCACCCTGACGGCCGTGCGCAACACGGCGATCTGGGTCGCGGTGGCGCCCGCGGTGGTCACCGTGCTGGGCCTGATCTTCGCCGTGCTCACCGAACGGGTGCGCTGGGCAACGGCGTTCAAGCTGATCGTCTTCATGCCGATGGCGATCTCGATGCTGGCCGCGGGGATCATCTTCCGGCTGGTGTACCAGGCGGACCCGGACCAGGGCGTGGCGAACGCGGTGGTGACGTCGGTGCACGACACCTTCGCCGACTCCTCGGTCTATCCGAAGGCCCGTCCCAACGCGCAGGTCAGCGATCTCAAGGCGTCCGGGGGCGGCTCGTTCACCAGCACCGGCACGGTGACCGCGGGCACCCCGGCGATGCTCCCCCTGGTCGGGATCGCGCCGAACCGGCTGCCGGGCGACCCGGAGGACGCGCGGCCGGCGAGCGGTGACGGTGTCACCGGCACCGTGTGGCTGGACTTCAGGCTCGGCGGCGGCGGGGAGAAGGGCCGGGTCGACGCGGGCGAGAAGGCGCTGGAGGGCGTGAAGGTCGAGGCGGTGAAGGACGGGGAGGTGGTGGCCTCGGCGACGACCCGCGCCGACGGCACCTTCGTCCTGCCCGCCGAGGCCGACGGGGCCCGACTGCGGCTGCCGGGCTCGAACTTCGCCGCGCCGTACAACGGGATCGACTGGCTGGGACCGGCGTTGGTGACGCCGTCCATCATCGGGGCGTACGTCTGGATGTGGGCGGGCTTCGCGATGGTGCTGATCGCCGCGGGGCTCGCCGGGGTCGACCGCAACCTGCTGGAGGCGGCGCGGGTCGACGGGGCCAACGAGTGGCAGGTGTTCCGCAGGATCACCGTGCCGATGCTGGCACCGGTCCTGGTGGTCGTCCTGATCACGCTGATGATCAACGTGATGAAGGTCTTCGACCTCGTCTACATCATCGCCCCGCAGCCCACCCAGGACGAGGCCAACGTGCTGGCGCTGCAACTGTTCCTGTCGTCCTTCGGCGGCGGCGGCAACTACGGCCTGGGCAGCGCGATCGGCATCATCCTGCTGCTGCTCGTGGTCCCGGTGATGATCGTCAACATCCGCCGGCTCAGGAAGGAGCGCGAGCGATGACGGCGACCGACACCCCCGTGCGCGGCAGGCGGTCGTGGGCCTCCCGGGTGGCGAGCGGAGCCGCGGGCGGGGCGCTGCGCGCGTTCCTGCTGGTGGTGGCGGTGTTCTGGCTGGTGCCCACCTTCGGGCTGCTGGTGTCCTCGTTCCGGGAGCCGACGGACATCGCCTCCTCCGGCTGGTGGAAGGTGTTCACGGCGCCGGCCCAGCTCACCACCGACAGCTACCGCACCCTGCTGGAGAACGACGACATCACCGGCGCGCTGGTCAACACCGTGTGGATCACCGTTCCGGCGACCCTGCTGGTGGTGGTCATCGGCGCGATGGCCGGGTACGCCTTCGCCTGGCTGGACTTCAAGGGCCGCGACTGGTGGTTCATGGCGGTGATCGCGCTGCTGGTGGTGCCGGTGCAGGTCGCGCTGATCCCGCTCTCCGAACTCTTCGGGAAACTGGGGATCTTCGGCTCGGTCCTCGGGGTCGTGCTGTTCCACGTGGCCTTCGGACTCCCTTTCGCGATCTTCCTGTTGCGGAACTTCTTCGCGGAGATCCCCCGGGAGCTGCTGGAGGCGGCGCGGCTCGACGGCGCCGGTGAGGCACGGCTGTTCGCGACGGTCGTACTGCCGCTGGGCGCGCCCGCCATCGCCTCGCTGGGGATCTTCCAGTTCCTGTGGGTGTGGAACGACATGCTGGTGGCGCTGGTGTTCTCCGACTCCGGCTCCCAGCCGCTGACGGTCGCACTCCAGCAGCAGGTACGGCAGTTCGGCAGCAACATCGAGGTGCTGGCGCCGGGCGCCTTCATCTCGATGGTGATACCGCTGGCCGTGTTCTTCGCGTTCCAGCGGCAGTTCGTCTCCGGGGTCATGGCGGGCGCCGTCAAGTAGCCCGCACGGCAGGCGTGTCGAGGGGCGGGCCGGGAACGCACCGGCCCGCCCCTCGGCGTTCGTCCACCGTCCCCCGGATGTCCCAACGCAACGTAACCAAGTCACTCCGTCGGCCGTTCCCGGGCCGGGCCCGTCCCGTCCCACCGCCCGCGCCGACCCATGGATGTCCCCTTGCCCAGGTTCAGTGTCATCGTCCCCGCGTACAAGGTTCAGGCGTATCTCCACGCGTGCCTGGAGTCGGTGCTCTCCCAGTCGTTCGACGATCTCGAACTGATCGTCGTCGACGACGCCTCACCGGACGCCTGCGGCACGATCGCCGAGGAGTTCGCCGCCCGGGACGGACGCGTACGGCCGGTGCGCCTGGCCCGCAACCAGGGCCCGGGACCGGCCCGCAACGCGGGCACGGCCGAGGCGACCGGTGACTACCTGCTGTTCCTCGACGGCGCCGACACCCTCGCCCCCGGCGCCCTGGCCGCCGTCGCCCACCGGCTGAAGGAGAGCGGCGAGCCGGACGTCCTGCTCCACGGCCACGCCCGGGTCCATCCGACCGGTGAGACGGTCCGCGAGGAGACGCGGGCCGGGCTCACCGAGGAGGGCCCGGCGCCGTTCCGGCTCGCGGACCGCCCGGAACTGCTGCGGCTGCCGGCGGTCGCCCGGAACAAGACCTGCCGGCGGGAGTTCGTCGAGCGGGAGGGCCTCGCCTTCCCGTCCGGCCACCACGAGGACACCGCGTGGACGTACCCGGTCCTGCTGGCGGCGGGGTCGATCGCGACCCTGGACCGGGTCTGCGTGCACCACCGGGGGCACCGGGGCGGCACCCCCGCCCGTACCTCCGGCCGCCGTCACCTCGACCTCCTCGAACAGTACGACCGGGTCTTCGCGTTCCTCGCCGACCGCCCCGAACTCGCCCGCTGGCGGCCGGTGTTGTTCCGGCGGATGCTGGACCACCTGGCGACGGTGTTCGCCCGCCACGACCGGCTGCCGCACGCCGGCCGCGCCGAGTTCCTGCGGCTGGCCCGCGCCCTGTGCCGCCGCCACCGGGCCCCGGGCGCCCCGGCCCCGTTGGGCGACCGCGCACGGCACACCCTGGTCCGGCTGGGCCTGCACCGCACCTACCGCGCCCTGCGCGGAGCCGGAACCCTGCGCCGCAGGACCGCCAAGGGCGCGGCGAAGTCCCTGGGCGCCCTGCGCTCGGCGCTCCTGCGCCTGCACTACCGCGTCCAGCTCCGTCTGCCCCTGCGCCCGGACCGGGCCGTCTTCACCGCGTACGACGGCGAGGGCCACGGCTGCAATCCGGGCGCGCTGGAGCAGGCGTTCCGCGCCCACGCCCCGCACATCCGCACCGCGTGGGTCGCGCACCCCCGACACCAGCACACGGTCCCGGCCGCCACTCGCCGCATCACCCCGGGGACGGCGGCCCACTGGACGGCGCTGGCCCGCTCCCGGTACCTCGTCGACAACTCCGGGCTCGACCGCCGCCCGGTCAAGCGGCCCGGCCAGATCGTCGTACAGACCCGGTCCGGCACCCCCCTGAAACGGATGGGCCTGGACCTGCTCGAACGCCCGGCGGCCGGCGCGGGACTGGACGCCGGAGCGCTCCTCGACGCCGTCGGCACCTGGGACTACGTCGTCTCGGCGAACCGCCACTCGACCCTGGTCTGGGAGCGCGTGCTCCCCGGGAGCTACCGGACGCTGGAGTACGGTCAGCCCCGCAACGACGTGTTCCAGCAGGCGACTTCGGCGGAGGTGACCCGGCTGCGCGAGTCGCTCGGCATCCCCGGGGACGCGGTGGCGGTCCTGTACGCGCCGACGCACCGCGACTACCGCCGCACCCAGCGCTGCGCGCTGGACCTGGAGCGGGTGGCGAGCCGGCTCGGCCCCGGTTTCGTGATCCTGGCCCGCGCCCACCGCCGGCACGGCGGCCCGCTCGCCCCCGGGACCGCCTCGCCCCAGGTCGTCGACGTCTCCGCGCACCCGAGCGTGGAGGCCCTCTGCCTCGCCTCGGACGCCCTGGTCACGGACTACTCGTCGATCATGTTCGACTACGCGGGCCTGGACCGCCCGATCGTCATCCACGCCGAGGACGCGGAGGCCTACGAGGCGGCCCGGGGCACCTACTTCGACCTGCGCGGCTTCCCGCCCGGCGCGGTGGCGCGCAGCGAGGACGAACTGGTCGACATCTTCGCCACCGGCCACTGGCGCGGCTCCCGCTCGGCTCAGTTGCGCGCGGCGTTCCGGTCCCGCTTCTGCCCCTACGACGACGGCCGCGCCGCCGAGCGGGTGGTGCGGCACGTGGTGCTCGGGGAGCGGGGCCTGCCGCCGGTCGTGCCGCTCGACGAGCGTCACCCGGTGCCCTCGGCGGCGGCCCGGTCGCGTACGCCGCTCACCGCCCCGCCGCGTACCGCGGGCCCGCTGTCGCTCACCGACCGTCCCTGAGCGCCTTCCGCCCTCAGCACCCGAGTCAGAACGCCGTTCCCGTACAGGGGAGTTGACATGCCCTCCAGCCCTTCGCGACCCACGCCGAGCCGGCCCCCCACCTGGCGTCCGGCGCCGCGGCCCGGTGGCCGACTGGTGTCGGCATGAGGCCGCGCACCTGGGTGCTGCTGCTGGCCGCCGTCTTCGCCGTCCTGCAACTGGCGAACGTCACCGGCCGGGACACCCCCGACACCCGCAACTACATCTCGTACGCGCTGAGTCTGAGCGGCGAGAGCAAGCGGGCGGCGGCGGAGGGTGCCATCGAGCACTACTGCGCCAGCAAGGCGTCGATGGCGCACCGCGCGCAGAACGTGCACGTGGTCCGCTTCCACCAGCCGGACCCCGCGCCCGCCGTCGAGGCCGCGTGCCGGGCCGAACTGTGGTCCGGGGTGGACCGGCGGCTGGCGGCCGGGCAGACGGGCGGGCACACCGCGCCGTTCGCCTCGGAGCGGTTCATGCGGATCTTCGAGGCGCGGCCGGGCTACCCGGTCCTGCTGGTGCCGTTCCTGACCCTCTTCGGGGTGACCTGGGGGGTGTGGGCGGCGAGCGTCGCGGTGGCGGTGGCGGGCGGGGTGCTGGCCTTCCTGATCCTGCGGACGCTGTCCCTGCCGCTGCCGCTCGCCCTGGCGGGGCAGGCGCTGTACTACGCCCTGCCCTGCGGGACGGTCGCCATGCGGCCCATGACGGAGGGCCTGCTGATGGCGCTCACGTTGGCCGCCGTGTGGGGCTGCGCGCTGGCCCTGAACGGGCGGCGGGCGGGGCCGGGGCTGGTCGCGGGCGCGCTGCTCGCGCTGTTCGCCGTCAAGCACTCGCAGGCGCTGTTCCTCGGGGTGTGCCTGGCCGGTGCGGGCGCGCTGGTCGCCCTGGTCCGGTGGCGCGGGGGCCGGGCGCCCGGCCGGGACGTCGTGGTGATCGCGGGCATCGGGCTGGGCGCGGCCGTGGTGACGCAGGCGCTGGCGAAACTGCTCGGTTATCCGGACGCCTCCGAGAGCGTCCAGGATCTGCTCGCCGACCACTTCACCCGCCCCGACCTGACCGACCCCTGGCCGGAGTTCCTCCAACTGTCCGGGAACTACTGGATGGAGTGGGCGCGCCGTCAGTTCTGGGAGCCGCTGTTCCTGGCCGCGCTCGGCGCGGGGCTGTGGGGGGCGCTGCGTCGGCCGATGTTCGGCGCGTTCCTGATCGCGGCCGCCGTCACCGGGTTCCTCACCCAGGCCGGGCACCCGGACGTCGCCATCGGGGGCGGGCGGCTGATCGTCCTGGCCTGGCTGCTCCCCGTGATCGGGATTCCGCTGCTGCTGGAGCGACTGCTGCGCGCCCAGGTCTCCCTGCCGGCCCAGGGGGCCTCCGATCGGGCTCACTCCTTGAGGTGACGCGAGGTCGGGCCGTGGGCCCGGCGGGAACGTTCCGCACATGCCCGTGACCCTCCCGGCCAGGCGAGCGGCGCTCGGCGCGACCGCGCTGCGCGGCGGCCGCGCCTGGCGCCCCACCCCGTACCAGTTCTTCGGCTTCCTGTTCTGGCTGCTGCTGTCGCTGGCCTTCTGGCGGCTGCCCCTGTGCTGCGACGCGGGCCAGCACGCGGCGGTGGTGGAGCGCCTGCGGGCGAGCCTGCTGGACCCCCGTCATCCCACGGCGGACCTGCCGGGCGACGGCAGTGCGGCCTACTCGCCGTACGCGGTGGCGCAGGGCCTGTTCGCGCGGCTGACGGGGCTGGGCGGCTGGGAGGTGCTGCGGCTCGCAGGCCCGCTGAACCTGCTGGTCCTGCTGACGGGCCTCGGCCGCCTGGTGCGGCTGCTGACCCCGCGTCCGTGGGCTCCGGTCCTGGCGCTGGCGGCGACGACCCTGCTGTGGGGGACGGAACAGGCGCCGGGGAGCGGCCGGACCGGGCTGATGGCGCTGACGGGGACCCTCGGCCACCCGTCGACGTTCGCCCTCGGCCTGACCCTCTGGGCCTGGGCGCTCACCGGGGAGCGCCGGGCGGGCCCGAGCGGCCGGCCGGGCGTGGCGGGGTACGCGGGGCTGGGCGCGCTGTACGGCCTGATCGTGCTCGTCGACCCGGTCACGGCGGTGGGGGCGGCGCTGGGAGCGGTGGCGTTCGCCGTGGGGCGACCCGCTCCGACCGAGGAGGGCCGCACGCCGGAGCACAGCACCACGCCCGCCGACGCGGGTCGCACACCGCACGACCGCGCCACTCCCTCCGCCGGGCCCCCCGCGCAGCTCGACGGGGCCACTCCCCCCGCCGGAACCCCCGCGCCACACGACCGCGCCACTCCCCCCGCCGGGACCTCCGCGCCACACGACCGCGCCGCCTCCGTCCACGCCCTGCTGCTCATCGCGGCGGCCGCGCTGCCGACGGCCGCGCTCTGGCCCTACTTCGACCTCTTCGCGCTCACCGGCGGCGCGGGCGCCGACGCCTCGCACCGCCGCTTCCCCCTGGACGCGGTCGGCCAGGTCTGGCTCGCCGCGCTCGGCCTGCCGGCCCTGTGGCTGCGAGCGCGCCGTACGGCCTGGCGCGACCCGCTGGTGCTGCTCCTCGCCCTGGACTGCGCGGTGCTCGCACTCGGCCGGCCCACCGGGCTCCTCACCGGCGGAGGGATCCTCGGACTGGCCCTGGTGCCCGCGCAGTTCGCGCTCGCCGTGGAGCTGTCGGCACCCCGCCCCTGGCGGGCGTGGCGCCGCGCCCTGGGCGCCGCCGCGGCGGCCGGCGCCTGCCTGGGCTTCCTCTCGGTGCAGGCCGGCGCGGTGGTCCCGCGCTCCCTGGACCCCGTCGGCTTCCCGCAGCCGCCGCGCCCGCCGACGTACGAGTGGGCCGCCCAGCACATCCGACCCGGCGAGGTGGTGATCGCCGACGGCCGCGCGGCGGGTCTCGCCCTCGCGGGATACGGCGCGAACCTGGCCGCGCCCGCCCGGCCGGACGCCTCGCTGGACGAACGCGAGCGGCGCGAACGCCTCAAGGACGTCCGCGCCTATCTCTCCCCCGATGTCACCCGCGCCCGGCGTGCCGCCGTGGTCCGCCGCCACCACGTGCGCTGGCTGCTGCTGACGCGCTCGCGCACGCTGCCCGGGGAGGCCGTGGTGGTGGCGTGGAGCCCGCGGACCGGCGAGGTGCTGGCGCGAGTCGGGAGGTGACTACTCGACGACGAGGTCGACGTCGATGTTGCCGCGGGTGGCGTTGGAGTACGGGCAGACCTGGTGGGCCTGCTCGACCAGCTTGCGGCCGGTGGCCTCGTCGACGGTGTCGGGCAGCTCGACGCGGAGCGTGACCTTGAGCCCGAAGCCCTGCCCCTGCTTGCCGATGCCGACCTCGCCGGTGACGGCGGCCTCGGTGACGTCCACCTTGGCCTGCCGGCCGACCAGGCCGAGGGCGCTGGCGAAACAGGCGGCGTAACCGGCGGCGAAGAGCTGCTCGGGGTTGGTGCCCTCGCCGTTGCCGCCGAGTTCCACCGGCGGCGCGAGCTGGAGGTCGAGCTTGCCGTCGGAGCTGACGGCACGGCCCTCGCGACCGTGGGTGGCGGTGGCGACGGCGGTGTAGATCGCGTCCATGGATGAACCGTCCCTGTTCGAGAAGTCGGGGCTCGCTGACGGACTCAAGTAGAGCACACAATTAAATTGTGCACAACTGAATGGCGAGCGAGAGCTACTCTTGAGCCATGAACCGGACCGGGACACCCGACGCGCCCCAGGAGGAATGGCTCCGCCTGGACCGCCAGATCTGCTTCTCCCTGCACGCGGCCTCGCGCGCCTTCAACGGCGTCTACCGCGTGATCCTCAAGGACCTCGGTCTGACCTACCCGCAGTACCTGGTGATGCTCGTGCTGTGGGAGCACGGCGACCTGCCCGTCAAGCGGCTGGGCGAGCATCTGCGCCTGGACTCCGGCACCCTCTCGCCGCTGCTCAAGCGGCTGGAGGCGGCCGGACTCGTGCGCCGCGAACGCAGCGCGCGCGACGAGCGGTCGGTCGAGGTGGGGCTGACCGCGGAGGGCGCGGCCCTGCGCGAGCGGGCCCTGGAGGTGCCGCGCCGGATCGCGGCGGCCACCGGCTTCGACGTGGCCGAGATCGGCGCCCTGCGGGCCCGGCTGGACGAGTTGACGACCGCCCTGGACGCGGCGGCGGCGTCGGCCGCTCCGTAACCGGTCGCACCGTTCCGCACTTTCCCCCCATTGACGGCCAAACCGAGTGGCTATGCTCCACGCACGGGCCATTCCACGGACCAGCCATTTCAACGAGGGGACGGCCGCACATGACCTGGCTGATCACCGGCGGCGCCGGATACATCGGCGCGCATGTCGTACGGGCGATGACCGAGGCGGGCGAGCGCACGGTGGTCTACGACGACCTGTCCACCGGGATCGCCGGGCGCGTGCCCGAGGGCGTCCCCCTGGTGGAGGGCTCCACCCTGGACTCCGCCCGGGTGGCCCGCGTCCTCGTGGACCACGGGATCACCGGGGTCGTGCACCTCGCGGCGAAGAAGCAGGTCGGCGAGTCGGTGGAGCAGCCGCTGCGCTACTACCGGGAGAACGTGGAGGGCCTGCGGGTCCTGCTGGAGGCGGTGACGGCGGCCGGCGTTCCCTCGTTCGTGTTCTCCTCCTCGGCCGCGGTGTACGGCATGCCGGACGTGGACCTGGTCACCGAGGAGACGCCGTGCGCGCCGATGTCGCCGTACGGCGAGACGAAGCTGGTCGGCGAGTGGCTGGTCGCCGCCACGGCGCGGGCCACGGGCCTGGCCACGGCCTCGCTGCGCTACTTCAACGTGGCGGGCTCGGCGGCCCCCGAACTCGCGGACGTGGGCGTCCACAACCTGATCCCGATGGTCTTCGAGCGGCTCACCGCCGACGAACCGCCCCGCGTCTTCGGCGCCGACTACCCGACCCCGGACGGCACCTGCGTCCGCGACTACATCCATGTGGTCGACCTGGCCCAGGCCCATGTGACGGCGGCCCGCGCGCTCGTGCCCTCCCCCGGCCGGGAGCTGACCCTCAACATCGGCCGGGGCGAAGGCGTATCCGTCCGGGAGATGATCGACCTGATCAACGCCATCACGGGCTACGACCGCGCCCCGACCGTCACACCGCGGCGCCCCGGGGACCCGGCCCGGGTGGTCGCCTCCGCCGACCGGGCGGCCGACGAGCTGGGCTGGCGGGCCAAGCACGACGTCCAGGACATGATCACCTCGGCCTGGGAGGGCTGGGTACGGCGGCACCCGGGGGCGCTCAGGACACTCTGAACACCTGGCTCGGCGGACTCACAGCGCCTGAGCCCCGCGCGCGGCGGACCCACAGCGCCTGAGCCCCGTACGCGGCGGGCTCACAGCGCGGCAGGCCCACGGCGCCTGAGCGCCGCACGCGGCAGGCTCACAGCGCCTTGAGCGCTCCCGCCGTGGCCCGGGCCAGTGAGGCCAGGTACCCCTTCGGCAGCTTCGGACTGCGGATCACCACCGAACGCCAGTAGAGCGGCCCGGAGATCAGGTCCAGCGCCAGGTCGTGGCTGACGCCCGCCCGGATCTCGCCCCGCTTCTCCGCCGCCGCGACGATCCCGCTCGCGACCCCGTCCTGCCCTTCCCGCAGCGCCTTCTGGAGGGCCTCGGCGATCTCCGGGTTGCGGGCCGCCTCGGCCTGGAGGTCGGGGATGATCTGCGAGGCGACGGGGTGCCGCAGCGCCCTCGACGTCACCTCGTACAGCAGCCGCAGATCACCTTCCAGCGACCCCGTGTCCGGAGCCGGGAGCCCCTGCACGGCCAGCGCCGACACCACGTCCAGCACCAGGTGCAGCTTGGACCGCCAGCGCCGGTACACCGCCGTCTTGCCGACGCCGGCCCGGCGGGCGATGCCCTCGATCGACATCCGCGCGTAGCCGACGGCCGCCAGTTCCTCGAAGACCGCCGCCCGGATCGCCTCGGTCACGTCCGCCCGCAGCACGGCCGCCCCCGCGGGGGCCCGGCGGCGCGGACGCGGCTGGGTTCCGTCGGCGTTCGTCGTCATGCGGTCCAGCATAGGGCGTGACGACGAAACGGTTGCGTTCCGACGTACGATCGGCCTACGCTCACGTTGCGACGATACGGTCCCGTCCCGACGTAAGAGAACGCCAGGAGTCGCGTGGGGAAACACGGGGCGACGGACCGGACCGCCGTACGCACCCCCGCCCCCCGAGCGAAAGCAGCGGATGTGAGCCAGGTCCTCGACACACCGCCCCCGGCGCCGACGGCCCCACCCGCCGACGTCGACCTCGCGGCCCTCGCCGCCCGCCACGGCCTCGCGGTCAGCGGCGCCCGCCCGACCCTGCCCGAGTACGTGCGCCAGCTGTGGGCCCGGCGCCACTTCATCGCCGCCTTCTCCACCGCCAAGCTCACCGCCCAGTACAGCCAGGCCAAGCTCGGCCAGCTCTGGCAGGTGATGAACCCGCTGCTCAACGCGGCCGTCTACTTCCTGATCTTCGGCGTGCTGCTGGGCACCAAGCAGGGCGTGCCGGACTACGTGCCGTTCCTGGTCACGGGCGTGTTCATCTGGACCTTCACCCAGAGCTCGATCCTCGCCGGCACCCGGGCCATCTCCGGCAACCTCGGCCTGGTGCGCGCCCTGCACTTCCCGCGGGCCGCGCTGCCGATCTCGTTCTGCCTCCAGCAGCTCCAGCAGCTGCTGTTCTCGATGGGCGCCCTGGTCGTCATCCTGCTCGCCTTCGGCGTGCCGGTCGCCGCGTCCTGGCTGCTCGCCCTCCCCGTCCTGGTGCTCCAGTTCACCTTCAACGCGGGCGTCTCGATGATCATGGCCCGGGTGGGCGCGAAGACCCCGGACGTCGCCCAGCTGATGCCGTTCGTGCTGCGCACCTGGATGTACACCTCGGGCGTGATGTGGAGCATCGACCACCTGCTGGCCAAGCACCAGGACTGGCCGGGCTGGGTGGGCCCGGTGCTCCAGGCCAACCCGCCCGCCGTCTACATCGACCTCATGCGCTTCGCGCTGATCGACAGCTTCCACGCGAGCCAGCTCCCGGCGCACGTGTGGGCGCTCGCCGCCGGCTGGGCCCTGCTCGCCGGGGTCGGCGGATTCATCTACTTCTGGAAGGCTGAGGAGACGTACGGCCGTGGCTGAGAACACCCAGGGGCAGAGCCCCACCGTCATCGCCGACCGCGTCGACATCGTCTACCGCGTCAACGGCACCGGCTCCGGCCGCGGTTCCGCCACCGCCGCACTCAACCGGATCATGCGCCGCAAGCAGACCGAGAAGGCGTCGGGCGTCCGTACCGTGCACGCCGTGCGGGACGTGTCCTTCGTCGCCTACAAGGGCGAGGCCATCGGGCTGATCGGGACCAACGGCTCCGGGAAGTCGACCCTGCTCAAGGCCGTCGCGGGGCTGCTGCCGGTGGAGAGCGGCGCCATCTACACCGACGGCCAGCCCTCCCTGCTCGGTGTGAACGCGGCCCTGATGGGCGACCTGACCGGGGAGCGCAACGTCTTCCTCGGCGGCCTCGCCATGGGCATGTCCCGCGAGCAGATCAAGGAGCGCTACCAGGAGATCGTCGACTTCTCCGGCATCAACGAGAAGGGCGACTTCATCACCCTGCCGATGCGCACCTACTCCTCCGGCATGGGCGCCCGGCTCCGCTTCTCCATCGCCGCCGCCAAGGACCACGACGTCCTGCTCATCGACGAGGCCCTCGCCACCGGCGACCGCTCCTTCCAGAAGCGCTCCGAGGCCCGCATCCGCGAGCTGCGCAAGCACGCGGGCACGGTGTTCCTGGTCAGCCACAACAACAAGTCGATCCGGGACACCTGCGACCGGGTGCTGTGGCTGGAGCGCGGCGAACTGCGCATGGACGGCCCCACGGAGGACGTCCTCAAGGAGTACGAGGCCTTCACCGGCGACAAGAAGCCCAGGGCCAAGCCGAAGCCCAAGCCGAAGCCGGCCGCGACGACCGAGCCCCAGCCCGCCTGACGGCCCGGCCGCGAACGAGGAGGGCGCCCCGGACCGTCATGGTCCGGGGCGCCCTCCTCGCCGTGTCCGCCACGAGTCTTGCCGTGTCCGCCAAGACTCTTGCCGTGTCGGCTACGAGTGCGTCCGCAGCAGGGTGCGCATCGTCCGCATCGCCACCGACAGATTGGCGAGGTCGAAGGCGTCCGAGCCCTGGATCTCCTCCAGGGTGGCGCGCGCCCGGCCCAGGATCGCCGCGTTCTTCTCCTCCCACGCCTTGAAGCGCTGCTCCGGGGTGGAGGTGCCGTTGCCGACGGCCAGCACGTCCGAGGTCAGCGCCGCGTGGGCGGCGTAGAGGTCCTCACGGATGGAGGCGCGGGCCATCGACTGCCAGCGGTCGTTGCGGGGCAGCTCGATGATGCGGTCCATCAGCTGGGTGATGTGCAGGCGGTCGGCGAGGTCGTAGTAGACCTCGGCGACCTCCAGCGGCTCCTTGCCCATCCGGTCGGCCACCGAGACGATGTCGAGCGCCGGGAAGGCCGAGGAGAACCCGGCCACCCGGGTGGCCAGTTCCTCCGGGACCCCGACGCCGGTCAGCTCGTCGAAGATCTGCTGGTACCACTCCAGGTCCGCGCCGCGCAGCAGGTTCGGCAGCTGCTGCCACACCTGCCCGACCCGCTCACTGAAGAAGTCCACGGTGTCGGCGAGCTGGAGCGGCTGCGGCCGGTTGTTCAGCAGCCAGCGCGTGCCGCGCTCGACCAGACGGCGCGAGTGCAGCCGGATCCGGGTCTGGACCGCGGCCTCGACCTGGTTGTCGAGGGCCTCGACCGCGTCCCACACCGCGCCCGAGCGGAAGATCGCACGGGCCACGGTCTGCGCCCGGACGATCTCCTCCAGCGAGGCACCCGTCTCCTCGCGCAGCCGGTGCAGATAGGTCGTACCGCCGGTGTTGACCGTGTCGTTGACCAGCACGGTCGTGGTGATCTCCCGGCGCAGCGGGTGGCTGACCAGGTACTCGGGGAACCGCTCGCGCAGCGCGGTCGGGAAGTACGCGTGCAGCAGCGTGCTCAGGTACGGGTCCTCCGGCAGCGAGGTGTGCAGCAGCTCCTCGGCGACCGTGATCTTCGTGTACGCGAGCAGTACGGCCGTCTCCGGGCCGGTCAGGCCGTCCCCGGCGCCGAGCCGCTCACGGATCTGGCGGTCCGTGGGCAGGAACTCCAGGGCCCGGTCGAGGTGGCCCTCGCGGACCAGGTGGCGCAGGTAGCGCTGCTGGGCGTGGAGCATGTCCTTGGACTGGGCGAGCGCGTTGGCGATGGCCGTGTTCTGCGCGTAGTTGTTGCGCAGGACCAGCCGGCCGACCTCGTCGGTCATCTCCGCGAGCAGCTTGTTGCGCTGCTTCACGGTCATGTCGCCCTCGGTGACCAGCGCGTTCAGCAGGATCTTGATGTTCACCTCGTGGTCGGAGGTGTCCACGCCCGCGCTGTTGTCGATGGCATCGGTGTTGATCTTGCCGCCCTGGCGGGCGAACTCGATCCGGCCGAGCTGGGTCAGACCCAGGTTGCCGCCCTCGCCGACGACCCGGACGCGCAGGTCGGCGCCGTCCACCCGGATCGCGTCGTTGGCCTTGTCGCCGACGTCCGCGTTCGACTCGGTGGACGCCTTGACGTACGTGCCGATGCCGCCGTTCCACAGCAGGTCCACCGGGGACTGGAGGATCGCCTTCATCAGCTCGGCCGGCGTCATCTTGGACACCTTGCCCTCGATGCCGAGGGCCGCGCGGATCTGGGCGTTGACCTGGATCGCCTTGGCGCTGCGCGGGAAGACCCCGCCGCCGGCCGAGATCAGGTCGGTGTTGTAGTCGGCCCAGCTGGAGCGCGGCAGCTCGAACAGGCGGCGGCGCTCGGCGTAGCCGGTGGCCGCGTCCGGGTTCGGGTCGATGAAGATGTGCCGGTGGTCGAAGGCGGCGACCAGCCGGATGTGCTCGCTGAGCAGCATGCCGTTGCCGAACACGTCACCGGACATGTCGCCGATGCCGACGACCGTGAAGTCCTCGCTCTGCGTGTCCACGCCCAGCTCGCGGAAGTGCCGCTTGACGGACTCCCAGGCACCGCGGGCGGTGATGCCCATGCCCTTGTGGTCGTAGCCGGCCGAGCCGCCGGAGGCGAAGGCGTCCCCGAGCCAGAAGTTGTACTGCTCGGCGACCCCGTTGGCGATGTCGGAGAAGGTCGCGGTGCCCTTGTCGGCGGCGACCACCAGGTAGGTGTCGTCCTCGTCGTGCCGGACGACGTCGGCCGGGGGCACCACCTCGCCCGCGACCATGTTGTCGGTGATGTCGAGCAGCGCCGAGATGAACGTCTTGTAGCTGGCGATGCCCTCGGCCAGCCAGGCGTCCCGGTCCACCGACGGGTCGGGGAGGTGCTTGGCGACGAAGCCGCCCTTGGCGCCGACCGGCACGATGACGGTGTTCTTCACCATCTGCGCCTTGACCAGGCCGAGGATCTCGGTCCGGAAGTCCTCGCGCCGGTCGGACCAGCGCAGACCGCCGCGCGCGACCTTGCCGAACCTCAGGTGCACGCCCTCGACCCGCGGCGAGTACACCCAGATCTCGTACGCCGGGCGCGGCGCCGGGAGGTCCGGGATGGCCTGCGGGTCGAACTTCATGGAGACGTAGTCGTGCGGGCGGCCGCCCGTCGCCTCCTGGAAGAAGTTGGTCCGCAGGGTCGCCTTGATCACGGTGAGGAAGGACCTGAGGATCCGGTCCTCGTCGAGGCTGGCCACCTGGTCCAGGGCCGCGTCGAGCTCCTCCAGCAGCGCGTCCACGATCTCGCGGCCCGCCCGCTGGCGGTCCGGGGACATCCGCGCCTCGAACAGCGAGACGAGCAACCGGGTGGTGTGGACGTTGTTGCGGAGGGTGTCCTCCATGTAGTCCTGGCTGAAGGTGGAACCGGCCTGGCGCAGGTACTTGGCGTAGGCGCGCAGCACCATCGCCTGCCGCCAGGTCAGCCCGGCGGCCAGCACCAGCGCGTTGAAGCCGTCGTTCTCGGCCTGTCCGGTCCAGGTGGCGGAGAAGGCCTCCTGGACGCGCTCGCGGGCGTCGTCGCCGCCGTAGTCGCCGCCGTTCTCGGACTTCGGCATCCGCAGGCCGAAGTCGTAGATCCAGGCCGACGTGCGGTCCGAGCAGCGCAGCTCGTAGGGGCGCTCGTCGATGACCTCGACGCCGAGCTTGTTGAGCACGGGCAGCACGGCGGAGAGGTAGATCGCCGGGCCCTTGCGGTAGATCTTGAAGCGGCGCTCCTCGGGGGCCGCGCCTACCGGCTCGTACAGGCTGAGCGCGAAGTTCTTCTCCTCGCCGAGCCGCTCCAGGTGGACCAGGTCGGCGACGGCGGCCCGCGGGGTGTGGTCGGCCTTGTAGCCCTCGGGGAAGGCGTTGCCGTAGCGGCGCAGCAGTTCCGCGGCGCGCTCCTCGCCGAGTTCGGCGTTGAGCGCCTCGGCGAAGCCGTCGGCCCAGGAGCGCGCGGCCTCGACCAGGCGGGCCTCGATGCGCTCCTTGTCGGTGTCGCTGAGCTGGGGCAGCTCGGTGCCCTGCGGGACGCGGACCACGAAGTGCAGCCGGGACAGGATCGACTCGGTGTTCCAGGCGGTGAAGTCGACGTTGGTGCCGCCGAGCTCCTCCTTCAGGATGTCGATGATCCGCAGCCGGACGCCGGTGGTGTAGCGGTCGCGCGGCAGGTAGACGAGGGCGGAGTAGTAGCGCCCGTATTCGTCCTGGCGCAGGTAGAGCCTCAGGCGCCGGCGTTCCTGGAGGTAGAGGACGCTGGTGACGATCGACTGGAGCTCGTCGACGGGCGTCTGGAAGAGCTCGTCACGCGGGTAGGTCTCCAGGATCTGGAGCAGGTCGCGGCCGTCGTGGCTGTTGGGCGAGAAGCCGGCCCGCCTGAGGACGTCGTCGACCTTGCGCCGGATGACCGGGACGCGGCGGACGGACTCGGTGTAGGCGGCGGAGGAGAACAGGCCGAGGAAGCGGCGCTCGCCGATGACGTTGCCCTCGGCGTCGAACTTCTTCACGCCGATGTAGTCCAGGTAGGACGGCCGGTGGACGGTGGCGCGGCTGTTGGCCTTGGTGAGCACCAGCAGCTTGTGCTCGCGCGCCTTGGCGCGGGCGTCGGCGGGCAGCCGCTCGAAGGAGGGGCTGACGGGGTGGGCGTCGTCGCCGGCGTGGTGGGGGTCGGAGCGCAGGATGCCGAGGCCGGTGCCGGGGACGGCGGCCAGCGAGTCGTCCTCGCGCAGCTCGTACTCGCGGTAGCCGAGGAAGGTGAAGTGGTCGGCGCCGAGCCAGGTGAGCAGCTCGCGTGCCTCCTCGACCTCGGCGGCGGGCAGGTCGCCGGGAACGTGCTCCCGGCCCAGGTCCTCGGAGAGGCGGATCGCGGCGTCCCGCATCTTCTCCCAGTCCTCGACGGCCTCGCGGACGTCGGACAGGACGCGCAGCAGATCGGCGGTGATCTGCTTGAGGTCGGCCCGGTCGGTCTCCCGGTCGATCTCGACGTGGATCCAGGACTCGGTGTGCGTGTCGTGCGGGCGGTCCTCGGCGGCCGGCGGGGCGGAGAGCACCTCGACGAGCTGGCCGGTGACATCGCGGCGGACGACGACCTGGGGGTGGATGACGACGTGGATGCCACGCCCCTGGCGGGTCAGCTCGTTGGTGACCGAGTCGACCAGGAAGGGCATGTCGTCGGTGACGACCTCGACGACGGAGTGGCTGCACGTCCAGCCGTTCTCCTCGACGGTCGGGGTGTGCACCCGCACGTTGGCCGTGCCCTGCGGTCGGGTCTCGGCCAGCCGGTAGTGCGAGAAAGCGGCTCCGAAGACATCGACCGGGTCTCGGTCGGCGAGGTCCTCCGGGGCGGTGTGCAGGTAGTAACGCTGGAGGAACGAGAGCACGGTGTCCCGGTCCGGGGTGCCCTCGCCCGTGGTCCCGGTCGGAAGGTGTCCCCCGACAGGGCTGTTCTCAGCTACCCGAGCGGCCCTCTCCAGCAGCTCGGCCTTTGCTTCGTCCAGCTTGGTCTGCATGGTCCTCTGGCTCCTGTCGCGCGCCGTTGCGTGACGTTGAAGGAAGTACGGTGTCGTCCCCTCCGGTACAACGTCGCGACGCGGGGTGTCCGGTCTGCTTCGACGCTATGCCGCGAGGTGAGACGAGCGGGGGGATACCGGCCAATTCCGCCGCGCCCGACGGATGTGACACTGCTCTCCGCACTGCCGTCACCGAGGGGTTGCGCGGCACCGGGGGAACGCTCTTGTCCCCACCCCGCTCGCGAAGACCAGCGACCGCCGCCCGGCCACGGATGTCCTCCGTGCTCGCCGGGCGCAGGGCAGGGGCAACAACGCCCCCGCGAGCTATCGCGCTGATCACGCCACAAGGCTATCGCTGATTACCGGGGGCCCGTCATGAGCCGTATGTGTACAAAACCAGGGGTCGAAGTTTGACGTTATGCACAGTCCCGGAACGGGTGCGGATCCGCTCGCGGGTCCCCGACCGCCCCGGCACGGTGCCCACCGCTACGCCGCCAGCCGCTCCGCCTCCGCCACGGCCTCGCCCAGCGTGTCCACCACGGGCACCCCCACGCCCTCCAGGCTGGCGCGGCTGTGCGAGCCCCCGGTGTAGAGCACGGCCCGCGCGCCCACGTGCAGCGCCGCCACCGCGTCGTCGGCCGCGTCCCCGATGACCACGGTCCGCTCCGGGTCCACCCCGGTCAGCGCCCCGAGATGCCGCACCATGTGCTCGGCCTTGCTGCCCCCGGAGGGTCCGGTCCGGCCGTCCACCCGTATGAAGTGCGGCTCGATCCCGAAGCCGCGCACCAGCGGCACCAGCTCGTCGTGGCCGTACATGCTGAGGATCGACTGGCTGTGCCCGCCCGCTCCCCAGCCCGTGAGCAGCTCGGTCACGCCCTCGGTCAGGCCGCACCGGATGCGGTGCTCTGTGTAGTGGCGGTGGAAGGTCCCGTCCATGACCTCCCACTCGGCGTCCGTGGGCAGCCGGCCCATCAGCCGCTCGTAGAACTTCGGCACGGGCACGCAGTACAGCGCCCGGTACTGCTCCATCGTGATCGGTTCGAGCCCCAGCTCGCCGAAGGCCGCGTTGGTGGCCCCGATGATCGCGTCGTTGTCGTGGAACAGCGTGCCGTTCCAGTCCCAGACGATGTGCGCCCCTACTCGCTTCCCCATGCACAAAACGTACCCGGCCCCACTGACAAGCAGGAGGAGCGCGGGTCGAGGGCGGGAAGCGAGGGGAAGCCGGGGGCGGCGGCGGGGGCCGCCCCGGTCAGGCCGCGGGGGCGACCAGGTTCGGGATCTCCTGGGTCGCGTACCAGAGCAGGTCGTGGTCCTCGGCGCCGTCCACGACGAACTGGGCGTCGTCGTCCCCCTCGTCCGCGGCCTTCAGCGCCTGCGCGGCGGCGACGACGTCCGCCTCCGCGTCCCCGCCGTCGACGTGCACGGCGGCCGCCTTGGCCAGCGGCACCGACACCGCCACCCGGACCTCGCCGAGCGCGGCCGGGTCCAGCCCGCGGTCGGGGTCGACGGTCGCCGCCCCGTCGGGCACGTCGGCCGCGACCACGACCCGCCGCCGCACCGCGTCGGGGTCCGCCGCAAGCAGCCGCAGGGAGGCCAGCGCGGCCCGGTTCAGCGCCGCGTACTCCAGCTCCTCGATGTCCTCGGAGAGGTACCACTCGCGCAGCGCGGGCGTCACCGCGTACGCCGTCAGCGGCCCGCTTCCCAGCTCGCCCGTCCGGTACGCCTCGGCGAGACCAGGGAGGGTCAGGGGGACGTAGACGCGCATGGCTGGCCGCTTTCGTGGTCGGGGACTCCTTCAACAGCCCCGGCGGAGGGCGTTGCCGCACCCGCCGGAGGGCCTTCAGGATACGTGCGGCCGTCCCCTTTCGAGTCCCCCGCACCGCCCCCTCGGCCGTCCACCCGGGTCCCGGAACTCACCCCCGGCGCCCCCGTATCCACGGGCCGGGCGGCCCCGATGTCATTCGGATAGGTGAAGATTTCTGGCCCCCGGCGCGGGCCCGCCCCGGCTTGATGCGTCCGCCGCCGCCCCGTACAAGATCCCCAACCGCAAAGTTACCGCCCGGTATGTCCCGGGCCCGTCCACGGGGGCTCCCCATGAACAAGGTCATGACGAGGGCCAAGAACCACCCCGGCGCCCGCCCGCCCGGCCGCCGCGACTCCCGCCGCCCCGGCGGCGCCCCACCCCGCGCCCCGGGCGGGGCACCCGGCCCGGCGGCCAGGGCGGCCGCTGCGGAAGGGGCGAGGCTCGGCGCCGCCGACACGGCGAGCGCCCCGGGCGAAGCCGGGAGTGCCACAGCGCACACCGCGAGCGCCTACGGCCGGTCCGGAAGCGCCACCACGGGCGCCTACAGCCGGTCCGGAAGCGGCGCCGCCGGCGCCCTGGGCGCCCGGGGCGGGCCCAGGAGCGGTGCCACGGGCGCCCGGGGCGGGCCCGGGAGCGGTGCTCCCGGCGTCGGGGGCGCCGTGGGCCGGGAGGCCGCCGCGGGGCCCGGTGGAGCCGCCCCGCAGGCCGCGTACCGCGTCCCGCACCAGACGCCACGCCGACCGGTCGCGCCGCAGCCCCGCCCCACCGATGTCTTCGCCGACCGGCTCCTCGCCGTGCTGAGCGGCCGACGGCCCGTCCACTACATGCTCCGGCACACCGCTGGCCGCGCCTACGACGACCTCGCCTGGCTCGCCGAACGCGGCCCCCTGCGCGCCGCCCGCGGCACCGGCGGCACCGGCCCGGTGATCCGCGACATCGGCTACTACGTGCCCTCCCCGGGTGCCATCGAGGCCTTCGCCCGCATCGGCGCCGGTGACCGGCTGCGCGCCATGGCGTTCCGCCTCGAACAGGGCCGCGACCTGCGCTGGCGCTGCACGGCGGTGGAGCTGGGCGGCCCCGCCCGCCCCCGCGCGGGGGACGACTGAGCCCCGGGAACCCGCCACCCGCACGCCCGCACGCAGGAGGGCCGGGCACCCTCGGGTGCCCGACCCTCCGAAGCCGTCAGTGCGGCCCTGCCGCCCGTACGGGCGCGGTGTGACTACTTCTTGCGGCGACGCCCGCCACGGGACTGCTTGCGACGCTCCGCGCGCGTGAGACCGTCGGCCTCGGAGCGCACCGGCTCCTCGTCGTCGGACCACTCGCTCTCCACGGTGCCGCCCGCGCCGTCCACGGTCGGCGCCGAGAGGTGCAGGTTCCGCCGCTGCGGGGCGTCGAGCCCCTTGGCGCGGATCTCCGGACGCGCGGCCGCCTGCGCGGGAACCGCGTCCTGGGCCTTCTCCATGCTCGGCCTGGAGTCCTCGACCGGGACCTCCTCGACCTGCTGCTCGACCTGAACCTCCAGGTTGAACAGGTAGCCGACGGACTCCTCCTTGATGCCGTCCATCATGGCCGTGAACATGTCGAAGCCCTCGCGCTGGTACTCGACCAGCGGGTCCTTCTGCGCCATCGCGCGCAGGCCGATGCCCTCCTGGAGGTAGTCCATCTCGTAGAGGTGCTCGCGCCACTTGCGGTCCAGGACCGACAGCACGACCCGGCGCTCCAGCTCACGCATGATCTCGGAGCCGAGCTGCGCCTCGCGCTCCTCGTACTGGGCGTGGATGTCGTCCTTGATGGAGTCGGCGAGGTACTCGGCGGTCAGACCGGCCCGGTCGCCGGCCTCGTCCTCCAGCTCGTCGACGGTGACCTTCACCGGGTAGAGCTGCTTGAAGGCACCCCACAGCCGGTCCAGGTCCCACTCCTCGGCGAAGCCCTCGGCGGTCTCCGCGGAGACGTACGCGTCGATGGTGTCGTCCATGAAGTGCTGGATCTGCTCGTGCAGGTCCTCGCCCTCCAGGACGCGGCGGCGCTCGCCGTAGATGACCTCGCGCTGGCGGTTGAGGACCTCGTCGTACTTCAGGACGTTCTTGCGCGTCTCGAAGTTCTGCTGCTCGACCTGCGACTGGGCGGAGGCGATCGCGCGGGTGACCATCTTGTTCTCGATCGGCACGTCGTCCGGCACGTTCGCCATGGACATCACGCGCTCGACCATCTGGGCCTTGAACAGGCGCATCAGGTCGTCGCCGAGGGAGAGGTAGAACCGGGACTCGCCGGGGTCGCCCTGGCGGCCGGAACGACCGCGCAGCTGGTTGTCGATACGGCGCGACTCGTGCCGCTCGGTGCCGAGGACGTAGAGACCGCCGAGGTCCTCGACCTCGTCCTTCTCGGCCTTGACGGCCTGCTCGGCCTTCTCCAGGGCGGCGGGCAGCGCGTGCGCCCACTCCTCGATGTGCTCCTCGGGGTCGAGGCCGCGCTGGCGCAGCTCCGCCTCGGCGAGGTCCTCGGGGTTGCCGCCGAGCTTGATGTCCGTACCACGGCCGGCCATGTTGGTGGCCACGGTGACGGCGCCCTTGCGGCCGGCCTGGGCGACGATGATCGCCTCACGGTCGTGCTGCTTGGCGTTGAGCACCTCGTGCTGCACACCGCGCTTGCTGAGCTGCTGCGAGAGGTACTCGGACTTCTCGACCGACGTCGTACCGACGAGGATCGGCTGGCCCTTCTCGTGCTTCTCGACGATGTCGTCGACGACCGCCTCGAACTTCGCGACCTCGGTGCGGTAGATCAGGTCCGACTGGTCCTTGCGGATCATCGGCTTGTTGGTCGGGATCGGGACGACGCCGAGCTTGTAGATCTGGTGGAACTCGGCCGCCTCGGTCATCGCCGTACCGGTCATGCCGCACAGACCGGGCTGTTCCTTGCCGTTGTGGTCGGCGCGCTTGTAGAGGCGGAAGAAGTTCTGGAGGGTGATCGTGGCGAGCGTCTGGTTCTCGTCCTTGATCGCCACCCCTTCCTTCGCCTCGATCGCCTGGTGCATGCCCTCGTTGTAGCGGCGGCCGGCGAGGATACGGCCGGTGTGCTCGTCGACGATCATGACTTCGCCGTCGATGACGACGTAGTCCTTGTCCTTCTTGAAGAGCTCCTTGGCCTTGATGGCGTTGTTCAGGTAGCCCACCAGTGGCGTGTTCACCGACTCGTAGAGGTTGTCGATGCCCAGCCAGTCCTCGACCTTGGCGACACCGGACTCGTGGATGGCGACCGTGCGCTTCTTCTCGTCGACGTCGTAGTCGCCGGTCTCCTCCAGGCCCTTGAGGGGGTTGCCCGCCTCGCCCTTCTTCAGCCGCGTGACCAGCTTGGCGAAGTCGCCGTACCACTTGGTGGCCTGGTCGGCCGGGCCGGAGATGATCAGCGGCGTACGGGCCTCGTCGACGAGGATGGAGTCGACCTCGTCGACGATGGCGAAGTTGTGGCCGCGCTGGACGAGTTCGTCCTGGGACCAGGCCATGTTGTCGCGGAGGTAGTCGAAGCCGAACTCGTTGTTCGTGCCGTACGTGATGTCGCAGCCGTACTGCTCGCGGCGCTGCGCCGGCGTCATGTTCGCCAGGATGCAGCCGACCTCGAGGCCGAGGAACTTGTGGACGCGGCCCATCATCTCGGAGTCGCGCTCGGCCAGGTAGTCGTTGACCGTGATGAGGTGGACGCCCTTGCCGGACAGCGCGTTGAGGTACGCGGGCAGGGTGCCGACGAGGGTCTTGCCCTCACCGGTCTTCATCTCGGCCACGTAGCCGAGGTGCAGGGCGGCTCCACCCATGATCTGCACGTCGTAGTGACGCTGGCCGAGGACGCGCTTGGCGGCCTCGCGGACGGTGGCGAACGCCTCGGGGAGCAGATCGTCCAGGGTCTCACCGTCGGCGTAGCGCTGCTTGTACTCATCGGTGAGGGCACGCAGCTCGGCGTCGGAGAGGTCGACGAAGTCCTCTTCGATGGAGTTGACCTGGTCCGCGATGCGGTGCAGCTTGCGCAGGATCTTGCCTTCGCCTGCACGCATGATCTTCGAGAGGACGGACACGGGGGTTGGTCTCCTTGCCGGTCGGGCCTGGGACGGTCGGTTTCCATTTGACTTGACTGAGCAACGGCCATCGTATGCGAGGACCCCGCCACGCCGGGAGGCCTGCCGTTGCCGCGACCTTCCGCTGCTGCACATCTCTACGACGGGACAACGGACGGGCGCCGCGGATGGTGCCGCGCGAGCCTCACGAATTGCGCGAATTGTGATCACCCGCTCACGCACGGCACATCTCTGGCACCTTCGACCGCATCGCGAGCAGAATCGGCCGATGGACCCCGTGACCCTGACCACCGACCGCCTTCTGCTGCGCACGGTCGGCCCCGCCGACGCCGACGCAGTCCACCGCGCCGCCCAGGATCCCGACATCCGGCGCTGGACCACGATCCCCTCGCCGTACCTGCCCGAGCACGCCCGGAGTTTCACCGGTCAACTGGTGCCCGACGGCTGGCTGAACAACACGATGTTCACCTTCGGCGTCTTCCTCCCCGCGGGCGAGGAACTGGTGGGCATGCTCGGCCTGACCGTGCGCGCACCGGGCGTGGCCGAGGTCGGTTTCTGGACCGCGAAGGAGCACCGCGGCCGGGGCTTCACCGTCGAGGCGGTACTGGCCGCCGCGCACTGGTCGTTCACCCGGGCCGCGGTCGACCGTCTGGAATGGCGGGCCGAGGTCGGCAACGTCGGGTCCCGGGCCGTGGCGGAACGCGCGGGATTCACCCTCGAAGGCACCCTGCGCTCGGCGATCGACAACAAGGGCGTCCGCCGGGACTGCTGGGTCGCCTCCCTGCTCCCCTCGGACCTGGACCTCCCCACCACGGCCCCCTACCTGCCGTCGTCATGAGCCCCCACGAGGGACCACCCACCCCGAACCCCGGGCCCGCGCCCCGATGTCAGTGCCACCCCCTATCGTGCGAGGCATGACCACCCCGCGCCCCACCACCGAGCTCTCGGCAGACGAGGCCCGCCGTATCGCCCTCCGCGCCCAGGGCCTCCTCGGCGCCCCCGACCGCAGGTCCGGCGTCCGCGGCGTCCTGCGGCACCTAGGCGCGGTCCAGCTCGACACCATCTCGGTGCTGGCCCGCTCCCACGAGCTGATCCCCTACGCCCGGCTCGGCGCGGTGGGCCGCGGCACGGTGGAGAACGCGTACTGGAAGGACACCCACGCCTTCGAGTACTGGTCCCACGCGGCCTGCATCCTGCCGATCGAGGAGTGGCCCCACTTCGCCTTCCGGCGCCGCGCCTACCGCGGCCGCCCGCACTGGGGCCACGACCTCCCCGACGGCGTCTACGACCAGGTGATCAAGCAGCTCACCACCGAAGGCCCCCTGACCGCGACGGAGTTGGGCGGCGCGAAGAAGACCGCCGACTGGTGGGACTGGTCCGGCTCCAAGGTCGCGGTGGAACGCGCCCTGATGTACGGCGAGGTCGTCTGCGTGGAACGGCGGGGCTGGAAGCGGGTCTACGACCTCGCCGAGCGCGCCGTCCCGGCCGCCCTGCTGCACGACGGGCTGGACGACACGGAGTGCCTGCGCCGCCTGGTCGGCCTGGCGGGCCAGTCCCTCGGTGTGGGCACCCGCGCGGACATCGCCGACTACCACCGTCTCAAGGCCGAGCAGGTGGACGCGGTGATCGCCGACTCCGGACTCGTCCCGGTGACGGTGCAGGGCTGGTCCAAGCCGGCCTGGGCGGACCCGGTGGCGCTGGCCACACCGCCGCGCGGCCGGCACCGTACGACCCTGCTGTCGCCGTTCGACTCCCTGATCTGGGAACGGGCCCGCACCGAGCGGATCTTCGGCTTCACCCACCGGCTGGAGGCGTACGTGCCGCGGCAGAAACGCGTGCACGGCTACTTCGCGATGCCGGTGCTGGCCGGCGGCCGGCTCGTCGGCCGGGTGGACCCGGCGCGCGAGGGCCGCACCCTGGTCGCCAAGCAGGTCACCCTGGACGGGCCCAAGGCGGTCCCCGCGGTGGCCCAGGCCCTGGTGGAGGCGGCGAGCTGGGTGGACTGCACGGACGTGCGCGTGGAGCGGGTCGACACACCCGGCCTGCGCGAGCCGCTCACCCGCGCGCTCAACGAGCCGGCGGGCTGAACGACCTGGCGGGCTAGCGGATCTCCAGGATCTTCTCCCGCATCGCGTACACCACGGCCTCCATCCTGGAGTGCAGCTGAAGCTTCTCCAGGATGTTGCGGACATGGTTCTTCACGGTGTTCTCGGAGATGAACAACTCCTTCGCGATGTCGCGGTTGTTCATTCCCGTGGCGACCAGCTTCAGCACCTCCAGCTCACGGTCGGTGAGCCTCGGCGCGGGCACGAGCCGGCGCTCGTCCGTGCGCTGGATCATCGACTTGAACTCGGTGAGCAGCTTCGACGCCATGGACGGGCTGATCTGCGACTGCCCGTCGGCGACCGCGCGGATGGCGGTGGCCACCTCGTCGGTGGAGATCTCCTTGAGCAGGTAGCCGGTGGCACCCGCCTTGATCGCCTCGTAGAGGTCGGCCTCCTCGTCGCTGATCGTCAGCATGATGATCTTGGCGCTGGGTGCCACCTCCTTGATGGAGGTGCAGGCCTCGATCCCGCCCCGCTTGGGCATCCGCACGTCCATCAGCACGATGTCGGGCAGCAGATCGGCCGCCTTGTCCACGGCCTCTGCGCCGTCCCCGGCCTCGCCGACGACCTGGATGTCCTCCTCGGCCGCGAGCACGATCTCCAGTCCGCGGCGGAAGAGGGCGTGGTCGTCGACGACGAGGACTCTGATCGGCTCCTTGCGTGGAGATCCCGTGTCCGGGCGCACGCCGACGACATCGCCGTCGGCGCTCTCGTCCCGCATCGGTCCGAAGGTGTCCGCCATCGTTCCTCCCCCTGAAGGCTGTGGCTGGTCAGGTGCCATCGCCAACGCAAGGCAGCGGCCCACCGGTTGGGCCGGTGCGGCCATGATTTCATGCCCGGACGACACCGCGGTGACAGAGCGGGGCGTGAAGCGGTCGCACACCGGTGCCCCTGGGGGCGCATCAGCGCACTCCAGGGGCACCGCTCTGCCTCCGGCCGGGTGGCTCAGCCGCCCAGCACACCACCGGCCGCTTGGGCGTCCGCCTCCGCGACCATGGGGTCGGTGTTGAGGTGGATCACGCCGTAGTCGTAGGCGTGCCGCCGGTAGACGACACTCGGCTCCTTCGTCTCGGAGTCGACGAACAGATAGAAGTCGTGCCCGACCAGCTCCATCTCGTAGAGGGCCTGGTCAAGGGTCATGGGGGAAGCTACGTGCGTCTTCTCGCGCACGACGAGGGGTCCCTCGCCCTTCACTTCCAGCGAGCCGATCTTCTTGGTGGGAACGCCGTCCGGCTCCTGCTCCTCGAAGTCGTGGCCGTTCCCGTTGAGCGTCGCCGCGCCCGGCACGTGGTCGGGAACCTCGGCCGCCGTCAGCCGTCGCGAGCCCCGGCGCGAGTAACGCTTGTCGTGCTGCTTGCGCAGCCGTGCGTCCAGCTTCTCCGCCGCCAGGTCAAGCGCCGCGTACGGATCGTTTGCCGCCGCCTCCGCCCGGATCACCGGACCGCGGGAGCGGAGCGTGATCTCCACTCGGTCACAGCGGTCGGCCTGTCGGGGGTTGGGCTCCTTGGACACCTCGACGTCGAGGCTGATCACCTTGCCGTCGAGCTTCTGGATCTTCTCCAGCTTCAGCTTCTCGGCCACGTGCTTGCGGAACCGCTCGGGCACCTCGGTCTTGCGGCCCTTGACGACGATGTCCACGCAGAACTCCGTTCCCGGATCACTCCGCTCCAGCGGCGGAGCATCTCCCTTTTGCACCAGGCCCCGGTGATCCCCGGAGCCTCGGACTCGGTGACTTCCACCTCCTCCTCCCCCGTGGGCGAGATCTCCACCCCGGCGGCTCGGGTGAATACGGAAAACCCGCAGCCTGCATTCAGTTGTGAGAGCGATGGCCTGCGCCTTTCTCTCTCAACTGAACATATCTCGCCCGGACGGATGTCGTCACCCTCTACAGCGGCGTACCTCCGTTCAGGTGAATTAGCGCTCTCATAACCTGCAACGATGCAAGTTCACAGTCAGTTCCGGTTTATTTCGAAAGCATCCGGCGGCGCCGCGACGACCGCCGCGCACATCAGGCCACCAGGACGGATACTGCCCGCCATTACCGGCACTCCGTGCCTCCGTACCGTCTCGGCCGTCACTTCCGTACTCCGTTCCCCTCTGTCTTCCCGAGTTGCCGGGAAACACACCGCCCTTCCGCCGCCTACGCGGAGATCCGGCCGCCCGGACCGGAGTTCCACCCCGGCCGCGTCCGCACGCCCCCGCGCCACTCCCTCCGTCACCCCCTCCGCCAGTCCCTCCCGGACCGCACGCGCGGCCTCCGCCAAGGAGGCACCGGTCGTCATCAGGTCGTCCACGAGCACGACCGGCCCCTCCCCCAGCAGCCGGCCCCCGCCGGGCGCCACCGCGAGCGCGCCCGCCAGATTGTCCAGCCGCTGCCGGGAGTTGAGCCCCGACTGATCTGCCACGGCGCGCCGCTGCCGCAGCACGGCCAGCACCCGCGCCGGAGTCCCGGCCCGGCGCAGCTCGGCCGCCGCGGCGAGCGCGATCCGCCGCGCGGGATCGTGGCCCCGCGCCCGCACGGCCCCGCGCGCCGAGGGCACCGGCACCAGCAGCACCGGCGAGGACCACCTGCCCGGCGCCCGGAGCAGGTCGCCCGCACCCGCCCGTACCGCCCGCGCCAACGCGGCCCCCAACGGCGCCGAGAGGGCCAGCGCACCCCGCTCCTTGTGGGCCAGCAGCACGGCGCGCACCGCGTCGCCGTACCGTGCGGCGGCGTGCACGGCGGGCAGCCCGGACGGTTCCGGCTCCGGTCGCACCCGGCCCGCTCCCGCACCGTTCAGCGCCGTACGGCACGCCGGGCAGAGCACCGTACGAGGCCGCCCGCAGCCGGCGCACTCGGCCGGCAGCACCAGATCCGCGAACTCCTGCCACCAACCCCGCATGTCCCCACTCTGCCGCCCCCGGCCGCCCCCTGCCACCCCTGTGGACAACGTCTTGTGGATAACTCCCGTCACCCGCATAACCCCACGTCACAGGCTTGGCCCGCCCGCCAGGGGACGGACGAGGGCCTGGCGCGCGCCGCCGCGGAACGACCACAGGCGCCCGGCGCGCCCGGCGCAGAGCGAAAGAGCGGCCGCCCCGATCCGGAACAGCCGCTCACCCGTACCGCCACGCGGGACGCTCACCCCGGATAGACCGGCGCCGTCCCGTCCGTGACGACCTTCTGCCACTGCGCCCCGGCCTGGAGGCGCACGATGCCGTCCTCCGAGTACGCCACCAGCGGCAGCCGGTCGTTCTCGGCCGCGGCGATCTCCTTGGCCCCGGTCAGCGCGGCCGGCGTCGGCCCCTCGGGCACAGCCCCGTCGACCTGGACGTAGCGCACGGTCTGGACGCCGTCCTGCTCGCGCCCGACCGCCACCAGGCGGCTGTCGCCCGCCCACGAGACGGTGGTGACCTCCTCCAACGCCGGTGTCGCGGAGCGCAGTTCCATCACCGACACGGTCGGCCGGTCGTCCCCCGCCTTCGTCTCCCGCTCAATGCGCCCGACGAGCAGCGACGAGGTGTCGCCCCGCGAGACGACGAGCGCGATCCGCACCCCGTCCGCGGCCACGCGCACCGACTCGACGCGCCCGTCCAGGCCCGGTGTCCGCACCTCCAGCGGTTCGCCCGCGCCGTTCTCCAGCAGGAGCAGCCTGGGGTCGTCGGGGTCGCGGTCGGCCACCCACAGATCGTGCTGGGAGTCCCAGCTGGGCGCCGTCAGCCGGTCCTCGGCCGTACCGCCCGCACTGCGCAGCAAGGGCTCACCGAGCGAGCCGCCCGACACCAGCGAACCGACGTAGAGCTGCTTGCCGTCGAGGGTGACCCCAGCGGCCATCTCCTCGTCCCGGGAGACCGCCGCGGCCCTCAGCTGGGTCTGCCCCTCGCCGAGCGCTCCGGGCACCGCCTCGGCGGTCCGGGCGCCGTCCTCGGCGGCCATCCGCACCAGCCGGTGCTCGTGGTCGACGAAGTACAGGTGGCCGACCTGCTCCGTGGATCCGCGCGCCGCCGTCGCCTCGGCCCGTTCGGCGGTGAGCGAGCACAGGGTCCGGTCACCCGACTCCAGCTCGACCTCCTCCACCGACGGACTCAGGCTGCGCAGGGTGAACAACAGCTGCGCGGCCATCTCGGTGCACTTGCTCAGGCCGACCCGGGCGGCCCTGTCGTTCAGCGGCACGGTCAGCTTGTTCTGCTCGTCCGGGGTGAGTGTGGTGACGCCCTTCTTCAGCGCCGTACCGGTGGGAAAGCTGGTGCGGACCACCGGGCTGAGCCAGCTGGTCGGCCCCTTCAGCAGGGAGCGCACCATCTGCGTCATGGGGTCGACGCGCTCGCGCACGAACACGGGGTCGGCGACCGCCGCGGTCCGGCGGGTCCCCCCGCCCAGGGTGTTCGAGGCGAAGTAGTACTTGTTGACGGACGTGAAGTTGCGCTCGAAGTCGCCCTGCCCCATGACGACGCCCTCGGGCAGCTTGTCGATGCGCCACTGCTTGGTCTTCGGGTCCTGGACGAGGTGCAGCAGCTCCTCGTACAGCCCGTCCGCAGCCGCGTACGACTGCTGCTCGTCCACCGTGGCGACCTTGGTGCCGCTCAGCGTGAACGACGTCTCCGAGGTGTTCTCCCGCCCGCGCGCGCGGGGCATCTCGAAGGCGTCGGCGCCGTCGGCGAGCACCGTGGTGCCCGTCTTCGGCCGCCATTCCTTCGCCGCCGCCTTCGTCAGGTACTGGCTGGCGATCTCGTAGTTCGGGTCGTCGCTGGTCAGCGCCTCCAGGAAGCCCTGCACCAGCTGGGTGGGCGTGGCGTCCTCGGCCGGCGGGACCGCGAAGACCCGCACCTGGGTGTCCTGGCGAGCGGTGGAGTCCACCCCGCTCAGGTCCCCGCTGTCGGGCATCGACGCACACCCCGCCAGCAGTACGGCGCCACAGGCGGCGTACGCCACCGCGCGCCCCGGCCGGTGCCGGGTGCCCCCCTCGCGGTCAGCGGCCACGAAATGCCTCCCCTTGCCTGCTCGGGCCCTCCGTCGGCCCGGCGTCCTCGCCGCGTGCCCCCTCCCCGGTGGCCGCGTCGTCCTGTCGTCGCGGCGCCGCGCCCGGCCGGGGCACCACGCGTGCGCCGTTTCCGGGCAGCGCCGTCGGGTCGGCCGTGGGCGCCGCCACCGAGGCCAGCTGCTGCGCTATCGGATCGCGCGACGGCATCGAGGCCGCCTCGCCCGTCTGCTGCGCCGGCACGGTCGCGCTCTTCTCGCCCCTCGGGAGGCCGGCGTCGTCGAGACCGCGGTTGCGGCGCGAGTCCTTCGGCTCCAGCGGTATCGGGGAGCCCCTGAGGGGCTCGTCCGCCGTCCGGGGCAGCGTCAGCCGGAACTGCGAACCGCCACCGGGCTCGCCCCAGGCCTGGAGCCAGCCGCCGTGCAGCCGGGCGTCCTCCAGGGCGATGGACAGCCCGAGCCCCGTACCGCCGGTGGTACGCGCGCGTGCCGGGTCGGCCCGCCAGAAGCGGCTGAAGACGCGCGTGGCCTCGCCGGGCTTGAGCCCGATGCCGTAGTCGCGGACCGCGACCGCGACCGCGCCGCCCGCCGAGGCGAGCCTGACCACCACGTCCCGGCCCTCGCCGTGCTCCACGGCGTTGACCACGAGATTGCGCAGCACCCGCTCCAGGCGCCGGGCGTCGGCCTCGGCGATCACGGGCTGCTGATCGCCCGCCACCCGTATCGTCGTGCCCTTGCGCTCGGCGAGCGGCTCGGCGCCGCTGACCACCCGACGGACGACCTCGCGCAGGTCGATCGGCTCGGCCTCCAGCGCCGCCGCGCCCGCGTCGAACCGGCTGATCTCCAGCAGGTCGGCGAGGAGCGACTCGAAGCGGTCGACCTGGTCGGCGAGGAGTTCCGCCGACCGCGCCGTCACGGGGTCGAAGTCCTCCCGCGCCTCGTGGATGACGTCGGCGGCCATCCGTACGGTCGTCAACGGCGTCCGCAACTCGTGCGAGACATCCGAGACGAACCGCCGCTGCATCCGCGACAGGTCCTCCAGCTGCTGGATCTTGAGCTGGAGGTTCTGCGCCATCTTGTTGAAGGCCTCACCGAGCCGGGCGATGTCGTCCTCGCCGGTGACCTTCATCCGTTCCTGGAGGCGCCCGGCGGACAGCCGCTCGGCGATCCCGGCCGCCATCCGCACCGGTGTGACCACCTGGCGCACCACGAGCCAGGCGATGGCGCCGAGCAGGACGACCACGAACAGCCCGGCGGTCGCCAGAGTGCCCTTGACCAGGCTCAGCGACTTCTCCTCCTGGGTGAGCGGGAAGAGGTAGTAGAGCTGGTACGGGTTGTTGTTCGGGTCGTTGAGCTGCTTGCCGATGACGAGGGCCGGCTGGGAGTCCTTGTCGGCGTTGTAGATGATGCGCGAGTAGCTCTGCGCCGCGCCGGTGTCGCTGTCGATCCGCTCCCGCAGGTCCTCGGGCACGCTGGCGTTGGGGTCGACGTAGTTGGAGGCGCGCGGGCCGCGCCCGCCGCCGCTGTCGCCGCCCGTGGGCAGGGTGACCACCTCGAAGGCGCCCTGGCCGCCGCTGGACAGCGACTCCACGAGTTCGCTCATCCACTGGATGACGTTCTGCTCGGACGGGCCGTCCGGGGTGGTGCCGTCGTCGCCCACTCCGGCCGCCGTCGCGTCGGCCCTCTGCTTGGCCGCTGCGAAACCGCCGGTGGCCTGGCTCTGCGAGGCCTTCACCTTGGCGTCCAGCAGGCCGTTGCGGACCTGCCCGATGACGACGAAGCCCAGCAGCAGCACGACGCCCAGCGACATCAGCAGGGTCGTGACCACGACCTTGAGCTGGATGTTGCGCCGCCACAGCCGCATGACGGGCAGCAGCGGCCGGCGCACCCAGCGCATGAACAGCCGGAGGACCGGGCTGCCCTGGACCCCGCCCTGGAGCAGCCCGCCCTCCAGAACACGTCCCCAGCGAGAGCCTGTCGTCCCCCGGCCGACAGGCCGCCCCGCGCGGGTCCCGGACCGTCCGGGCGCCGAAGCGGCACTGTCACCCGACATGTCAGCTCGGTCCCGCCTTGTAACCGACACCTCGGACGGTCACCACGATCTCCGGGCGCTCCGGGTCCTTCTCGACCTTGGAGCGCAGTCGCTGCACATGCACATTGACCAGGCGGGTGTCCGCGGCGTGCCGGTATCCCCACACCTGCTCCAGCAGGACCTCACGGGTGAACACCTGCCACGGCTTGCGGGCGAGCGCGACCAGCAGGTCGAACTCCAGCGGCGTCAGCGCGATCGACTGCCCGTCCCGCTTCACCGAGTGACCGGCGACGTCGATGACGAGGTCACCGATGGCGAGCTGCTCCGGCGCGGGCTCCTCGGACCTCCGCAGCCGCGCCCGGATACGGGCGACCAGCTCCTTGGGCTTGAACGGCTTCACGATGTAGTCGTCGGCGCCGGACTCCAGGCCCACCACGACATCGACGGTGTCGCTCTTGGCGGTGAGCATGACGATCGGTACGCCCGACTCGGCCCGGATCAGGCGGCACACCTCGATGCCGTCCCGTCCGGGCAGCATCAGGTCGAGCAGCACAAGATCGGGCTTGGCCTCGCGGAATGCGGCCAGCGCCTTGTCACCGTCGGCTACGAAAGACGGCTCAAAACCTTCACCACGCAGCACGATGCCGAGCATCTCGGCCAGTGCGGTGTCGTCGTCGACGACAAGGACTCGTCCCTTCATAAACGACATCATCCCATTCTCGTAACAGTGACCGGGGCGCTGGTGAGAAGGGTCACTGGCCTGTGACGATAGTCGTACGGGGTCACTACTGTCTGCCCTCGTTCGCCGATCACGGGTCCGGCGGCACGCGCCGACGGCCCGCCCGCCGGGGCCGTCGACACAGAGCGCGCATCCCTCCTCAGCCGAGCGTCACCTCGGGCCGCCCGGCGCACAACTCGGCCAGCGCCTCCGCCGTCACCGGCGACACCACACCGGCCTCCGTCACGATCGCCGTGATCAGCTCCGGCGGCGTCACATCGAAGGCGGGGTTGTACGCCTGCGTCCCGAGCGGCGCCACCGGTATCCCGCCGCCCGGCCCCGTCACCGGCACCTGCGGCGCGGCCACCTCGGTCACCTCGTACCCGGGCCGCTGCTCCACCTCGATCGACGCCCCGTCCGGCGTCCCCATGTCCACCGTCGTCGACGGCGCCACCACGATGAACGGCACATGGTGGTAGCGCGCGAGCACCGCCAGCGGATAGCTGCCGACCTTGTTCGCCACCGACCCGTCCGCGGCGATCCGGTCCGCCCCGATCAGTACGGCGTCCACCTCGCCCGCGGCGAACAGCGATCCCGCCGCGTTGTCCGTCAGCAGCGAGTACGCCATCCCGCTGCGGGCCGCCTCGTACGCCGTCAGCCGGGACCCCTGCAACAGCGGGCGCGTCTCGTCCACCCACAGCCGCCGCAGCTGTCCCTTCCGGTGCGCCGCCAGCGCCACCGCGAACGCCGTGCCCTCGCCGCCGGACACCAGCGAGCCGGTGTTGCAGTGGGTGAGGATCCGGTGCCCGCCGCCGGGCAGCAGCTCGTCCAGCAGCGCCAGTCCCCTGCGGGCCATCCCCGCGCTCGCCTCGGCGTCGTCTCGGTGCAGTGTGCGCGCGGCGGCCAGCGCGGCCTGCGCCGCCTTCCCGGCGTCACCGCCCGCGGCCAGCTCCGCCCGGTACGCGGCCTGCGCCCCGCGGACCCCGACGGCGAGGTTGACCGCGGTGGGCCGGGCCGCCGCGAGGGCGTCGGCGGCGTCGTCCACGTCGAACCCGCGCACCGCGGCGAGCGCGACACCGTACGCGCCCGCGATCCCCAGCACCGGCGCCCCGCGCACGGCGAGCGAACGGATCGCCTCCACCAGCATCGGCGCGTCCGTACAGACCAGTTCGACCTCCTCCGCGGGCAGTCTCCTCTGGTCGAGCAGAACCAGTACGGGGCCTTCGGGTGGCTCTTCCCAACGGATCACCGGTATCCCGGTCGGCCGCCTGTCCTCACCGGATTGCGCGTGCTGATCAGCCATGCGGTCAGTCTGCCCGTTATCCGGCGGACAATTGAAGGTGTACAGCCCCGACCTTGGCCGGTCCCCCGACGACCACCCCATGGCACGATGGCTCCCAACCTGCCGCCGCGACCCGCGGACGGGCACCGTGAAGGAGCGACGATGAACGACACTCCGGGCTGGGCCTCGCCCGGATCCGCCCCGTCCGACGGTCAGGAGCGCCGCGAGCCCGGCACCGACCGGCCCGCAGACCGCCCCGACGCCGGTCACCCCGCCGACCAGCAGGGCCCGCAGCCGCAGGACTCCGGCCCGAAGTGGTCCAAGGAGCAGCCGCCCCCGGCCCAGTGGTCCGCGCCGGCCGGCCCCGCGAACCCCGCACAGACCCCGCCGCCCCCGCCGCCCGGACCGGGCTGGGGCG